>CAYTVF010000422.1:0-1545 GCA_964441345.1 uncultured Desulfopila sp. | reverse complement strand
ACTTCGATCACCATCTCTTCATCCCGGTCTCCGTATGCTTTGTCCGGTGCAAGTACGATAATCTTCTTCTCGCCCACCGACATATTCAGCACGCCTTCTTCAAAGCCTTCGATAAGCTCGCCTTCGCCGAGAACGAACTCCATGGGCTCCTCACCGGCGGTTGAATCGAAAATGCTGCCATCGGCGAGTGTGCCGGTATAATGAACGGATACTTTGTCTCCGTTTTTTGCCTGGGTCATGCCTTACTCCTTGATCTGAAAAGTCTGTTGTAATGGAAAAAGATAGTCATCAATTCGCAAAAATTATACATAAGCATAGCTTTTTGAGGGAATTCTTGCGGGGGAAATAGTGATCGGCGATCCGCAACCGGGGGATGTTACAGCAACAACAGCAGACACCCGGCCGGATCCAGCCCGCTGACGGAGACCTGCACGGACCTTCGATTGGTCCATGCGTGCGCGATCTTGTCACTGCTGATACCAGTTGTCTCGGCAAAATACAATTGGAATTTGCCTGCAGTAGCCGGGTGCCCCAAAATCGAAATCGCCATCAGGATCGGGATCGAATTCCGCCTCTTGTAAAGTCAGGGGAATTTTCATTGATGAGAATTTTTTCCGGGTGCGCTTTAATCGTTTAACTCCTCGCGAAAAAACCTCCTTACTAATGAATTCATGAGACGGGCTATTCCGGGATTTTAACCCAGGCCCTTAAACGGCAATGAACGATAGCGGCAAATCTAACCGGAAAACACAGAAGCAGGGCATGGCCCCTCTTCAGGCCGAACTGCATGACGACTGGGTCGTGATGTTCAACGAATGAAGTTCATATAAATTTTGCCCTCTTTTTCCGGCGGCGCGATCGTCTTCCTGCCATGCTCTACCAGCTTCATCAGCCAGGCCATGTTCCGGCCGAGCGTCCGCATGATCTGTTTGCCTTCTTCATCCTGGGTTGCCTCGCCGGGACGGGTTCCATGGATCACGTTCCAGTAGTTGGAGGCCGGCACCAGCATTTCGGCATAACATAAGAAATTATTGAGCTGATTGAAGGTCGGCAGGCCGCCGGAACGGCGTACCGCGACGACCGCCGCCCCGACCTTGTGCCGCAGCATGCCGTTGTTGACGCCGGTCACATAAAAAGCCCGATCGAGAAACGATTTCATCGTGCCGCCGATAGCCGAGAAATGCACAGGGGACCCTATAATGATGCTGTCGGCGAGCTTCATTTTCTGGATCCATTCATTGACCTGATCATCCTGCACGCATTGCTCGTTCTTCTTTTTGGCGCACTGGCCGCAGGCAAGACAGCCCCTGATTGTCTTGTTGCCGACATGGACGATTTCCGTCTCAATGCCTTCCTTTTCCAATTCGTCGGCGACCATTCGGATTGCATGGTAGGTATTGCCTTCTTTATTGGGACTCCCGTTGAATGCCACTGTTTTCATGGATTTTCCTCCAGTTTAGATCATAGGTTAACGATTGCTTTTCTTTTTCGTATCCATTCAGCTCTATGGACAAAGTTCCCCCTCCCCTTGCGGGAGGGGGGCAG
>CAYTVF010000421.1:0-1546 GCA_964441345.1 uncultured Desulfopila sp. | reverse complement strand
TATTTCGAATGGCTCGAAAAAAATGGACTGGCGAAAAGCGGCATCAGGGTTATCCCGGAAGAGCTGACCGCCGGCGCCTATATCACTACCGATATGGCCAACAACCAGATCACCGGATTCAACCCGGGGGCGATGAAATTTTCATCCGCTCTCGACATCGAAGCCCTTGACCCGCGAACCACCCTGCTCCTGGTTTCTCCCGGCAATCTCGACGATATGGTGAGCTATCCCCGCCGCTGCAAAAAAACAGGCATCGAATATGTCTTCGATCCGGGCCAGGCGCTGCCCATGCTGCAGCCGCGCGACCTGGTGGAAGTCATAACCGACTGCATGCTGCTCATCGTCAACGATTACGAATTCAACCTGATTCAGGATAAAACCGGCCTGGCCAACGGCGAACTGCTCGGACTCGCGAAAACGACCATCGTCACCCTCGGCGAAGCCGGTTCGAAGATTTACAGCGAAGGCCGTAACATGACGATTCCTTCATTCAAGGCGACCAGGGTGGTCGACCCGACCGGGGCGGGCGATGCCTACAGGGGGGGATTGCTCAGCGGGCTGGTGAAAGGTGACGATCTTGAGACCTCGGCCATCCGGGGCAGCGTGTGCGCCTCGTTTGCCGTCGAATGCAACGGCACCCAGGTCTATTCCTTCACCCCGGAGGAATTCAGCCGGAGAATGCAGACAAAGTAGGCTTCCCGAGGAGGTTGTCCGCGCGGCCTTACTCACTGCCGGTTTGATCCGTAGAACCGGCGGAGGGAAGGGCCGATAGCGCCTGCTGCAATGGACACGTCCCGCCGACCTCTTCTCCCCTGCGATAGGGATTCAACATCGCCATCGACCGGCCGGCCAGTTCCCTGCGCACCTCTCGCCGCCGTCCCTTGATCCGGGCGATGGTCATCCGGTCGTACCCGGTGGTCCGATGCCGCAGCCAGGCGACCAGCGCCGCACTCGCCCTGTCCGCAAGGGGAATCCGCTCCGTCCTGGCCACGGTCCCGCTGCCGACCGGGGTTGCGTGTTCGGTCACCGCGCGGGCGAGTTGCGCCGCGAGATCCGAATAGCGCGGGTGAAAATCGAGAAAGCTCATGACCTCCAGATAAAAGGCCTGCACATATTCTCGATGTTTTTTCTCTCTCCTGGCCAGCTCCTGTTCGCGTCTTCTGTCATAGCCCGGCCCGGTCCGCTTTGCCTCCATCTCCTGGCGGGCTTCCTCGATATGCTCGTTTTTTGCCCAGATTCCTTGGGAAATCATCCGTCTGCCGATCTTCACCTGGACCAGCCAGGTCGGTCCCTTGGCTTTGACCTGCTTGGTGAGCGGGCCATCGCCGGGAGCAAGCAATGCCCAATCGGAGGGTGGGGTCAGTACCTCACCCGACTCCGAGACGACGGTACCGGCCGTTCGACCCGGCTTTACCGTTCGCTGTTCATGTGTCATAATACTTTGTAACTATCCATTTTATTTCAATAGCATACACTTTGTCGGGTTGGTTGTAGCCTCCCCTCCCTTGACGCTGACAATAAACCACACATACGCCCACAGTGTCGG
>CAYTVF010000420.1:0-1552 GCA_964441345.1 uncultured Desulfopila sp. | reverse complement strand
GGGACGCTGTAGAACATGGGGGTGTACTGGTGGGCGTGCACCACATCGACACCTTCCTTTCGGATGATCCGGGCGAGCCAGGGGCCGACCCTGGTGGTGGCCCCGCTGTCGGTGACCTCGAACTGGCAGGAGGAGGCGAGCAGGTTCGCCCCGACCTTGAACGTCATCGTTTTCGGGCCCGGCGACCGCCGCCAACTCATCGCCAATCTCCAGCCCTTCGATCTGGTCATCGTCAGCTACGGCCTGTTGCCGCTGGAGGCCGAGCTGCTTCATTCGGTGGAATGGCAGACGGTCATTCTCGATGAAGCCCAGGCCATCAAAAACATGCAGACCAAACGATCGAAGGCGGCGATGGAGCTGCGCGCCGAATGCCGGATCATCACCACCGGCACGCCGCTGGAAAACCATCTCGGCGAATTGTGGACGCTTTTCAACTTCCTCAACCCCGGCCTGCTGGGTTCGTTCAAGAAGTTCAACGAAAAATTCGCCGTCCCGATCGAGCGGGATCAGGATAAAGAAGCCCGCAACCGGCTGCGCAAATTGATCCGGCCCTTCATTCTGCGCCGGCTGAAAAGCGATGTGCTGCAGGAGTTGCCGGCAAAAACCGAGATCACCCTGGAAGTGCAAATGAGCCCGGAGGAGCAGCTGCTCTACGAGGCCATGCGGCAAAAGGCGTTGGAGAATATCGAAGCCCATCAGGACGAGGAGGCCGGGCAGCAGCACCTGCGCATTCTCGCCGAGATCATGAAGTTGCGCAGGCTGTGCTGCAATCCCAGCCTGGTCATGCCGGACGCCGGGATCGCCTCCTCCAAGCTGCGGGTTTTTGTCGACACCCTGCACGAGCTGCTCGACAACAACCATAAGGCCCTGATCTTCAGCCAGTTTATCGACCACCTCGCCATTCTTCGCGGCTACCTTGACGACCACAGGATCAGTTATCAATATTTAGACGGGTCAACCCCGATCGGTCAGCGCAAGGAACGGATAAACAGTTTTCAAAACGGCAGCGGCGATGTCTTTCTCATCAGCCTCAAGGCCGGCGGGGCAGGGCTCAATCTTACCGCCGCCGATTATGTCATCCATATGGACCCCTGGTGGAATCCGGCCGTGGAGGACCAGGCATCCGACCGTGCCCACCGGATCGGCCAGGACCGGCCGGTGACCGTCTATCGTCTGGTGATGAAGGATTCCATCGAACAGCAGATCGTCGAGCTGCATAAGCAAAAACGGGATCTGGCCGACAGCCTGCTCGAAGGCACCGATGTCGCCGGTAAGATATCGGCGACGGAGCTGCTGGCCCTGCTGCATGAGGAGAAGGGCGACGCCGGGTGAAGAGTTGGATCGCCACAACCGGACTCCATGGAGGATAAGATTCCTGGGAATGATTGTTGCAGGTACTTATTCCAATGAGCTTTCAAGTTGGCTGGAAAGTAGGGTGCGCTCCAATGTCATTAACTAAGGATGAGGATAAGGCTACTTTGCAGAAGGGGCGGAATCAGTAGCAGGCTGGCGACAGCAGCTTCCCCTCCCTTGACGGGAGGGGATTGAGGGG
>CAYTVF010000419.1:0-1620 GCA_964441345.1 uncultured Desulfopila sp. | reverse complement strand
GGCTATTTTATCGATGAGGCCGGCAAAAAGGCCAGTCTTGAAGTATCGTCGATAATCTTTGAAAAGGTGCTGGGCCTGAAAATGGCGTCCCGTCCCGAATCCATCGGCTCGTTTGCCAACAAGATTCAGCAGTTCGACAATATTCGCGACTTTATCACCTCGCTGTCGATAACGGGTCTGGTCGACCTGCCTTTTCTTTTTCTCGCCTTGATTGCCATCTGGTACCTGTCGGGCGCCACGGTCGTGATTCATATTTCGGCAATCGTCATCCTCTTGGTCTATTCCCTCTTCATCCAGGTGCCGCTGCGCAAATCGGTTGAGCAGACCTACCATGCCTCGGCCAGGAAGAATGCCGTTCTGGTCGAGGGCTTGAACGGGCTTGAGACCCTGAAGATGCTGGGCGCGGAGAGCAAGGTGCAGGCATCGTGGGAGGAGGCGGTCGGGCATATCTCCAACTGGAGCGCCCGCTCCCGATTCCTCTCGACCTCGGTCAACCATCTCGCCAGTTTTGTCCAGTCCGTTACCGTGGTGGCGGTGGTCATAGCCGGGGTATACATCATTTCCAGGGGCGAGATGTCGCAGGGCGGGTTGATTGCCATCGTCATGCTCACCAGGCAGGCCATTGCCCCCATGGCCCAGGTGGTGGGACTTGCCACCAGATACCATCAGGCCCGAACGGCGATGGAGACCTTGAACCAGGTAATGGCCATGCCGGTCGAGCGGCCCCTCAACAAGACCTTCCTGCACCGTGTCGGCCTGAAGGGGGAAATCGAGTTCAAGGATATGTGTTTTTCCTATCCGGATCAGAATTTCATGGCCTTAAAAAATGTTTCCTTGAAGATTGCTCCGGCCGAGAAGGTGGGATTTATCGGCGCGATCGGTTCCGGCAAGACGACCTTCGGCAAACTGCTGCTCGGGCTCTATGAACCGGACAGCGGGATGGTGGCGATCGATGGTACCGATATCCGGCAGATCGACCCTTCCGAACTGCGGCGCTTTATCGGCTGCGTACCCCAGGATGTGACGTTGTTTCGGGGCAGTGTCAGGGACAACATCGTGCTCGGCTGCGACATCGCGAGGGATGCCGATATCCTGCGGGCGGCTGAACTGTCCGGCTTGATGGAAATTATCAAACACCACCCGCTGGGATTCGATATGCCGGTGGGCGAGCAGGGCCGGTTGCTTTCAGGGGGACAGCGGCAAATCGTGGCGATGGCCAGGGCGCTGCTGCTTGACCCGCCAGTACTGATTCTCGACGAGCCGAGCAGTTCTATGGATGCCAAAACCGAATCCATTCTGAGGAACAGGCTGGGCCAGATCATGGCGAACAAGACGCTGGTGCTTATTACCCACCGGGCTTCGCTGTTGTCGATGGTCGACAGAATCGTATTGCTCGACAAGGGTGTCGTCCGGGCCGACGGCCCGAAAAAGTATATCCTGGAAGCGCTGAAAAGCGGCCAGATAAATGTGTGAAATTTCCCCCTCCGCCAGCGGGTGGAGGGGGGGAATGCTGCGAGGGGAGGGCTGAACACTGCCTGAGTGCCGGGTGTTTTTTCCCCCTCCCCTTGCGCTGACAATAAACCACACATACGCCCACAGTGTCGGAAATTGTAGGGGGAA
>CAYTVF010000418.1:0-1667 GCA_964441345.1 uncultured Desulfopila sp. | reverse complement strand
GGGGATGGAAACGAACAAAAGATATGCGTCGGGTGAAACCATAAAAGATCGACCAGGGAGAGTTATACCCGGAAATGGCATGTGGTGGTGCGGCGTGAAATAAATTCAGGGCAACTATGGACCTCGATATAGTTCTCTGCATCGAGGTCTTTGATGCTTTCCTCATCCCCCCAACACTCATATCGCCAGTCGTCACCAGAATCATTCAAAGATAGGTGCAAGTTTCGCCAGCACTTCATCCATGATCACCACAGGAACGCTTTCCAGCTTACGCCCATTGCGCGAGACGAGATCGAGAGCACGAGGTTGGTCACACCGAACCACGCCCGTTGTTTTGGTGCCTCCCCCTGTCAAAGACACAGCAAAGCCCGCGGTGCGAGCGAAGTTGCCACCACTGGTGATCGGCAGCACGATCGGTGTTTTCGTTAGCCGGTTGAAGGCGATCGGAGAGACAACCAAGACGGGTCGTGTTCCCTGTTGCTCATGACCTGAAGTTGGGTCCAGTGATACCAAGTAGATATCGCCGCGTTCCATTACAATAACTCGTTACCGACCGGCTTGCTCTCCCGCCAGGCGTGATCTTCCTTGCTGATCTCAGCCGATTCGTCGCATTGAGCCAGAAGTTCGTCCAGGCTGTAACGCGGCCGTAACGTAGGCTCAACCACCAGGCGACCGTGTTCGACAGCCAGTCCGACAGTTGCACCGGCGTGCAAGTGGAGCAGATCGAGAATAGCAGGCGGTACGGCCAACATAATCGATCCGCCCACCTTCCGAAGGTTAGTTGTGTGCATAGCGCACCTCCATCACATTAAGTTATATTTAAATATAACACAGTTTTATGTGAAGAACAATAGCCAACAGGAGTGAGCTATGCAAACATTGTCTGTGAGAGAAATGCGCAATAAACTTGGTGAATTAGACAAATTACTCGCCCAGGAAAAAGAAATTATTGTAACCCGCCACAATATCCCACTGGCCCGCATTTTGCCTGTTAAGGGAAAGAAGAAAAGACCGGACCACAAAGCATTACGCGATAGTTTGCCTTCCCAGGATATTACCAGTGACATTTTGCAACGAATGGACAGGGATGAACGTTAATGGCCTTATCGTATATTGACACCAGCGCCTTGGCGAAATGGTATCTGCCTGAGTCCGGTTCAGAGGAATTTTCGGAGTGGATGCAACGTCATGATGATACTTGCATGTCCACATCTGCTTCCTGAATCCCATGCGCCGCATGGGATTCTTTAGTTGCCGGATGCGTTGCATTTTCTGCCACATCAAACCATGGACTGCAACGCAGTAGCAAAGAGATACCCATGCAACGCATGGGCACCAGAAAGGAAACAAAGCTCCAAGTCCCGCATCAGACACGGTGAACCGGGTATTTGGCAACGGCATTATTGGGAACATTGTATTCGTGAAGATTCGGAATACCGGCGGCACGCTGAACAGTGTTCGTAGGCAAGGGGGTTGGAAATAGGAGGTTGACATGCGTTTTCCTGTAGTATTGCAGATAAAAAAATATATGGCGTGGCCGTAGCCCTTATGTCAAATATTCAGTTCAATACCTACAAATGTTGACTCCCGTTTGTTTATGATGTACTCTTTAAATGCGTACACAATTAAAGGGGAGTCACTGCCATGCCGAGAATAGCGATTGAAGA
>CAYTVF010000417.1:0-1670 GCA_964441345.1 uncultured Desulfopila sp. | reverse complement strand
AGACAACAATTCAACCAATAACCTGTATGCAAGTACTTAACCGGACATTACTGAGCCGTGGTAGATAAAGAGATCGGTTCCCATCATTTCTCGTAACCTGGCGGTGGAAAGATGGTTGGTTACGTCGGCAAAACCGAGACGGCAGGGGATGCCCTGCTGCCGGCCGACTGCCGCGAGCAGAACGGCTTTGGCGACGCAGTAGCCGGACTGTCTTGCGAGAACCGTGCTGGCCTTCATGGCTGTGCGGGAATAGCGCAGATCGTAGGGGTCGTATCTGATCCGGTCGCGGACCGCATAGTAGAGGGCAACGGCCCGCTCGGTTGGCGTTTTTGCGTTGGCGCAGACTTCCTCGGCAAAACCGGCAACCTTTTCGTTGTCGTAATCGAGGAAGAAGGTCGGTTGCAGATATTGCTGTAAATCTTCGTTCATTTGCTCACTTTCCGGTAAATTTGGGTTTTCGTTTTTCGGCAAAGGCGGTCACCGCTTCCATCAGATCGGCGGAGGGAATGATATTGGCGCTTATCGACGCCACGTATTTCAGCCCGTCGTCGATCGATTTGCCGACACAGTAGTTGAGAACATCCTTGGAGGCCTGGACCGCAAGGGGCGAGGTATCGGCGATTTCCCGGGCCAGTTCGGTGGCTCTTGCCATGAGTGTTTCCTGGTCCCGGCAGACATCGCTGACCAGCTGGATTTCTCTGGCCCTCGCGGCGGAAATGGTCCTCGCGGTATAAGCGAGTTCCCGGGCATGGCCCTGGCCGACGATCAAAGGGATTCGCTGCAGGACACCGACATCGGCGACAAAGCCGACAGCCGCTTCTTTCAGGGAAAACAGGGCATCTTCCGAGCAGATGCGGATGTCGCAGGCCGTGGCCAGATCGAGTCCGGCGCCGAGGCAATGGCCGTGGATTGCCGCGATCACCGGTTTTCGGCACCTCTCCACGGCGGAGATGCCCTCCTGGAGCTGCTTGATCTTCGGCAGGAATTTCCATTTCGTTGCCCCGGTCTGGTTTTTGTCCATCAATTCCGGCAGGTGCGGCACCATTTCCATGAGATCGATGCCGGCCGAGAAACAGCCGCCCTTCCCGGCAATAATCACCACCCTGATCTCCGGATCGTTATCCAGGTCGGCGAATATCTCCACCGGTTCCCGCCATGCCGCCGGTCCCATGGCATTTTTCTTTTCCGGCCGATTGAGGAATACCCGGGCGATGGGCGGCTGTTTTTCTACGAGGTAAAAGGTGTAGTTGGTCATTTTTGGGTTTCCTGTATTGGCCTGGAATGAGATGCCTCTTTCTCAGGCTTATCGATAAAAAATCATACGACACTATAACGACTTTTAATTGTTCAGCCCCGCCTGATTTTCAATTATGGCATATTCGCCAAAATTAAATTCCGGCTATCCATTCGGCTCTATGGCCAAAATTCCCCTCCCCTTGCGGGAGGGGGTAGGGGGAGGGGGAAGCCGCAAAGAGCAACTGCGTGCCAAACTCACCCACCCCTGAACCAAACTAAGGGCGCTGATCTCCAGTGTAAATAACCCATCCCTGAATAAGCGATATTGCCGCTTACCCTAGCAGGGAAACGGACATTTTTGCAAGAGAATTAATAAGATGAGACTCTATCGATTTTACTTGATTCAACTGTCTCATATCAACGTCTTGCAAGCC
>CAYTVF010000416.1:0-1678 GCA_964441345.1 uncultured Desulfopila sp. | reverse complement strand
AATTTAGCGTCCCAGCTCGCCGATGGCGGGCCTGCATCAGGAAGTAACTTGCCATGATTCGTTTTGTTGGTTATCTTGTTGTCGGCAAACCGGAGAAGGAGACCGAAAAGTCATTGGTGCTAAATGCCCGTAATTTAGCGTGGTCCGGGGGCCGGCGACTGTTTCATTGGTGAAGCGTAAGCTATCCCGTTTAGAAGAGCGCCCATAGCGAAAGCCCCCATCCGGTTTTGCCGCAATTATTTTGGGGAGGAGGGAAATATGGGCGACCGAAGACCAAGGAAGAATGAGAAAGACGTGCCGAACCACTTTCAACATTTGAATCCCCATGCTGCCGGCATTGACGTGGGATCGCGGAGCCATTTTGCGGCGGTTCCCGAGGGTGCCGACGAGAAGCCTGTGCGGGAGTTTTCCTGTTTTACAGGGGATCTTCACCGTCTGGCGGACTGGCTTGATGCCTGTGGTGTCAAGACGGTGGCGATGGAGTCCACGGGCATCTACTGGATTCCGGTGTTTGAAATTCTGGAGCGTCGGGGTTTTGCGGTCAAATTGGTCAACGCCCACCATGTCAAAAATGTTCCCGGCAGGAAAACGGACGTTTTGGATTGCCAATGGCTCCAAAGATTGCATTCCTATGGGCTTCTGGAGGGTGCCTTCCGGCCTCCGGACCAGGTGTGCGTGCTTCGTGCCTATATCCGGCAACGGATGAATCTGGTTCGGTACGCTGCATCGCACATCCAGCACATGCAGAAGGCGTTGAGCCAGATGAACCTGTTGTTGCACAACGTGGTAAGCGACATCACCGGCGTGACGGGGATGCGTATTATCAAGGCGATTCTGGCCGGAGAGCGTGATCCCTTGGTTCTGGCAGGCTTTCGGGACCCTCGCTGCAAGAACAGCGCGGCGACGATTGCCCGTTCTCTGGAAGGACATCACAAGCCCGAGCATCTCTTCAGCCTGAAGCAGGCGGTAGAGTTGTATGAGTTTTACCAGGCGAAGATTGCCGATTGCGATCATCAGATCGAGGAACAGCTTGGCGTTTTCGATGACCGGTCCGACGGCGGACAAGCGCCTTTGCCCGGAAAAGGCAAGGTTGCTGGCAATGGGCTGGGTTTTGACGTTCGGGGAGACCTGTATCGCATGACAGGTGTCGATCTGACCCGCATTGACGGGATCGATGCTTACACGGCATTGAAGGTCATCTCTGAAGTCGGTACCGACATGAGCCGATGGAAAAGCTCCAAGCAGTTCGCCTCCTGGATGGGTCTTTGTCCCGGCAATAAGGTTTCCGGTGGCAAAAAGCTCAGCGGGAAAACCAAGTCCGTCGCTAATCGTGCCGCCGCTGCTCTCCGAATTGCAGCCAACAGTTTGACCCGATCGAAGAGTGCCCTCGGCGCCTACCTGCGCAGGCAAAAGGCCCGTCTCGGCGCTCCGAAAGCCATTACCGCCACCGCCCATAAACTGGCCCGCCTGATTTACAGCATGCTGAAACACGGCATGAAGTATGTTGATGCGGGACAAGATTACTACGAGCAGCGCTATCGGACAAGGGTTGTGGAAAACCTTAAGAAAAGAGCCCTTGAACTCGGCTTCACGTTGGTAAAAACAACGCTCCCGTGTCCAATAATATGTAATGAATGATCTCATATACTTACGGTGAAGTTACTTAGAAGCGTTTTGC
>CAYTVF010000415.1:0-1692 GCA_964441345.1 uncultured Desulfopila sp. | reverse complement strand
TTGACCTGGCCAGCGAAAACCAACGCCTTACCACCGATTTCGTTAAAGATGACGGGGCAAAAGTTCGGATCGGCTACGCCCATATGAACATCCAGGAAGCGGAACCGGAGCAGGAATCGTCTGCCGTACCGCATAAAATCATCACGTTGCGTGATATCAGTGAGATTGAAAAACTGGAACGCCAGGTTCGGCAGACGGAAAAGCTCGCCGCGATAGGAATGATGAGTGCCAGCATTGCCCATGATTTTCGCAATCCTCTCACGGCAATTTCCGGATCGGCTCAGGTGCTGCTCAACGAATTCTCATCGGAGGGGATAAAAAATTACACTAATTTTCAATTGACCACTATCATCCTGCGGGAGTCTAACCGGCTGATCGAAACGGTTGGCGACTTCCTGAAATTCTCCCGGCCGGAACATGCTGCCTGCAGCTGGTTTTCCCTGCGCAACTGTTTCGAGGAGGTGTTGCAGGTCGGCAAAGCCGATCCTTCCTGGCCTGATACCGCCAAGGTCGTCTTCGATTTAAACGGTGCGATCGACATATGGGCCGATCGCAAGCAGATGTTCACGGTCTTCAACCATCTCATCCAGAACGGCATGGCCTTCTGCCCCATCGGTCACGAACGGATTGCCATCCGCGCACGGGAAATAACATGGGCCGACAATCAGGAGGCCATTGAGATCTCCTTCAAGGATAATGGCCCGGGAGTGGACGAGAGCAAAATGGATCACATTTTCGAACCGTTCTATACCACTCGACCGGATGGCACGGGATTAGGCCTGGCGATAGCCAGACAGACCGTTGCAGAGCATCGTGGCTCTCTTTCCGTAACAAACGATCCGGCAGGCGGAGCGGTGTTCACGATAATTCTGCCGCTGCCCCAGTAATTTTTTTTTTGCCTCCGACCCGCCATGAAGAATCGGCCCTTGGAGCCGTCAAGCAACGACCATGCCATTTTCACCTGTTTCGGTCCGGGCAATCCCTTGGCGATGACAATGGCTTACTTCTTTTTCGTCTCGATTCCCGCAGGCAAGGGTTGCTCTTCGTTGAATCCCACATGTTCGACCTTGAGAAAGATTGTTCCCGTTCCTGCAGGATCGACGGCAAGTATCTCCCCGCCAATCCAGATTTTTTGACCGGCTTGAAGAGTGTTGAGAGAAGGGTAGGCGGAGAGTTCCACTTCGCTCTCGATCAATATCCCGAAGCCATTCTCCGAAACGTCAAGGAGTAGTGTTGCCTTGCCGCCGCCTGCATCCTGGCTGGAAAAATAATAGACCGGCCACAAAACCTTTAGACCGGTAAATTTTGCAGCCGCAACGTTTTCATTGAGATTCTCCATCGATGCGAGCTGCTGCAAAAGTTCATCCGGCGAGGGTCGGAGAAAAAATGGCGCGGATTGCCGGGCTGGTTCGCCGGCTTGCTTATCTGCTCCTTCTTTTTGCCGGACATTGAGTTCAACCGATTTGGGCACGGTCTCAATCGGCTCCTTTTCTATCCTGTGCTTCTTCTGGAAATAGAGGAGACCACTGCCGACAAACAATAAAAAAACAAGGCCAACCCCCAAAAGAGCTACCCTCGCCCGGTTTCTCTTCAGGAATTGCCCAAACGTATTGTTGAAAATGTTTTTTGCCATTTTTGTATCCATTCAGCTCTATGGACAAAGTTCCCCCTCCCCTTGCGGGAGGGGGTTAG
>CAYTVF010000414.1:0-1695 GCA_964441345.1 uncultured Desulfopila sp. | reverse complement strand
ATGCAGGGCCTCGGCAAACCCGGGGTGAATATGGGCTGCCTGCAGCAGGGGGCGCCGCTCGATACCAACTTCTATTTCCCCGGCTACGCCGAAGGGGGACTGTCCGGCGATCTCGACTACACCGGCCTGCGGGTCAGCATGTACCAGCGCATGCCGCAGCTGCCGTCGATGAACTCGGTGTCGCAGATGATCCCCCGGCTGCGGATTCCCGAGGCCATTCTCAATCAGGCCTGCGAAGGGTATCCGACCGATCCGAAGAGCATCGAGGGGCAGTTCAAAAAGATCGTCTATCCCGCCCCTGGCCATTCCCCGGCGAAGATGTACTATAAATACGGTGGCTCCCATTTCGGCACCATGGCCGACTCCAACCGCTACGCCCGCGCCTACCGCAGCGACAATTTGGAATTTGTGGTCAACCAGTCGATCTGGTTCGAGGGGGAGGCCAAATTCGCCGATGTCCTGCTGCCCGCCTGTACCAACTTCGAGCGCTGGGATATCGGCGAGACGGCAAACTCCGGGGGCTACAGCCACCAGCAGTTCATCCAGTGGAACCACCGGGTCATCACCATGCAGCATAAAAGCATCGAGCCGCTGGGGGAATCAAAGTCAGATTATCAGATTTTTCTCGACCTGGCCACGCGGCTCGGCCTCGGCACCTTGTTTTCCGAGGGGATGACCGAACTCGGCTGGTGCCGCCGACTGTTTGCGGCAAGCGATCTGCCGACGGTTACCTCCTGGCGGAAATTTTTGCGTAAAGGCTACTATGTGGTCCCGGCCCCGGACGAAGCCAACCGGGCGCCGGTTTCTTACCGCTGGTTTGCCGAGGGCGGCAAGAAAAATGTCCCGGAACTTTCGCCGCTGCCTTCGGATTATAAGGAGGAGTGGCGAATGGGGCTGCAGACCCAGTCGGGCAAACTGGAGTTTGAGTCGTCGAGCCTGAAACGATTTGCCCCGGACGATCCCGAGCGGCCGCCGCTGCCGACCTTTATCCCCTCGTGGGAAGGGCATCATGACCGCGAACTCTATGCCAAATATCCGCTCAACCTGATCTCGCCCCATCCGCGCTACAGTTTTCATACGATGTTCGACGGTAAGGACGCCATCGTCAACGATGTCAAGGATCACCGGGTGCCGATCGACGGCTGGTACTACTGGATCGTGCGGATCAATCCGGTAGATGCGGCGAGGCGGGGGATTACCGGCAACAGTCTGGTGAAGGTCTACAACGATCGCGGCGCGGTGATCTGCGCCGCCCATCTCACCGACCGGCTGCCGCCGGGCACCGTCCAGTCGCCGGAAGGCTCGGCCATCTATGCGCCGATCGGCGAGCCGGGGAATTCGGCGGATAAGGGCGGCTGCATCAATCTTCTAACTCCAAGCCGGAATATCATCGCCAGATCGCACTCCACCGCCTCGAATTCCTGTCTGGTCGAGATCGAACCTTGGAAGGAAGAAAAGAATGAATAAAAATAGTAATATTTCATTTTATTTCAATAGCATGTGCTTTGTCTTATTGGTTTTGGCCTCCCCTCCCTTGACGGGAGGGGATTGAGGGGTGGGTGGATTTGCTACAGAGGTGGGTGGGTTTGGAACGAAGTTGTACTTTGCGGCTCCCCCCTCCCCCTAACCCCCTCCCGCAAGGCTGACAATAAACCACACATACGCCCACAGTGTCGGAAATTGTAGGGGGAAAAA
>CAYTVF010000413.1:0-1713 GCA_964441345.1 uncultured Desulfopila sp. | reverse complement strand
CGCAGACTGATCTCGCCGGTACCGGATTCTGCCCCCACACCCGCGGGTGGCGATTATAGGCGAACTTTACGCAACATTATCGGTAAACTCACGCTAGGATGCCAGCATGCTTTAGAAAAAGGATGATTATCAGGCTTATACATCTAAAGCAAATATTCGTAATGTGCAGGAAAAAGCTTAGTCGGAACATTTTTGCAGATCAAAACGCATGGAATTTACCCGAGAAATTTATTGGAATGTCGGTCATGGCGCGATGACCTTGGTGCCAATGTATCTGCTGGCGGCGCTCGCTATCGGGCTGCTGGTCAGGGGGGCGTTGCAAAGGATCCCGGTGTATAAACAGGGGTTGCCGCTCAATCGCACCGATCAGCTGGGGCGACGCATTGCCATAATGCTGGAAAATGTCCTGCTGCAGCAAAAGGTAACGCGGGTGCCGTGGCCGGGGTTTTTGCACACCCTGTTTTTCTGGGGCTGTGGCCTTCTTGTTGTCGGCACAACTCTGATTGTGGTCCAGGCCGATTTTACCGATCTGCTGTTCAACGTCAAGTTCCTTAAAGGAACATTCTATAAATTCTTCTCGATTGTCCTCGATCTGGCAGGTCTAATCTGCATCATCATGCTCGGCGGCTTGCTGATGCGCCGCTATTTTTTTGCCCCGGAAGGGCTTGAGGCCAAGAAAGACGATGCGATCATGCACGGCCTGATGTTCACCATACTTGTTACGCAAACGCTGCCAGGATCGTTGTCCGGCATTTGCCACAGGCAAGCCGCTGTCACCGATGAAGGTCGTCAATCAACTGGGGGAAGTCGCCGTTACTAATCCGGAGGCAAACCTCATCGAGGTTATCGGCAAGGATGTGCTATGGTCTTGCACAACCTGCCGGGCTTGTCAGGAAATTTGCCCGGCGGCCATCGAGCATGTCGGTAAAATCGTCGAACTGCGCCGTTCCATGGTCCTCATGGAAGGAGAGTTCCCGGGTAAAGAGGTGATGACCGCCATGGAGGCAACTGAAGTCAACGGAAATCCGCTGGGTATTGGCTATGCCGAAAGAGGCGACTGGGCGGAAGAGTTGGGCATCAAGCCCTTGGCCGACGATGCCGAGGTCGATGTGCTCTTCTTCGTCGGCTGTTACGGCTCCTTTGACAAGCGCAATATTGCCGTTGCCAAGAGTTTTGTTAAACTCTGTCAGGCCGCAGGGGTCAAGGTCGGCATCTTCGGTAAGGAAGAAAAATGCTGCGGTGAACCGATGCGCAAAATGGGTAACGAATACCTGTACCAAAGACTGGCCGTGGAAGATATTGAACTCATTAAGGGTTATGGGGTGAAGAAAATCGTCACCACCTGTCCACATTGTTACAATACCCTGGCTAAGAATTATCGCGACTTAGGCTTGGATGTTCAAGTTGAGATCTACACGTTGTTTCTTGAGCAGTTGATGACCAACGGCAGACTGAAGCTCGATGCGGCTGAGCTGTCCTGTACCTACCACGATTCCTGTTACCTCGGACGGCACAACGATATCTACGATCCAGCGCGAAAACTCATCGCCGCAGCCGGTGGCAAGCTGGTGGAGATGGACAAAAATCCGGCGGAAGCCTTCTGTTGCAGCGCCGGCGGCGGCCGAATCCTTGCCGAGGAAAAGATCGGCGAGCGGATCAATATCAGTAATGTCCGGTTAGCAAATTGCAGTAAAAAAAAAATGAAAATATTTT
>CAYTVF010000412.1:0-1740 GCA_964441345.1 uncultured Desulfopila sp. | reverse complement strand
ACTCGACAGCTGGCTCGACGCTTTCCGCAAAGCCCTCTTAACCCGGGGCGTGCCCCGAAAACTCTATGTGGACAACGGCGCCGCCTTTCGTTCGAGGCACCTGGAACGGATCTGCGCCTCACTGGGGATCGCCCTGGTGCATACACCGCCGTACACGCCCCAAGGCAGAGGCAAAATCGAGCGTTTCTTTCGCACGGTACGCGCCCAGTTTCTCCCTCATTTTCTGGGCGGCACCCTCGCCGAGCTCAACATTGCCCTCGATCTCTGGGTCCGGGAGGACTACCACCAGCGTCGGCATTCCAGCACCAGCCAGACTCCCTTCAACAGGTTCGCCGAGCATGTGGAGCTGATCCGCGCCGCACCAGCCGATCTTGAAGACTACTTCCGCAAGGAGGTGCGCAGGCGGGTCACCAAGGATCGTACCGTTTCCATAGACGGTCGTCTCTTTGAGGCACCGACCAGGTTTATTGGGGAACAGCTCAGTCTGCTCTACCATGAGCACAAACCCGCAAGAGTCGAAATCATGCATAAGGGGCGCTCCCACGGGTTGCTTGTTCCCCTCGATCTTACCGTGAACGCCGCAGTGCAACGCGATAAACCGATCCAGGGAATATTGCCGTTTATGTCGCAGGAGCAAGATCATGAGCTATAGAGCATTCTTCGGCTTCAGTCGGGAACCGTTTACACCGGATATCGAACTCGACAGCATCCTCCGGACCCCGGAACTCTTGGCGGTCAATCAACGGGTGGAGTACGTGATCCGCCTTGGCGGCATCGGCCTGATCACCGGGGAAGTCGGCGCGGGAAAATCCACTGCTCTGCGCTGGGCTGCCGGCCGCCTGCATCCCTCGAAATATAAAGTTCTCTGGATTACGGCAACGGCCGGTTCCATCCTGGAGATATACCGCCAGCTCCTGGCCGAACTCGACGTCAATACCGCCTCATCTTCCAGAGCGGTGCTGACAAGGCAGATCAGAAACCAGATACAGAACCTCGTCATGACCAAAAAACAGCAGCCTCTGCTCGTTATCGACGAGGCCTCGCTGCTCAGGCTCGATGTCTTCTCCGAACTGCATACTCTAACCCAGTTCGAGGGTGACTCGAAACCGTGGTTGCCTATCATTTTGGCCGGGCAAAACAACTTGGCCGACAACCTGCTGTATCGCACCGCCATCCCCTTGGCGTCTCGCATTGTTGCCCGCTCCCATCTCGAGGCCGTCGATCGTCAAGGCATCGAAGGATATCTGCAACATCACTTGAATATCGCCGGGCTGAAAAACAATCCCTTTGAAGAACAGGCAATAACGGCCGTGCATCAAGGATCCGGCGGTCTGTTCAGGAAAGCAAATCACCTGGCCAGAGGGGCACTCATCGCCGCTGCCGGCGACAAATCACAGATCGTTACCGCTGACCATGTCAGAATGGCCGATTCCGAATTACTGTAATCATAGGAGAAAACATATGAAATCTGAAGATCACATCCATTTTTTGTCCGATCTGCTGAGTGTCATCGACCAGCTGCAGACTTTGGTGCGCGACTACTGCCGCGAAATGACCGAAGAGGAAGAAAAACCGTATTGGGTAAGAGAGAAAAATAACCGCGAAAAAGTCCCGTTCTGATACCACTTGAACAGTCTCCTCGGGTTGCTCTCGAGTATCCCGGGGAGACAATGCAAAATAATCAGTTCATGTTACCAGGATAATCAGAAAATTGTTGTTCAGTTAATGTGGAAAGCAACA
>CAYTVF010000411.1:0-1740 GCA_964441345.1 uncultured Desulfopila sp. | reverse complement strand
CGCTGCGGCTGCGGGAGGCGCTCGCCAATTCCCTCAATATCCCGGCGGTCCGGACTATCGAATTCACCGGGGTGGACGACTTCCTCAGCCGCCTGCACGACCTGGGCTTTGCCAGCCTCGACCGGACCGCCGGCCATTACGGCGAGGGGCTCGCCCTCGGCAACGGCGAAGTGACGCTGCTGGAACTGGTTCAGGCCTATAACGTCCTGGCCCGGGGCGGCATCCACCACCCCCTGCGTTTCACCCTGGAAGGCAGGAATTACGGCCAGTCCAGCCGCCGCATTTACAGCAGCGAGGCCGCCTCGCTGGTGGCCGATATCCTGGCCGACCGGGAGGCCCGCCGCCTTGAGTTCGGCAGCTCCAATATCCTCAGCTTCCCGGTCCAGACCGCCGTAAAAACGGGAACTTCCAACGACTACCGAGACTCCTGGGCGGTCGGCTTCAATCACCTTTTTACGGTGGGGATCTGGATGGGCAACCTGGACGGCCATTCGACGAGCGGCCTGACCGGCACGCAGGGTCCCGGCCTGATTCTCAGGTCGACATTTGCCGAGCTGAACCGGTTCGAGGAGGCGAGGCCGCTGTTTCTCAGTCCGCGCCTGGCCGTGGCGAACATCTGCCGGGTGACCGGCAAACGGGCTTCCCCCATCTGCCCGACTATCCAGGAAAAATATTTGCCGGGCACCCTCCCCCAAGCCTTCTGCGACCACCATGCAAATCTGCCGGGTGATGCGGCGATTGCCGGATCTGGGTATGATGAACACGATATGGCGGTCCATCTCCTCCAGCCGACCGCCAATCTGCAAATGATCATGGACCCCCATATCCCGGACAGTATCGAGGCCTACCCGATGCGGCTCGGCGGCCGCAATCCGGTAAAAAGGACGGAATGGCTGGTCGATGGGCGGCTGGCCGGAACCACCGGCGAGAACGAATCCCATTTCATGTGGCCGCTTACGCGGGGAACCCATCTCGCCCGGGCCCGGGTCTGGCTGGCGGATACCGGCAGCCCCGTTGAGACGCCGCCGGTGCAATTTATGGTGAAATAAGCAAAAGAGAAAATATGCATTGGAGTTACAAGGTGATCCTTCATCCATTTGCTGATTGATGTTGCTCTGGTTCAGGGGCCCTTGTTCCAGTTTACGTCAATATTTGATAGAAACATCTTGAAGTTAGGGTGCGGAGAGGATATCTTTTCCGATTGTTCTCAGCTGGTTACTATATTGAGTCGTTTGCGAGGAGATATCAGATGGAAAACCGATTTTTTGCCCAGCCCATCCTCTACTCTCCTTACGAATATCCAGTGCGACATTGGGAACTTGATGATGAAGGGCAACCAACCCAACAGATCATTGAAAGCCGCCGCAGTACCCGATTCATCACCCCGATTCCGAAGCCGCGAAAGCGTAAAGGAAAAGGCACGCAACAAGATCTCTTTGCCGTTCATGCGCTCGCATCGAAAACCCAACAGTATGACCCGACATCGATTATCAATGAACTGCGAATTCATATCGATGAGTGGCGGCGAAGGCTGAATCCTACAGACTGGCAGGTAAGTCCTGAAACCAATCGCCTGCTGCAACACTGGCGACATCATACGTTTAACGGCATCCGGCCGTTTTTCTGTCAGATCGAGGCGGTTGAGACGGCAATCTGGCTTACAGAAGTAGCCCCTAAAGCAGGAAAGATAGGATCTCGCTTTCTTGAGCATCTTGCCAATGCCAATCATGATGCCAATCC
>CAYTVF010000410.1:0-1747 GCA_964441345.1 uncultured Desulfopila sp. | reverse complement strand
TTCGGCCTCGTTTTTCGGCGGGCCGATGCAGATGCGCACCGCCTCGACCGGCTGCTGGCCGCCCGTGCTGAAGCTGGCGGACGGGATGACCTGGACCCCCAGGGCCGCGGCCTGGCGGGCGAAAGTTTCGCCGGTCCAGGGCGGCGGGAGCAGCAGCCAGCCGTGCAGGCTGCCGGGGCGAAAGCGGAGATCCTGGCCGGCGAGTTTTTCGGCGATAATCGCCATCCGTTTTTCCGCGGCCTGGCGTTTGGCGACGATCACCCGGTCGGCGGTGCCATCGTCGATCCATCTGCTGCCGATCTCGGCCACAAGCGGCGGATTCATCCAGATCGAGGCGGCCATGACCCGCTCGACCGCCGACAGCCGGCCGTCCGGTATGGCCAGGAAGCCGAGGCGCAACCCCGGCGCGAGCGTCTTGGAGAGGTTGGTCAGATAAAAGCTCCGTTCCGGAATCGCGGCGGCGATCGGGGTCCGGGACTCCCGCTCCATGCCGCCGTAGACATCGTCCTCGACCAGCAGCAGGTCGAGGCGGCGCAAAACCGCCGCCAGTTCCTTTCGTCTCTCCGGGCTCATCGTGATGGTCGTCGGGTTGTGCATGGTCGGGATCAAATAGACGCCCTTCAGGCGATGCCGGGCGGCGGCCTTTGCCAATGCTTCCGGCCGCATTCCCTCCGCGTCCCCTTCCACCGGGACCAGGCGGATATGCAGGACACCGGCGAGATTGATGATGCCCGGATAGGTGTGGCAGTCCACCGCCAGGGCGTCGCCCGGCGCCAGTTGACTGGCAAGCGCCGCAAACAGGGCATGCTGGGCGCCGGTGGTGATCGCGACCCGGTCGGGGACGGCCACCATATTGAGGCGGTCGAGCCAGCGGCAGGCAGCCCGGCGATGGCTGGCAAGCCCTGCGGTCGGCTGGTAACGGAGCATTTCTTCCATTCCCGGCTGGCGCGACAGTTCAGCCAGCATGGCGGCGAGGTCGGGCTCCCCTTCCGGCACCGGGAAGTTCAGATCGAAGCGAATACAATCCGCGGTCTCCCGGTCCACCAGGTTGTGGAGGGCATGGAGGGTGAACTCTTCCTCCTCCCGCCGGATGACAAAGGTCCCCCGGCCGATCTCCCCTCTCACCAGGCCAAGTTCGTCGATCTGCCGATAGGCCCGGGTCACCGTGCCCAGGGTGACTCCCAGGGCGTCGGCCAGCTCCCGCTGGGGCGGCAGCCGGTCGCCGGGCTGCAGTTTGCCTCCGGCGATAGCCGCCTGGATGCCGCGGCTGATCTGCCGGTATTTCCGGCCGGAGGCGAGAGAGATTTGGTCGAGCAAAATTGTTATCATAACAATATACCGATTGACTGGGACAATTTTATTCGATTATGACATTATTTACCGACAATGTCAGCGAAAAAGGAGACAATCGACATGAAGGAAGTAATCAAAGGAATGCAGGCCAATATTCCTCTCGCGGTCAGCGCCATGGCCTACGGCGGGGTGTTCGGGGTGCTGAGCGGTAACCAGGGAGTGAGTTGGGCCGAGATGCTGGCCATGGATCTACTGATGTTCGCAGGCTCCGCCCAGCTGGTGATGATCGAGATGTGGCATGGTCCGATCCCGGTGCTCGCCATCGGTCTTGCGGTGCTGATCGTCAATATGCGCTACCTCCTGATCGGCGCCTCGCTGCAGCCGGTTTTCGAAGGCCGCTCGCTCTGGCAGAAGGCCCTGGGCATGCATCTGGTGGCGGACGAGAACTGGGCGG
>CAYTVF010000409.1:0-1751 GCA_964441345.1 uncultured Desulfopila sp. | reverse complement strand
CTGGGCTCGATCCGGACGATCTTACCGACGATGAACTACGGGCAGAAGTGAAGCCTTTTTTTTCTGACCAGCCCTTTACAATCGTTCCGTTCCATTATCCCTATAGGGGCGCGCTCAGAACAGAACAGTTTGCTTGGTGGCTCTACGGACTTTCCATGACAGGGAATTTACAACATGGGAGGGGGCACGGTAAATTTATTCTAACCCTCAAGCCGCAGAAGAACTATGGGTATTGCCAGATATTCTCAGATAATCGAAAACCATGCGCGGAGAAAAACTGAGCTGCCGAATTTTTTGAGCTACATTACGTATACCCTTGCTTTTGATGATACCGATGGCGAATCGTCTCAGGCGTGTCATGTTTTCCGGACCATAACCTTTTGAGATTCTACAACGATCCTCATCGTAAACCCAGTCGAGGATGTAGTGACAGCTGTTTTCAATGCTCCAGTGTTGACGATTGTCTTTCAAGACCTGTTCGGGGGTGGCCAATTCCGGAGTTTTGCTGGTGATGCCGTACGCGATTACATTGGACTTCTTCCCGCTTTTTCGGTTACGGATTGTTCGTTCAACTTTGAATACTTGTTCAACATGCGGAAAACTCAGATATTTATTAAGCTCCGTGGTTGTCCAGATTTTCCTGGTTTCTTCACGGCCATGATTGGGCTTGTCCTGGGATATGTGATCAGGCTCCCAGTAGACATTTTCGAAAAATGAGGAGATTTCTTTGAAAAGATTCTTTTGGTTGTTCTTGGCGGTGAAATGGTAATGCGCGCCTCTGCCAACGATGTATTCAGCCAGCTTGTGCTGGGTCAACAAGGCGTCTCCAGTGATGGTTTTTCCTTGGATATCAAGGCCGTCGAGGAGAAGTGGGGCAATCCTGATTTCGTTTGTCTGTTTTTCTTTATCGCACCCTTTTACAGGCAGGGTGCCGACTTTTTTTGGGTGTAGCTTTGTTTGCTTTGATGTCCTACAGCGCCCATGATATGGATTTGTCGACCACTGTCGTCAATGGCATTACGCATGGTTTTGCCGTCGATTGCCAGACTGTCGTCGAATGCCCCGTATTGGGCATTCCAGTGTTGGAGCGCCCGATCAAGCTCCACGGGATCGACTCGAATCAATACGTTACGTATGGTGCTTTCACTGGGAACACTGTTTTTTCTGCGACTGAAGCGACAGCCAAATCGGTCGCGAGCTCTGGGAGACAAGGCCTTGGCCCAGTCGGAAATCGCCTTATAGCCGCGCATACCGCATAGAACCGCCCCAGCGGCGATGGCCAGTACAACAGGAATAGGATGTAGTTTGCCTTGGGCGCGGCGAGGATCAGGGATTTGTTTGAAAAAATCAGGCAGGGATCTCATTTGTTCGGCGGTAACTTTCATTTTTGGTGCTCCTGACACATACTGTTGAGGTAATAATGAACCGGATAACACCAGACGGGCATTCCGCTGCAGGGGGTAAACAAAGACAAGCTTCGAGGTTTGACAGGTATCGCTATAGCCGTTGCGAATACGCTGATATCCTTTAGTATTACCGACCATTTTCCATTATGTGACGTCCGCAGTTATGTGACGTAAGCAATTAAACATCCATATTTTCAGTAGGTTTTATATTTTATTCGTCACATAACCACCAGCAATTCCCGGAGGTAATCACTCAACAAGACGGTTCGACTAAAAACGATTGTGAGCGAAATGCCGCCAAACGCTACTATGCCGAGTTTCGCCGGGAACACCCCCATTTGAAAG
>CAYTVF010000408.1:0-1778 GCA_964441345.1 uncultured Desulfopila sp. | reverse complement strand
GGGTCATGTCTTTGGCTTTGCCAATTTCAATCCGATCGCCAAGCGGGCGGTGTTTTTGTCGATCGCCACCATCGTCGCCGGCTTTTTGGTTATCGCCTTCGAGATTGAGAACTCCTGGCGGATGCCGGTCGGCAACGTGATCGGCGCCAATCCGACCTCGAACATCTGGTGGATGGGCACCCTGTACGGGGCCTATCTGTTCTTTATGATGATCGAATTTGTGATGCTGCAGAAGGAGCAGCATAAGATCGCTACGGCCTTTGGCCTGGCCGGCCTGCTCACCGGTGTCGCGGCCCATTCGAACCTCGGCGCGGTTTTTGGACTGCTGAACGGGAGGGAGTTCTGGCACGGACCGTATATGCCGATCTATTTCATCACCTCGGCGGCGATGTCGGGCTGTGTGGCGATCATCTTTTTCACCTGTATCGCCTACTGGTTCAACGGCTGGAAGATGAGCGACGAGATGAAAAAATCGCTGGAGAGCGTGGCTAAACTGGGTGCGCTGATGATGGCGGTGATTATTTTCTTTACCTGCTGGAAGATGATTACCGGGGTGACGGGCAACCCTCCCGGCAAATATGAAGCGATGGAGACCCTGCTGTCCGGATCGTACGCGGTGAATTTCTGGGCGGGCGAGGTGCTGCTCGGCATGGTCATCCCGTTCGTCATCATCATGCTGGTCAAGGGCCGTAATATGAGTGCCTTGTTTATCGCCTCGCTTGCCGGCATGATCGGCATATTCGTCATGCGCTACGACCTGGTGATTGTCGGCCAGCTGGTCCCGGCCTTTCACGGCATGGGGCTGGTCGATTATCCCGATCTTCTCACCTATATGCCCTCGCTCCACGAGAATCTGGTGGTGGTGGGCGGAGCGGCGTTCTGCGGCCTGGTCTTTCTGATGGGCGAAAAGCTCTTTCGCGGTCATCTCACCGAGCACCACTAACGACAATGCGTTACAGGAAATTTTCTTTCTCGTGGTGCGTTGCGAAATCGGGTAATGTGGCGGGAAATGCATACTTGAGGAGTCGCCGCATGGTAAGAAAAAAGCCGAATATTGAACCGATAAAAAAGGAGCTGCCGATCTATCCGATCGGGGTGGCGGCCAAACTGCTGGACGTTCATCCCCGCACCCTGCGGATCTATGAGGATGAGGGGCTGATCAAGCCGACGAGGGTCGGCAACCGAAGATTGTATTCCGCCAACGACTTAACCTGGATCGGCTGTCTGCGGCGGCTTATCCATGATGAGGGGATCTCAATTCCCGGGATCAAAAAGCTGCTGCGCTATGCCACGTGCTATGAGATAGCCGACTGCCCCGAGGAAACCAACTGTACCTGCGATGCCGTCGTCGATCGGGCTATCCCGCGAAGCCTCCATCTTGCCGGCGATGCGGAGGGTGAGAGACAAGCCAAGGAACGGGATATTGCGGCCCGGCAGCAATCCCAGGAGAAAGTTGAAGGAAAAGGCAGCAAAGACCGCAAGGTTCGCTGAAAACGAAGGGAACTCTTCGCGAATTGCAATTGTTTGTATTTACAATAAAAAGGGTCAACTCTCCAGGCTGGAGGGCTGACCCTTTTTTGTAGCTATGTTGTCATCGATTTCGATAGCGATAGCGATTTCGAATCCGAAAACGGCTCAGCCGCTTGAGCATATGTGGATATCGCAACGAGTGGTCATGGAAAATCCAGAGCATATCAAGAACTGTGGTTTCTTTACACAAGAGAAATGAGCAGCAATTCCCGGCTAAATTTTAACTTATTGAAAACACTCACAATGTC
>CAYTVF010000407.1:0-1792 GCA_964441345.1 uncultured Desulfopila sp. | reverse complement strand
ATCGGCACGACCCAGGCCCAGAGAAAGCTGTTTTTCAGCCTGAACAAGGAACGAAAGCTCCTTGAGGGACAAGGATTTCAGGCTGAACCCAAATTGCTGGCCGAACGTCTCAATGTGAAAGAAAGGGAAGTCATCGAGATGGGGCAGCGCATGGATAATTGGGATGTCTCCCTGGAGAGTCCGGTCCGCTCCGATTCCGAGGATGAACAGAAGAATTTTCTGCCCAGCGAAGGTCCGGGCATAGAATCGACTGTCGCCGGCAAGGAGATAAAGGTCAAGCTCAACGAACTTCTCGATATTTTGAAAGACAAGCTCAATGACAAGGAAAAAATGATCCTTGAGCAACGGTTGCTGACCGATGAACCGCTTACATTGCAGAATATCGCCGACCGATTTGAGATCTCCCGTGAACGGGTGAGGCAGATCGAGGTAAATCTTCTGAAAAAAATGAAGAAGTACCTCGAAACAGAAATGCCCGATATTGTAGACTATTTTGATGGAGAAAAGATCGTAATCCGATCGGATTCCTGAGATGGTTTTCCGCAGTGTATTTCCTTGGATCAAGCAGTTCCACCTTATTAACCCAAACACATTACCATAACGAATATTATGAAAGTACCATTGCTTGATCTTCAGGCGCAATTGGCGTATCTCGAAGAAGATCTTCTTGCCGCAGTTACCCGGGTAGTCAAATCAACTCGATATATCCAGGGGCCGGAAGTCGAGGGGCTGGAGCAGGAGATCGCCGAATATTGCGGGACGAAATACGCAGTCGGGGTGAGCAGCGGTACCGACGCCCTGTTGATCTGTCTGATGAGTTTGGGGATAGGGCCGGGAGATCAGGTCCTTACTTCCCCCTACACATTTTTTGCCACCATGGGGGTAATTCTCAGAGCAGGCGCCACTCCTGTTTTTGCCGATATCGATCCAGTCAGCTACAATATTGATGTTGCGAAAACAGCGGAGTTGCTTGAGGCGGATAAGGAAAAAAAGATAAAGGCGATTATCCCCGTTCATTTGTACGGTCAATGTGCCGAGATGGCGGGAATTCTCGATCTGGCGGCAAAATTCGACGTTGCCGTCATAGAGGACGCGGCCCAGGCCATCGGCGCTGAATACCCTATGGTGGTTGATGGCAGGATCCAGTATAAACGGGCGGGTTCAATGGGAACGGCTGGTTGTTTCTCCTTTTTTCCGAGCAAGAACCTCGGCGGCATAGGCGATGGCGGCATGGTCGTCACCGACGATCCGGGCTTTGCCGAGAAACTTGTCCTCATGCGGAATCATGGCGCGCATCCAAAGTATTATCACAAACTTGTCGGCGGAAATTTTCGCCTCGACCCAATCCAGGCAGCCGCGCTGCGCGTGAAACTTCCCCACCTCGAACGTTGGCACAGGCAACGGGGAGAAAATGCGGCCCGATATAACAGGCTTTTCAGCGAAGCCGGTCTTCTTGGAAAAGGCAAAGTGCAAATCCCCGCGAGCGTTTATTTGCAAAATGGTGGAAGTGAAGGCGAGTTGCGGAACCTCCATATCTATAACCAATATGTGTTGCGTGTTGAGCGGCGCAATGAGTTGAGAGATTGGCTTCTGGCTAACGATATCGGTTGTGAGATCTACTATCCGGTACCATTGCACAGGCAGGAATGTCTCGGCGCCCTGGCTGCGCAGATTTCTTGCCCGGAAGCGGAGAAGGCGGCCGATGAAACCGTTGCACTGCCGATTTACCCCGAACTGACTGCCGAAATGCAGGAATATGTAGTAAAGAAATTTGTGCAGTTTTATAGTTAAC
>CAYTVF010000406.1:0-1835 GCA_964441345.1 uncultured Desulfopila sp. | reverse complement strand
GGATTTCTGAACGTCCCGGTGGCGCTTGCCATTGCCTGCACCAAGGTGACCTTTGTGCTGCTGTTTTTTATGCATCTGAAATATGAGGGTCCGGTTATCATCTTCTCCTTTATCGGTACGATAACCTTCCTTCTAATAATGATCGGTTTCACATTCTGGGATGTGGCGTTCAGATAACAGGCGGAGAACTTTATGACCCCGGTACAAGGCGTAGATCAGGCACTCTGGTATATACTCGGAATTTCGATTGTCCTGCTGTTAGGCATCACCGTCGCAATGGTCTATTTTGTCGTAAAATACCGCCGCAGCAAAAATCCGGTCGCAAGCGACATCCGCGACAACTACAAACTGGAAATTTTCTGGACCATCATTCCCACGTTGATTGCCTTATCGATGTTTTATATCGGCTGGACCTCCTATCTCGGGTTGCGGACGGTGCCCGACGACGCCATGGCGATCGAGGTCGAAGCGCAGCAGTTTTCCTGGCTTTTTATCTACGAGAACGACAAGGAAAGCGAAAATGAACTGGTAGTCCCCCGGGGCCGGGCGATCAAGCTGAACATCAAGTCAATCGATGTCGTGCACAGCTTTTATCTGCCGGCATTCCGAATCAAGGTCGACGCGGTGAAAGGCATGCCGACATACGCCTGGTTTTATGCCGACGAGGTGGGGGAATACGACATTCAGTGCACCGAGTATTGCGGCGTCGACCATTCCGCCATGCTCGCCAAGCTGAGAATAGTTCCGCCGGCGGAGTTCGAGGCCTGGCTTGCCAAGGAAAGCGACTGATCCGGCGGCGGGAGCACGGTGTTTTTCGTCATGACCAGGTCCGTATGACTGCCAGGTTTCAGCTGGCCAAGGTGCCCCTTTGTCTGCTTATCGGATGTGCCGCTCTTTTTGGCACCCTGCTGGCCTGTCCTGCGCTTTCTCTGCGAACGCTCCTCGTTCCCGCCGGAGTTTTTTTTGTTGCAACCGGTGCCGCAAGTCTCAACAGTCTGCAGGATCTTCAGCTTGACGGCCGGATGGTGCGGACCAGGAACAGACCGCTGCCGGCAGGCCTGCTCACCCCCGGTCAGGCCGGATGGCAGGCCGTCTTTCTCCTTTCTCTCGGGTTGCTGATAGTCGCCGCCGGGGCGGAGGAGATTTTACCGGTCGCCGTAACGGCCGTGGCCGTTGTTCTCTATAACGGCGTCTATACGCCGCTCAAGCAGAAAAGCGTCCTGGCCATTTTTCCGGGAGCCCTCTGCGGCGCTTTGCCGGCCTACATCGGCTGGCTTGCCGGCGGCGGGGGGGATGCCTCGACCGCTCTCCTTATCATCACGTTATTTTTCCTCTGGCAGGTCCCGCATTTTTGGCTGGTCCTTCTCAGCTATCGGGATGATTATGCCGATAGCCGATTGCCGAATCTTCTCAATCAGTTTGACGAGAATACCCTGAAGCGGCTGCTGATGACCTGGATCGGCGCACTGTCGATTGTCATGCTGATGTTTGCCGCCCTGCCGTATCCGCTACGGACTGCATTTCGGTGCGGGGTCATTGGCAACAGTCTCTTGCTGCCGGCGGTTTTCTTCTACTGGTTGGCAATGCGGAATACGGCCAGCTATCGACTGCTTTTCATCGCGCTGAATTGTGCGCTTTTTGTCCATATGGCGATTCTTGGCGTGGGTCGCATTGCCGGTGAGTGAGGAGAGAGCGTATCCTCCCCTCCCTTGACGGGAGGGGAATGAGGGGTGGGTGAGTTTGCCGCAGGGGTGGGTGGGTTTGCTGCAAGAGTGGATGAGTTTGGAACGAAGTTGCTCTTTGCGGTTTCCCCCTCCCCCTAACCCCCTCCCGCA
>CAYTVF010000405.1:0-1839 GCA_964441345.1 uncultured Desulfopila sp. | reverse complement strand
CGGCGATCTGGTCGGCGGGGCGCACGAAGATGCCGCCGGGGCGTTCGGTGACACCGGCTTCGATGCCGGCAATGAGGTCGACGATCTGGTCGTGGAGAAGCTGCCGGTACCCAGCATGGTCCTCGTTCCAGATCACCAGATCGACTGCCAGCCCTTTCAACCGCCAGTAGGCGTGGGCCTGCACCAGTTGCCGCACCAGGTCGATATTGGCCGGATCTTCAATCTGCAGCAATACTATGGGTAAATCGCCGGAAATGGCATAGCCCCACAGACCGGACTGGCCACGGCTGTTCTTTTTGAGAATGTTCGGATCGGCGCGCAGCGAGGGGTTGGCGTAGAGCACCGCTCCGGCCAGGCGGCCATAAAGATGGGCGTCGGCCTCGGTGGCGTTGATCTGGCGCAGCAGCACCTGACCGTGGGTCCAGGCCAGGTCGAACGCGCGGTCGGCGAGATATCGATCCTGATATTTTTCCACGAGACTCATTGCCGCCTCACGGCTGGCACCGATCCCGGTAACCATTTTTATCGTCACCGATTCGCCCGGCAGAAGCACTATCCGGGCGCGGATGGCGACAATGGGATCGAGCACCGAACCCTGATTGCCGGAAAGGGCGTTGGCGCTGCCGGGACCGCTGCTCATGGCCTGCGGATTGGCCACACTGTTGCCGCGGCCGATGAACTGGAGGCGGTCGGTTTCGTAGGAAAGCTCCCCTACCCGGCTGCCATGAATGGCCATCAGATGCAGCATCCAGGGCGCCTGGTCATTCTCGGAGCGAGGCCGGCGGGTGCAGAGAATGGCTCGCTGTTCCGGGAGTATCTCGGTCTGGACGAAGAGGTTGCTGAAGGCCGGATGCAGGGCGTCGGCGATGGGCGTTGCCAGGACCACCTCGGCATAACTGGTCACATCGATCTCTCTGGTCCTGCGGGTGCGGTTGGTGATCGTTACCCGCCGCAACTCGACATCGTCGTCGGACGACACCACAATCTCGGAATAGGTATCCAGCTCGTCGTAACGGCTGCGAAACTCGGCGCGGCCTTCGGAAAATACCGCTTCAAAATTTGTCCCCCGCTTCAGGGTCGGCTGATGGGTGGTCGACCAGAACCTGCCGCTGGTCACGTCCCGGATATAACAGAAGGTGCCCCAGTTGTCGCAGGTGCTGTCTTCGCGCCAGCGGGTGATGGCGAGGTCCTGCCAGCGGCTGTATCCGCCGCCGGCCGCGGTGATCATCACGTGATATCGGCTGTTTGAGAGGAGATGTACCTCCGGATTCGGGGTGTCGGGACTGCTGAACACCCGGATCGGCGATTCCTGGGTGCCGGCAGCCATCTGCTGCTCGGCCAGTTCGGAGGTATGGGCAAAGTAAGTGGTCGCCTTGGGAATTCGTTCCTGCAGCAGCAAAAGGGTTGCCTGGAACAGCGGCTCCGCCTCGAATCGTTGCTGCATCGGGCGGCCGAGGAGCAGGTAGGCGAGAGAGAGAAAACTCATGCCCTGATGGTGGGCCATGAACGAGCGCACCACCACCTTCGTTTGGCCGGGCGGCAGACGCGAGGGGGTGTAGTCGATCGCTTCATAGAAACCGTATCTGCCGAAAAAGCCGTCCTCGGCCAGCCGTTCGAGATTCAGGCAGGCCTTGCCGGGCGCGACCATCAGCGCCATCACCGAGGCGTAGGGGGCGATCACCAGATCTTCGGCGAGCCCGCGTTTCAACCCCAGGCCGGGGACGCCGAAGGCACGGTATTGATAGTTATGATGGACATCGATGGCGTTGTAGCCGCACTCGGAGATGCCCCACGGCACGCCGCGTTTTTTGCCGTATTCGATCTGGCTGGCCACCGCCG
>CAYTVF010000404.1:0-1877 GCA_964441345.1 uncultured Desulfopila sp. | reverse complement strand
ACTTCCGCAATTCGTTGAGAAAGGTGAAAATTTTGGGATGTGCCGCCATAGAAGGATCAGGTATGCCGCAACCTGCGGAATCGGGAATTACCGGGGAGAGATCGGTTTGTTTCGTATCTGCCGGACAAAGTAGCAGAAGCATGGCAAAAATGCAATTTGATAGAAGTTGCTTTCCCCAATCAGCCGTGCTAAACAATACATCATCGCTTTATTAATCACTCAAATCAACCAGATAAAAATATTATGCTTGAGCTACGATTTATACGGGAAAACCTGGACCTGGTCAAAGAAAAGTGCATCCGGCGCGGGATGGACATAACCGTTCTTGACGAATTTGCCGAGAGGGACCAAAACCGGCTCACCATCCTCGCCGAGGTGGAAGGGCTGAAAAACAAGCGCAATACCGTCTCCGACCAGATCGCCGTGTATAAAAAGGGTTCCGCCGCGGAAAAAATGCAGGCCGAGCCTTTGATTGTCGAAATGCGGGAAACCAATCAGCGGATCAAGGAGCTGGACGGCGAACTGGGGGTGATCGAGGAAAGTCTGCAGAAAATCGTCATGACCATTCCCAATCTCTGCCACGACAGCGTGCCGGTGGGAAAGGACGACGCCGATAACCTCGAAATCAGGAAGTGGGGGGAGAAACCGGCCTTCGCCTTCACCCCGAAACCCCACTGGGAAATCGGCGAACAGCTGAATATCATCGATTTCGACCGGGCTGCCAAACTCTCCGGCGCCAGATTCGCCATCTTGAAGGGTTTTGGTTCAAAACTTGAGCGGGCCCTGATCAATTTCATGCTCGATCTCCATACCGAGCGGCATGGCTACACCGAGGTCCTGCCGCCGTTTATGGTCAACACCCCGACCATGACCGCCACCGGGCAGCTGCCCAAATTCGCCGACGACCTGTTCAAGATCGAGGGCTGGGACCTCTACCTCATCCCCACGGCGGAAGTGCCGGTGACCAATATCCACCGGGACGAGACGCTCGCCGAAAAGGATCTGCCGGTCAAGTATACCGCCTATACCCCCTGTTTCAGGTCGGAAGCCGGCAGCCATGGCCGCGACACGAGAGGACTCATCCGCCAGCATCAATTCGATAAGGTCGAGCTGGTGAAGTTCACCACCCCGGAGACCTCGGATACGGAACTGGAAGCGCTGCTGGTCGATGCGGAAACAGTCCTGCAGCTCCTCGGCCTGCATTACCGGGTTGTGGCGCTGTGCAGCGGCGATCTCGGTTTTTCCGCCACCAAGACCTATGACATCGAGGTCTGGCTGCCCGGCCAGAATACCTACCGGGAAATATCCTCCTGCTCGAACTTCCTCGACTTCCAGGCGCGGCGGGGAGGCATCAGGTACCGTCCCGAAGGCCAGAAGAAGAGCAAGCTGGTGCACACCCTGAACGGCTCCGGCCTGGCCGTCGGCAGAACCCTCCTGGCGATACTCGAAAATTATCAGCAGGAAGACGGCTCAATCCGCCTGCCCGATGTGCTGAAACCCTATTTCGCCTCCCGTTTCTAGAGGTTATAACAAAAAAGCAAAAAATACGCTGTATCACTGCCCGCCCGCGGCCTTTTTCGCCTGGCTCAGCAGCTCCCTGCTGCGGGCCAGCAGGCCGGGCTGCGAGGCGGCGAGGCTCTCAGCCTTCAAGCAGAACTGAACCGCCTGGGAATATTGCTTCTGCCGATATTTGGCCATGCCCAGGGTATACCAGTAATGGGGATTTTGCGGTTCGATGCGCAGGGCCCGTTCGAGCAGCATTTCAGCGTGCGGGTAGCGGCCGGCCCGCAATGACTCTTCCGCCTCGTTATAGATAGCGGCGGCCTTGCCGGTTAGCGGTTTATATTCGGCAGGGGGCTGGGGGGGAACAACGGGGC
>CAYTVF010000403.1:0-1886 GCA_964441345.1 uncultured Desulfopila sp. | reverse complement strand
CTCCCGCTATCGGGAATTTTGTCAGAAAATATTCCTGCGGTTCCGCACCGAGGATCTGCGGATGAACCGGATCATGGAAATCCGGGACGAGCACAATGAGATCTTCGAGGCGATTCGCCTGAGGGATGTCGAACGTTCGAAGGAACTGGTCAAATTGCATCACAAAAATTCCAGGAAGAACCTCTTTCCCATCATTTTCCCGGCCGAATAAAGAGAAAGGGGGCGTTGGGCAGCAGCCCCCTGTTTCCGCCTAGCGAGAAAAGAATTCGGCGAATTGCGCCAGAATATAATCGATATCCCCGGCATGGACATCCAGGTGGGTGACCAGCCTGGTCGTCTTGCCGGGGCTGATCAGGATGTTGCGTTTCAGGAGAAATTCGGCAAGCGCCGCGGTGATGTCGGCCGGGGCGTTGAAGAAAACCATATTTGTCTGGGCCGCATCCTGCTCGACCGTAAGCTCCTCGAACCGCGAGAGTCCGGCCGTCAGCAGTTCGGCATGGCGGTGATCGTCGGCCAGCCGGTCGACATTGTTTTCGAGAGCGTAGATCCCCGCCGCGGCAAGTATCCCGGCCTGCCGCATCCCGCCGCCGGTCATCTTCCGCCACTTGCGCGCCTCTTCGATAAAGCCCTTCGCGCCGCACAGCAGCGAACCGACCGGCGCCCCCAGTCCTTTGGAAAGGCAGACGGAGACGGAATCGAAATGGCGGGCGATTGCCCGGACTGCAACCTGCTGTTTGACCGCCGCGTTGAAGATTCTCGCCCCGTCAAGGTGGAGCCGGAGTTTTTTGGCCTTCGCAAAGTCCGCCGCCTCGGCCAGATAGTTCAGGGGCAGGGCTTTGCCGTTCTGGGTGTTTTCCAGGCAGAGCAACCGGGTTCTGGCGAAGTGGATATCGTCCGGTTTGATCTTTTCCGCAACCTTGGCCAGCGACAAAGTGGAATCCGCTTCAAAGTCGATGGGCTGGGGCTGGACGCTGCCCAGTACCGCCGCGCCGCCTCCTTCATATTTGTAGGTGTGGGCGAGCTGGCCGACGATATATTCATCGCCCCGGCCGCAGTGGGACAGGATGGCGATGAGGTTGGCCTGGGTGCCGCTGGCGGTAAAGAGTGTCGCTTCGCAACCGAGCAGTTCGGCACCAAAGGACTCCAGTCTGTTCACCGTCGGATCGTCGCGGTAGACGTCGTCGCCGACCTCGGCTGCCGCCATGGTTGAACGCATTGCCGCGGAGGGTCTGGTGACGGTATCGCTGCGCAGGTCGATTGTTCTCATAATTATGTTCCCCGGTTGTGCCTTCGCGGAAAAAGTATTAATAGTCTGTTGCAGTTGTCTCCCCACTCCCGACGGAATGGACGGGTCCGCCAGCAAATATGTACAGGAGAAAAAATAAAAAAGCGATGGGAAAAAGTCTGGGGCTGAGTCCCGCACAGTTGGAAATATTGGCCGAGGCAGAGTACACCCTCACCGTGCTGTCCGAGGAAGATCTGGCGGCGATTGCCGCGGGAGAAATCGATCTTGATCGTATCGACGATGACCAGCTCGTCGAGTTTCTCCATGTCGCCAATCTCCTGTACCGGGGCGGGGAACTGCTGATCGCCGACGATCGCTACGATTTCACTTTCCTGGCCGAACTGAAGAAGCGGATGCCCGACCACCCCTTCCTGCTTGCGGTGGAGCCGGAACCGTTCCTGGAGGCCAAGACGGTCGAGCTGCCGGTGCGGATGCTGTCCACGGAAAAGGCCTATACTTTCAAGGAGATCGAGCGGTGGGCCAGGCGGATCGAAAAGGCGGCCGGGGAATGCGGCGTGGATTTCGCCAGCCTCGTCTTTCGGGCGACGCCGAAGCTTGACGGCTATGCCGCCTACGATGACGGGCAGACCCTCTATACCCG
>CAYTVF010000402.1:0-1908 GCA_964441345.1 uncultured Desulfopila sp. | reverse complement strand
GGGGAAGAAGGCAAAAGGGCCGTCAGCAGGCAGAGGAGGATGGCAATGGCAATGGCAGTTCGTACGTTCATTGGTATTCCGGCTTCAATTATTCAAGGCATTCATCAGCTGGTCCAGATTGCGCTCACCCTTGCTGAATTCTTCAAGTATCGGTTGTTTCTCCGGATCGACCAGGCCATAACCGATGATATCGAGGCGCTGGAAACCGGTTGGTCCCTCGCTTGTCACCATATTGGCGGCGGCATCCACCAGGCCGATACCGGCCGGCACGAGCTGCAGCGAACGCCCGTCGAGCCCGACCAGCACCACCCGCTTGCCGATCCGTTTGACATACTCATAGCTGCCGACCATCGCCGGCATTTTTATCTTCACCCCTACCTGGCCGGTCACTTCGATCCCGTTCGGGTTGAGGTGAAAGACCCATTGCGGCGCGGCGGCGGTGATGAAACTATAGGGTTGTTCGCCGACCGTCAGGAACTGGGCATGGACGTCGCCGGCACCGCTGCCGTCCGGGAAGACCAGCGTCGCGCGGCTCAGGTCGAGGGTCAGGTCGCCGGCCGCAAGGATCGCCCGGCCGCCGGACTCGATATGGCGGAAGGGTTCCCGGTTGTTCAGCACCGGCACGCTGTTCAGGCCGATTTCGTTCAGGCGGCCGCTCTCGACGGTGGCGAAGAATTCAATCGCGCCGAATCGGCGATTGGCCAGGCCGGGATTGGCGACAACCGTATACCGGCCGGCGGGCAGGGTCCGATCCGCCGGATCGCCGAAGCCGAAGGAGAAACTGCCTTCCTTGTCGGAGACGGCGGTTCGTCGCAACTCGGGGATGGCAAGCGGCAACCCTTCGATCGGCTCGCCGAACTGATCGGCGACAAAGCCCTGCACAAAGGTCGGCAGCGGCTTGACCTGAAAGGTGGTCGCGGCCAGTTCCCGGCCGTCGTAGCGAAGATTGACATAGACCGTAGCCCCGAAGGCAAAATTCCGCGCCGGATAGAAAGCGGCCATGGTCCCCGACGGAAAAGAGGTGAGTCCGCCGGTTACCGCTTCCCGGTCGCGATGCACCTCGATCATCTCAACCTTGCTGAGGGCGGTCATATCCGCACCTTGCGGCGCCTTGGCATAGTCCTCGCCGTGGAAGGTTTCCAGCACCTCGACCTGCAGCAGGGCGGGGTCGACGGGCTTATTGAAGTAAAAACCGATAAAGCCGTTGTTCTCCGCTCCGCTTTCGTTACCCGCCGGTTCCTGGCGGATCATCGTCAGGGGGATCAGGCGGGTATCGACGACGACGAACCTGCTTGTCGTTTGCGCCCGGACAGTGCCGTCGGCCGCGGTAATTGCAATGGCCAGCTCATGCCCGCCGGCGGCCAGGGTCAATGCCACCACCCCATGGACATTGCCGCCGTGGCGGGCAAGGCCGCTTATTGCCCGCCCGTCCACCGAGACGGCGAGTCGGTCGTCGTCCGCCAGACCGGGCACCCTGAAGGTGATATCGAGGTTGGTGGTATCTTCTGCGCTCACCAGCTCGGTACCGTTTGCCGGCGAGACGATTTCAATATCCAGGCCGCTGTCGAGGCGCAGGACGATGATCTTGCCGGTGCTGTTGCCGGCTTTGTCCCAGGCCTTGAGGGTGAAAAGGCTCTCCTTTCCCCGGACCAGATCGAGGCCGACATCGAAACGATAGTTGCCCTCTGCGCCGGGCAGCAGACCGATGGCCCGGTCGTTGATGGAAAAGCCGGCCAGGTTGGCATCGCTTACCGTGCCCTGCAGGGCAAAGGGAGTCTGCCGGACCGTATTGACCCGCGGAGCTTCCTGCAGGCTGCCCGCAAGCATAAGCCCGGGCGGCCCGGCATCGTGGTTGACGGTGTATTGCAGGGTGGTGGACTGCCCATTGCCGTCGGTTATCACCTGGGT
>CAYTVF010000401.1:0-1913 GCA_964441345.1 uncultured Desulfopila sp. | reverse complement strand
TGCAGCTCGACGGTGCCCTCGGCGACGGGGAAGCGCATGCCAGGCTGTCGCTGGGGCGGCCGGATCTCCAGGTGATTGAGGCGAATGCGGCGCTGCCGCTGACCCTGTCGATTCTGCAGGGGCAGGGTAGAGTCGATCCCGCCGCGCCGATTTCGGTTCATGCCGGTATCGATGGTGAGATTTCCCAATTCTGGCCCTATGTGCCGTTACCCGATCATACGCTGGCCGGGCAAATCAAGGTGGCGGCCGACCTGTCGGGCAGCCTGGCGGACCCCGTCTGGGACGGGGTGGTGACTCTGCGGAACGGGGGGTACGAGCATCTGCAGTTCGGCACCCTGCTGCGCAATATCCGTATCGACGGCCGATTCGATCGGCGCGGTGTGCGTATTTCGGAAATTTCCGCCGATGACGGCGGCAAGGGCAGGCTGGCCGGCAAGGCCGAAGTCGTGCTGGATAATAAAGATAAAGAAAAGTCTGCCTTGGCCTATCGCGCCGAAATGACCATGCGCGGTATGGCGCTGACCCGTATGGACGAGTTGCAGCTCAGGGCCGATGTCGACCTGAACGTCGCAGGCGATCGCGGTGCCGCTAAAATCAAAGGCGATGTTACGGTCCACCGGGGCGAGGTGGATCTGGCGGTGGCGCTGCCTGCGTCGGTGTCGCGGGTCGATATCGTAAATCTGCCCGATCCCGAGCGGGAAGCAAAGGCAGAAGAAGCCGGCGGCGAACCGTTTGCCGCCGACCTCGATGTGACGGTGAATATCCCCGGGCGTCTGTTCGTGCGCGGCAAGGGACTGGATTCCGAATGGGGCGGACGCCTTACCGTCACCGGTCAGGCCGATAATCCCAAAATCGTCGGCGAGCTCCACGCCCGGCGCGGGCAACTCGATATCATCGGCAAAACTTTTGCAATTCGCGATTCCAGGATCACCTTTGCCGGCGAGCAGCCGCCCGACCCGCTGCTCGACATTGTCGGGCAAGGATGGCGGGCTGGGTGTCGTGGGGTCGTTCCGCCGATTCATCAATGCGGATGTGCTGCGGGTCGAAGGCGGCGAGGCCGGGCCCAGTGTCGAGGTCGGCAAATATCTGGCCAAAGGGGTTTATGTAGGCACCAAGCGGGGAACAACGCCCGGTTCAAGCGGGGTCGAGGTCGAAATCGAACTGACGCCGCACTTCAAAGTGACCAGCGAAAGCAACAAAGTTGACAACAAGGCCGGTCTCCAGTTTAAATGGGATTATTGAGGTCGGCCGTGCAGCAGGATTGCGGGACCTCATCTTAACATTCAACTCAGGACGGCCAGCTGCCCATGAAACTCACTCTCTTTGTCATTGCAAGTTTTTTGTCTGTCGGCGGATTTGCCCGGGCGGGCGAATTCAGCTTCACCCTGGTCAACAACACCGGGGTTGAGATCATCGACCTCTACTTCAGCCCTGCCTCCCAGGACAAATGGGGGAAAGAGGTGCTGCTCCTCGACACCCTGCCCCACGGGGAAGAGGTGGGCCTCCAGTTCTCGCGGCCGGAAAAGGCGGACGCCTGGGATATCAAGATATTGGACGAGCAGGAAACCGCTCTCCAATGGTCGGGGCTGAAACTTTCCGAGGTATCGCAGGTCGTTCTGACCGTCAAAGCAGGCCGGCCGGTGGCCTTCGTAAAATAGCGAGTTATGCCGCGAGTTATGCCGCGAGTTATGCCGGGACAGGCAGCGATAGCCAAGTCCTGCCGAATGGGTGAATCATGAGCAGTATTGTATTTCTGAGGGATAAACTGAACAAGGGACAGATCATCCTGCTCGATGGGGCCACCGGCACCGAACTGGAAAAACGGGGCGTGCCGATGCACAGCAAGGCGTGGTCGGCGGAAGCGGTGCTCAGCCATCCCGACGCAGTCCGGGCGGTCCATCGGGACTATATCG
>CAYTVF010000400.1:0-1917 GCA_964441345.1 uncultured Desulfopila sp. | reverse complement strand
AAGGTCGAGCGGCATGCCACCAGCGACTGGATGGCCATCGAGCAGGAACGCGGTATTTCCGTTACCACCTCGGTGATGAAATTCACCTATCGGGATTATGAAATCAACCTGCTCGATACGCCCGGCCATCAGGATTTCTCGGAGGATACCTACCGGGTTCTGACCGCGGTCGATTCGGCCATCATGGTCATCGACAGCGCCAAAGGCGTCGAAGCCCAGACCGAGAAGCTGATGGAAGTATGCCGGATGCGCAATACCCCGATCATCACCTTTATCAATAAACTGGACCGGGAAGGCCGATCGCCCCTCGATCTCATGGCGGAGATCGAAGAGAAGCTGCAGATCGAATGCACCCCCCTCTCCTGGCCGATCGGCATGGGCAAGACCTTCAAGGGGGTATACGATATCTACCACAAGGCGCTGCATCTCTTCACGCCGGGCCAGAACACCCGGGAGGTGAAGGGCATTCTCATCGACGATCTGAATGATCCGAAGGTGGATGAACTGCTTGGCCGTCAGGCCGACGATCTGCGGCAGGATCTTGAACTTCTGGCCGGAGCGGCCAACCCGTTTGAATACGATCATTACCTGGGGGCCAGCCAGACCCCGGTATTTTTCGGCAGCGCCATCAATAATTTCGGGGTGAGGGAGATGCTTGACGGTTTTGTCGAGATGGCCCCGCCGCCCGGACTGCGGGAATCGGTGAGCCGTACGGTTGATCCGGAAGAGGAGGATTTTTCCGGTTTCGTGTTCAAGATCCAGGCCAACATGAATCCCGCCCACCGCGATCGTATCGCCTTTTTCCGGATCTGTTCGGGAAAGTTCACCCGCGGTATGAAAGTCAGACACCATCGTCTGGGCAAGGATATCACCCTGGCCAATGCCACCATCTTCATGGCCCAGGAGCGATCCAACGTCGACGAGGCCTGGCCCGGCGACATCATCGGCCTGCACAACCACGGCACGATCAAAATCGGCGATACCTTTACGCCGAAGGAGCCCCTGAAATTCACGGGCATTCCCAATTTTGCCCCGGAACACTTCCGCCGGGTCCTGCTGAAAGATCCGCTGAAGATGAAGCAGCTGCAGAAAGGTCTCATGCAGCTGGCCGAAGAAGGTGCAATCCAGGTCTTTCGGCCGCTGATCGGTTCGGACTATATCATGGGAGCCGTCGGCGTCCTCCAGTTCGAAGTGACCATGGCAAGACTCAGGAACGAGTACAGTGTCAAGGCAATTTACGAACCGGTAGACTATCAGGCCGCCCGCTGGGTGCGGTGCGACGACCGGAAGGCGATGGAAGAGTTCGAACGGAAGAACCAGGCCACCCTGGCCCGGGACACCGAGGGATTTCTCACCTATCTGGCCCAGAGCGAGTGGATGTTGCGTTATTTCATGGAAAAGTGGCCGGCGATTATCTTCGACAAGACGCGCGAAAATACCTGAAACCGGTCAACCGCCCACAGGCACCATGTTAGGAGTGGTCCGGTTGCCTGCCGTCTCCTCTTTTTCCACCTGATCGACAAACACCAGGGCATGTCCCTCGGTCAGGGCCAGGGCGGTCTTTTGTCTGGCAATGGTAATAATCCGTTGAATCGTTCCGCGGGATACGCCCATGCTCTTCCCGGCCTCCTCCTGGGTCAACCCCTGCCCGTCGCAAAGCCGCAACGCCTCAAGCTCATCCTGATGGAGAGGGATCTGCTTGAGCTCTACAAGCGGCGTGCCGGTTGGCTTGAACGCCTTCCCGCAAAATATGCCCTGACATTTTCTGGTTTTTTTGGGTCTTGGTGACATAACTCTCCGGGTCGCACCGGCGAAAAGAAACTGAGTTTAAAAAAAATATGGTTATGAACAATTCTCAGAACTTGTTTTGGAGTGCACTTCGTGCACCAATGGTGGCAATGTCATCAACTTAAGGCT
>CAYTVF010000399.1:0-1932 GCA_964441345.1 uncultured Desulfopila sp. | reverse complement strand
ACCGATCCTTCTTCTGGTTCAACGCAGCCTGAAGCATATCGATCGGCAGGGGGAAGACTATGGTGCTGGTGTTTTTCTGATTCGACATATCGCTCAGGGTCTGGAGGTAGCGAAGCTGCAGGGCCTGCGGGTTTCTTGAGATAATCTCGGCCGCCGCGAGCAGTTTTTCCGCAGCCTGAAACTCACCTTCGGCGTGGATGACCTTGGCCCGCCGTTCACGTTCCGCTTCGGCCTGCCGGGCGATGGCCCGGACCATCGATTCGTTCAGATCGACATGCTTGATTTCCACGTTGATCACCTTGATCCCCCAGGCATCGGATCGTTTGTCGATGATCTCCTGGATATCGGCATTCAACTTTTCCCTCTCCGACAGCATCTCGTCCAGATCGTGCTGGCCGAGGACCGAGCGCAGGGTGGTCTGGGCAAGTTGATTGGTCGCATTGAGGAAATGCTCGACCTGGATGATCGCCTTTTCCGGATCGACCACCCGGAAATAGAGCACCGCATTGACCCGCACCGTGACGTTATCCCGGGAGATCACATCCTGGGGCGGGATATCCAGGGTCACCACCCGCAAATCGACCCGGAAGGCGCGTTGAATACCGGGCACGACAATTCTCAGGCCGGGCATTTTCACCCCCTGAAACCTGCCGAAAAAGAGGACCACCAATCGCTCATACTCGGCCACAATTTTGAAAGAGAGCGATACCAACCCGACCAGCAGAGCCACCAGCGTCATATACTGCAACAGGGCAATCGAGATCATATCAGTTATCCTCCTTGAGTTTTTCAACGGTGAGACAGAGGCCGTCTTTGGCCATGACCTTAACCTTTTCTCCTTTGCGCACACGGCCGGCACATCGGGCCGACCAGGATTCGCCCAGAAGCCAGATCCTGCCTTCTATGGCAAAGTCGTCGATGGCCTCCCCGGTCATGCCGATCATTGCTTCCGCCCCGGTCCCGATCTTTTTCCGGCGCAGAGCGAAAAGACGCCCCACCAGCAAAACCAGCAAAACCGCCGAAGTGGCGGTGGTTACGGCAATAACCGGCAGGGAAATGCGCAACTCCTCATCGTCCATGAGAATGATCGAGCCGATTGCAAAGGCAATAATGCCGCCGATGCCGAGAGAACCGAAACTCGGCACAAACGCCTCGCCGATCAGCAACAGGATACCGAGAATTATAAGGGCCAGGCCGCTGTAATTGACGGGCAGCACCTGGAAGGCGTAAAAGGCCAGCAGCAAGGCTATGCTGCCGGCAACCCCGGGCAGGAAGACGCCGGGATTGGCCAGCTCGTAGATGAGACCGTACATTCCGAGCAACAGCAGGAGATACGCGATGGTGGGATCGCTGATGATTATCAGCAGCCTGGTGCGCCAGGTCTGGGCGATCGGGGTTATGGTCAGGTCTTTGGTGGCGAGACGTTGTTCACCCGACTCCATGCGGACCTGCCGGCCATCGGCCTGGCGGAGGAGATCGGCGAGGTCGGTGGCGACGATATCGACCACCCCGATGGCCAGTGCCTCGGCGGCAGAGAGGCTGACCGACTCCCGCACCGCTTTGACCGCCCACTCCGCATTACGCCCATGGCGGTCCGCCAGTGCTTTGATATAGGCCGATGCGTCGTTTACCAGCTTCCGTTCCATGGTATCGGTGGGCATTTGGTCTTTCGGCTGATCTTTCGGCTGGTCCTCCGTCTTTTCTTTGTCCGGTTTGCCGGGGTCGGCCGGCAGCCCGCCGATGCGGATCGGGGTGGCCGCCCCGAGATTGGTGGTCGGCGCCATTGCCGCGATATGGCTGGCGTAGAGAATATAGGTCCCGGCACTGGCGGCCCGGGCGCCATCGGGGGCAACGTAGGTAATGACCGGGACCGGCGAAGCCAGGATCGCCTGGATGATTTCCCGCATGGAGTGATCGAGACCGCCCGGCGAG
>CAYTVF010000398.1:0-1940 GCA_964441345.1 uncultured Desulfopila sp. | reverse complement strand
ATGCCGAAGATCAGCGGGGATGTGCTATGTAGAATTGCCAGGCATACACCAAAATTCAAAGACATTTTTATCGTTATCTATTCGGCAATCGCCTATGAAGATGAAAAGCAGATCTTTGAACTGGAAGCTGATCTCTATATTGCCAAAGGGCCAAGCGACACCATAAGAAATCACATCCGCCATGTCCTTGACCAGTTCCGCAGCGGAAAACGACGCGAGGATGTCATTCATGGAAAGGAGGATCTTTATCCAAGAAGCATCACCAAGGAACTCCTTCTGTCCCGGCGACACCATCATGTGATGTTGGAGAACCTCGCCGATGCGGTCATCGAGATGAACAGTATGGGGCAGATTGTCCAGGCAAACAGGGCGGCACAGGAGTTGTTGTCCATTGACCTGACATCGCTTCTTTCCAGCCGATTGACAGACCATCTTACTGGCACGGAATTCAATCTGGTCGAACAATGGTTTGCGCAAGTTTCAACCGGAGGATTGCCTCAATTCCGCTCCAGTTATGACAGTCCCTTGTCGGCAGGCAAACATCAGGTGGTTCTCAAGCTTGTGCGTATTGCCGAAAGAGACGAATTCTTCATTATCGCCATTTTGCAGGATATCACCGCACACAAAGTGACGGAAGGAAAACTTGTAAAAACCGTACATGAATTTAATGCGGTTATGGAGTCAATCGGATACGGGGTTCTCTTCATGGATTCGGACCTCAGGGCCCGCATCGCCAACCGGGCCTTTCGTGAAATGTGGGGGATACCGGATAAGCTTCTGGCCAGATATCCGACTTTCCGCGATCTTCTCAATTTCAATCGTTACAACGGAATCTACGATGTGCCGGAAGAGAAGTTTGACAAATATCTTGATCAACGTGAGGCTGCTATCATAACCGGGGGCAGCGCCCCGGAGGAATTTCATCGGAAGGACGGTTTAGTTTACCAGTACCAATGCGTAGTCCTGCCCGACGGCGGCAGGATGCTCACATATTTCGATATCACCAAGCATAAAAATACCCAGGCTCAACTGGCGGAAACCTTGAAAGAAGTCCATGAGCTGGCCAACCGGGACGCCCTGACCGGTCTCCCCAATCTCCGTATGCTCCAGGAGCGGTTTTTCAGCACTTTATCCATATCCAAACGAAAAGATTGGAAGGCCGCGATCATGTTCATCGATCTCGACGGATTCAAGGGAGTTAACGACACCTATGGCCATATAGCGGGCGACAGGATTTTAAAGATGGTGGCCCAGCGCTTATTGAAAATCGTCAGAACAGCCGACACAGTTGGCCGTATCGGCGGAGATGAGTTTCTGATCATCCAGACCGAGGTTTACGCCGATACGGATGCGGCCCATGTTGCCGATAAGATTCTCCACCAACTGGCCGACCCATTTGAGCTGGACGGAACCAAGATAAAAATCGGGGCCAGTATCGGTATCGCAATGTATCCTACCCACGGGGACGACCTCCAGATCCTGATCAAGAAGGCAGATAATGCAATGTACGTGACCAAGGGCCTGGGCAAACAAAACTATACTTTTTTCAACCCGACGTGATGGTGCTAAATGGCCGCGTTTCGACGGCTCCGCAAGCGCCGCATACGTTCGCGAAAACCGTAAAAGAAACCGGCCGAGCCGTAGATGAGGCCAAGCCCGGTGATCACCATCGGCCAGCGACTCTTTCCAGTCACTGTCGATGGCGATGTGACAGCCTTTGGCGAGTCCGTGCCGGCCCCGGCGATCTCCTTGGCCAGCACCAGCTGGTGGCCCATGCCGTCGTTGACGGTTACCCGCCATTTCCCGTCGCGATCCGGGAGAAAGAGAAACACACCGTTGCGATCGGTTCGCCCGGTCTGAAAGACGGGGCCGTCCTCCGGCGCCCGGACCTCCACCTCGGCATAACTCATCGGTTCGCCGTCGTCGTATTCGGCCAGGAG
>CAYTVF010000397.1:0-1952 GCA_964441345.1 uncultured Desulfopila sp. | reverse complement strand
CGGCCGGCCGTTGGCAATCATGGCGATATCGGTGGTGGTGCCGCCGACATCGATCACCAAACACTCTTTTTCGCCCTGGGCCGCGCCGAAATGGGCGGTACAGGCAGGGCCGCTGGCTACCGTGATGCCTGCTTCGGCAACCGCCCGGCCGGCGTCGATCGCGTGGCCATTGCCGCCGATGACCACCACCGGGCAGGCGAGGCCCTGCTGGGCCATGGCCTGCTGCACCCCGCTGACAAAACCTTCCATGACCGGCATCAGTTTGGCATGGAGGCCGGCGGTGGCGGCACGTTCCTGCATCCCGGTCAGCCGGCTGATGCGGTGGGAGCAGAAGACCGGTTTGGGGTCGAGCATCCCGATGGCCTTTTCCGTGACCAGTTCATGGGTCGGGTTCTTCATCGACATGGCCGAACAGACCCCGTAGGCATCGACCTCGTTTTTCAATCCTTCGATCAGGGTGACCAGGTAGTCGAGGTCGAGAGGCTCCTCCTCTTCGCCCTGGATGTTGTGTCCGCCCTTGACGAAGACCACCGCCGTGACCGGTAGCTTGAAGTGTTTTACGTAGCCGATGACGATAACCGCGACCCTGGCCCCTTTGTTTTCCACCACGCTGTTGGTGGCGAGCGTCGAGGAAATACAGACCGAGTGGATATCTTCCGGCGCGGCGCCGCTTTTGCGGAGAAGTTCGGTGAGGGCTTCGCCGGTTCCGCGGGCCAGGGCAAAGTGGGTGGTGGGTCTCTTGGCTTTTGCCAGAACCCGGCCGGTGATTTTTTCGAGGAGGACTGCATCGGTGTATGTGCCGCCGGTGTCGATGCCGATTGTATATTTGTGCATATTTTTTTTCGTTGCCAGGCTGTGTTGTTTGCAGGGATGAAAGGTTGTTGTTACTTATAAGACCATATACCGTAAAAGGACAGGGTGCTCAATGTTCTTCTCGGACAGCCTCCTAGGGCTACCGGCCGGGCCTGTCCGCTATAGTCTGTTGTTTTCCCCGGGACTGGTGTATGGTGTCGTGGTGTTTGCGACGGGGCGGGGCCGCGAGCCTTGCCGTGGGATTGTTTTTTCAACTGATACAAATAATTATCAAATAATTATGAGTTAAAATAATTATGAGCTTTCTGGGAATTGCTGATAAAAAATTTGTCGTCTTCGGTCTGGCCAATAAAAAATCGGTTGCCTGTGCCATCGGCAAAAGCCTGGCGGCGGAAGGGGCGGAGGTCATTCACGTGGTCCGCTCCGAGGAGCGGGCGAAAAACGTTCGGCAGCTTTTTCCCGAGTCGCCCGTTTTTCTCTGCGATGTGGAAGAGGAGGAAAATATCGTCCGGGTGCGCGATGAAATCGCCCGGGCCATCGGCGCTGCGGAGGGCAACCGGATCGACGGCATCGTTCATTCGATCGCCTTTGCCAACTATACCGACGGGATGAAGCCCTTTCACGCGACCAGGAAAGACGATTTTCTCCAGGCGGTGAATGTCTCCTGCTTTTCTCTCATCAGCATTGCCAACCACTTCAGGGAGCTGTTGGCGACGGATGGTTCGGTCGTGACCATCTCCATATCGACCACCAGGATGGCGGCGGAAAATTACGGCTATATGGCGCCGATCAAGGCGGCCCTCGATTCGTCGCTCTGCTTTCTCGCCAAGAGTTTTTCCGAATTTTCCCGGGTGCGATTTAACGCCGTCGCCCCTGGACTGTTAAAAACCTCGGCTTCCGCCGGCATCCCCGGTTACGTCGACAGCTATCTCTTTGCCGAAAAGGCCACGCTCAGGAAAAAGGCCCTCACTACCCGGGAGGCGGCAGATACCGCGGTCTTCCTGCTTTCCGCCCGGGCCTCGGGCATCAACTGTCAGACCATCGTCGTCGATGCCGGGATGGCGGTCAACTACTTTGACCGGGAAATCGTGACAAAAACCGTTGGATAAAGTTCCCCCTCCCCTTGCGGGGGGGGGGTA
>CAYTVF010000396.1:0-1957 GCA_964441345.1 uncultured Desulfopila sp. | reverse complement strand
GTCGCGAGGGCGGGGTGAAAGTCCGCCCCCGGGGTGTGCTGGACGCAGTGATCGGGCCAGAGGATCTGCGGACCGTAGGGGGTGTCGACCGTGGTGAAAACCGGTTTGGCGTAGCGGCTGGCAAAGCTGATATGACCCGGTGGATGCCAGTCCTTGGTGGCGGCGACCACCGGGAAGAGTCCCATCAGGCTGTTGATCACCGGCACGACGAGATCTCCTTCGGGAACCGCGAGGGTACCGCCGGGGCAGAAATCGTTCTGAATATCAACAAGCAACAGACCGTTCTTCATTTGATCTCCTCCTTTCCGGAAAATTTTTAAAAAGAGAACGCCGCTGTTACCAAATGGGTTCCGTGCTTATCTTCTTTCTGCAGAGGAAGTCATATTTCCGGCAATGGGCCGGATAGACTGAATGTATAACAAGCGTTGTGCTGCAACGCTACCATAATGAGGAAGCGGGATGCTGATAATCCGACCGCAAAGAATACTGCCCGATCTGGTAAGTGTGCCCGAGGCCGCCAAATTTCTCGGAGTCGGCCGAAAGGTGATCTACCAGCTCCTTGAATTCGGCGAGTTACGTGCCATCAGGGAACACGGCAAAATTGAGATCGATCCCTGCAGTATTTACGAGTTTTATAATAAGGGCAATATGGCTTAACAACCCGGGATCGCAAAATACAAAATAGTCGCAACGTCGTTCGGTTGTGCCGTTATTCGGCGTTGCGGCCGGGCCGCTTGCCGGGCCCGGCCTCGGAGTTCAATCACGCCCGCGCGGATCGTGTGCTTATCCCTTTAAACTTGGCATAAATATCGTGAATTCTATGCCTCATGTTATGATATCGATCGAGTTGTCCAGGTTGGACATAAATTCGCGGTGGCCTATCAGAAATGACTCGACCATCTCTTTTTGCCGCTTCATATCACTACCTCCCGCTGTCGAAACAATCAGTTACGCGACAAGAATTCGACGGTTCAGCCGCCGATGTCATAGTCGAAAAGCACTCCCGCAGTGTCATTGTATCTGCTGTTCAGTTCCGACATTTTTACCCGGATTTCGTCCTGGTCGGGCCGCCATGCGGTTGGGCACTCCCTCCGCAGTTTATCAATCCTGTCCTCCAGATCGGACATAACGATATGATAAGCCGTCCGCTCTCTATATCAAGTTGGGGGCTCCTAAATTGTCTCGGCATGGCGATTGGTCCCGGTTCCGCGAGCACGGGACCTGCATGGCCCGTTTCGCTCCCCATGCTCCTCTCATTGCTCCTTGACTTTGCGCCTCCCAGTTCATACAAGAAAAGAAGAACAACCTCCCGGGGAAGACCGGCTTTCATCCATTCCCCTATCATAAAAATGATGTTCAAACTTCGGCTGGGGGTGCGTCATGAATACACCAAGCAGTCATTGTCCTGGTTTTGAATCGTTTAGAGAGCTGAAGTCGTTCCTCTGCAAATGCCACCGCTGCGGTACGGAAGTGGAAATATTCTCCGACGAGTTCAATCGCCGGCACACTTGCAAAATATGCAAGGAAGAGCTCGATTTCAGCCGGTGTGAATACGTCGGCGGCGGCTCCAGTTCGTCGCCGAGATAAGCGCCGCCGAAACTTGGCCTGTCGATATGGTTAAGTTTTTTTACAACAGGGGGGGCCATGGACACCGAGACCCTTGCAAAATCAGTAAAACTCGCCGAAAGTGTCAGTCATCTGCTTGTAACTACCGTCAATGAACACGGCATTCCCCACCTGGCCACGGCAGAGCGGATCACCCTCGACGACCGGGACCGGGTGGCCGTTACCGCCTGGTTCTGTCCCCAGGTTGAACGGAAACTGGTTATCAGGGTCCGTCATATCCTCAACTTCAGCCACGTCCCGCACAGCGATACCGAAATCCTGTAAGGACAAGGGCTAGTATCCATTCAGCTCTATGGACAAAGTTCCCCCTCCCCTTGCGGGAGGGGGTCAG
>CAYTVF010000395.1:0-1975 GCA_964441345.1 uncultured Desulfopila sp. | reverse complement strand
ACCCGCAACAGACTCACCCTCCCCTCATTCCCCTCCCGTCAAGGGAGGGGAGGCCAAGACCCCTCAATCCCCTCCCGTCAAAGCAGAGGAACGGGCGTGGCATTCACCGGATTTACAGTTCATAAAGCTTATCGTCATGGGCGGGCGGCCGGCGCTTTTGGATTGCCGCCTTTTTCATCGACTCGAGATTAAAATCCTCACCATTCAGCAGATCGCCCATTTCTTTTTCAACCTGTTCCGGGTCTTCTCCCGCCTCCATTCTCGACAGGGCCTCCTCCATCGACTCACCAAGCCGGATGCCGGTCTGGGAAGTGAACTTTCTCATCATTGCGGCCATCTGTTTCGGATTATCCTCGTTGATATGTTCAGCCTCCCGCATCAGCGACTCGAAGGCGCGCTCCATCTTCGCCTCGTCAAGACCTGCGAGCGGATCGTCGCCGCTCTCCTCTTTGGCTTTGCCGATCGTCGCAAAGGTGGAAATCTGTTTCTCCAGCTCCTTTTTGCCGCAGCGCGGACAGTCCGGGATTTTTGCGGTATTCACCCGGGACGAGAAAAAGTTGAAAATCACATTACATGTGTCGCAATAAAATTCATAAATAGGCATGGCAGTTGTTCCTAAACAAGTATCGGGGATCTTTTCGGCAATAAGCCTGACGCCTGACGCCGGACGCCGGATCGCCGGATCGCTTACTCTCCGGCAAGAACCTGGTCGACCAAATCTTCACTCACATCGGCGGTAATATATGTACTGCCAATGCCGGTCGGCAACACATAATGCACTTTCCCGCCGACAACTTTCTTATCGGCCAGCAGATATTTTCTCAGTCTGTTTCGATCGAGATTTTGGGGAATCTCCACCGGCATGCGGTAGGCAGTGAGCAGATCTATAATTTTCCTGGCATCCTCGCCGGCGAGATGACCGGTCAATACGGCCAGACGGGCCGCCGCAGCCATGCCGATCGCCACGGCAAGGCCGTGAATGAGGGTGTAATCCGAAGCCCCTTCAACCGCATGGCCGATGGTATGACCATAGTTAAGAATTCTTCGAACTCCCCCTTCCCGCTCATCCTCGGCAACCACATCCGCCTTTATCCGGCAGCAGGTGTAGACCATTCGGGAAATGAGCTTTTCATCAAGGCCGAGTATTCCTGCCCTGTTATCGGCTAAAAATTGAAAAAAATCTGCATCGCGAATGACTCCGTACTTGATGACCTCGGCAAGACCACCCAGCAGCTCATCGCTTGGCAGAGTTTTCAGCACGGCAGTATCAATATAGACAACTTTCGGTTGATAAAAGGCTCCGACCAGATTTTTGCCCTCCGGGATATCCACACCGGTCTTCCCCCCAACCGAACTGTCGACCTGGGCAAGAAGCGTGGTCGGAATCTGGACGAAGGGTATGCCACGCATGAAGGAGGACGCTAAAAAACCCGTCAAGTCTCCGGTAACCCCGCCGCCGCATGCGATAAGGGCATCCTTACGATCAAAACCCAGGCGGATCAATCTGCCGGCAAGCTCCCCGATAGTCTGCAGTGTTTTGCTGGCCTCTCCATGGGGGAAGGTGATGAGTTCGGCATCGATTCCGGCGCGCTCAAGCGACCCCATCAAGGTCTCGCCGAGGAACTGAGCGACCTTGTCGTCGGCGATGACGCCGTATCTCTTTCCTACTTTTCGGGCCAGGAGATCCCTGCCTGCGTGCTCCAACCATCCGCTTTCAATAATGATGGGATAGCTTCTTTCGCCAAGTCCAACCTGTAATTCCGGCATATGGTCCTCATTACGTACATTACGAACAATTCGTACAAAAGAAAAACTTCCGGGCAGATGCTGATTACACCTTCGAAAAAATGAAATTTACCCGAATTGACTACAAAAAAAAAGGAGATATCGCCGGGGCGATATCTCCTTCGATGACTTGGCTGAAGTCAGAGATTACATGGCAGCGCCGGAAGCAGCACCTTGCATTTTAACCTCA
>CAYTVF010000394.1:0-1986 GCA_964441345.1 uncultured Desulfopila sp. | reverse complement strand
AGCGAATAATGTTCCTGAATGGATACGTCCTTTTCATCCTTGTCAAGCGGGACCCGCAGTGCGGTAAATCTCGGTATGACGAAATGATCGAAGGGCCTTTTTTCCGCCTGTTTCTTTGCGTCATCCCTGTATCGTACCGGACCGCATTGCATGAAGATTATCGGATGGTGACCGTCCTTCCTGACAGGGGTTGCGGTTAAGCCATAGACATACTTTGCCTTGACGGCTTTAAGAATCTCGTCAAAACTCACGGCTGCGACATGATGGCATTCGTCGACGATGATCATGCCATAATTTTTCACGCATTCTTTGACCTCGTCCTTCCTGCTCAACGATTGCATCAAGGCAATATCAATGATACCGCCCAGGCTATTCTTGCCTTGCCCCAGTTGTCCGATTATGCTTCTGGCCTTTTTTCGTCCTCTCTTCTTCACGCCTCTGTCCGATACAGGCAGGGATTCATTTATCTCCAGGAATTCAGTCAATTTATTCTGCCATTGCGTTATCAGGCTGGCTCTATCGACAATGATGAGGGTATTGACTTTCCTCTCGGCGATCAAATTGATTGCCACAACCGTTTTCCCGAAAGCCGTTGTGCCGGAAAGAACACCGATATCATGCTCAAGCAACTTGTCCACTGCCTGTGGCTGTTCGTCTCTCAGGTTGCCATTGAATGTAACGTCGATCCTTTTGCCGTGATTGGTCTTGTCCAGGCAATTGACATCCATTCCTTGTTCGTCAAAAACTGCTCTCAGATCTTGCTCGCACCCTCTCGGCAGACAGAGATATTCGGCAGTATCATCAGCGCAACAAATAATTCTCGATTTACCATAGGTTGGCATGCGCATCGCCTGATTCCTGTAGAACTCGGGATTTTTAAAAGCCGCCAGGCGTTTTAACCGGTTCAGAGCCCTTTGCGAGATGCCTGCCTTCGGAACGAACAGCATATTTGCTTTTACGATCTCTATTTGCCTGGGAAAATCCGTTTTCAGTAATTTGACCTTAATTGTCTCCCATGGCTTTTGCGTTTCTTCTTCATCAATTTTCAAGACCCCGAGTTCATTTCCCTGGCCGAGCTTTGAGGTAAGTGTTAGTACGTCATCTTCTGAGAGACTTCGAATCGTGTCGAGAAATGCCCACTGATCGGCATACGGTTCGAAACTCTGATCAATGAATTCACTGTTTTTGGCCTTTCTTGCCTCCTTTTGCAATGGCAGCGCTATCAGATTCCCCAGACCGCCCTTGGGCATTGTGTCCTGACTGGGGAAAAATCTGTCGTAGGATTTGAAAGTGATCTCATGCCTGTTCTGCATGCTGTAGGTAAGCAGGGAAGTGCCGAATTTTCTCGCCAGAGATGCTGCTATCGGTCTTTTAAAAAATAACCACGCATGGCTTCCATTGCCGGAACGTGAGCGCTCAATGGCAACAGGGATATCAAACTCCGCACACACCTCCCGCAATACCGAGATATCCTTTTGCCACTCCCCATCATCAAAATCGATCGCCAGAAACCAGCACGTCTCATCAGGAAGAATCGGGTATATTCCGGCGACTATCTTCCCCCGCAGATGGTCATCAATAATTTTCTCAGTAAGAGCAACATACGCCTTATGGGTACAAACGGTGCATGTCCCCTTCGGCTTGACGCAGACGGGTTTCCATTCATTCAGACAGGAGGGAGAATACCCAGATGTCTCTTTTTTCTTGTTTTCCCATCTTCTGGCGTAAACATCGTCCCGTCCTTTGAAAAGCGACATAAACAGTCTGATTTTTTCTCCTTCTTCAGCATTTTTGCTCATGCCTTGCGGCGAAACTTCAGTAGTTTGCGGTGCGATTATTTCAAATTCGGATTCTTTCCCGGGACTTTCACCACCCAAATACCGCGCCTCCGAAATAACCAGCCGTGCCTTCAGGGCCCTGATTTCCTCTTTCAACGGGTGCAATACAAAAAAGTTACACCGTTTAAGCAGTCAACGGTAAGTCATT
>CAYTVF010000393.1:0-2016 GCA_964441345.1 uncultured Desulfopila sp. | reverse complement strand
CCTAACCCCCTCCCGCAAGGGGAGGGGGATGTGTCCATAGAGCTGAATGGATACATTCCGCAAGATAACGGATGATGCGTGATTTCTCAACCGGAGATTGGGCCCGCATTATCATGGAAAGGGGAGAGGAGATTCCCGGCCGGTCGGTTTTCGAAGTGAAAATGTATCTGCGTCTTCCCCCGCTCATTATGCTATAATGGTGGAATAAAGGTAAGTCTGTTATGCCGGGGGAATGCCCGGCTGTGTTCGGTATTACAGGAAAAGGTATGACAACGATACAAACGACGTGTAAAAAATGCGGGAATTGCTGCAGGAAGGGCGGTCCAGCCCTGCATGTTCAGGATCTGCCGCTGGTGAAAAGCGGCAAAATTCCGATGAACGCCCTGATAACCATCAGAAAAGGCGAGTTGGCCGACAATCCGATTTCCAATAAAATCCAGTCGGTAGCCGTAGAGCTGGTAAAAATTATCGGGGCCGGTCGACAATGGGATTGCTGTTATTACGATGAGACCGGCGGGTGCACCATTTACGACCACAGGCCCCATGCCTGCAGGGTTCTGAAATGCTGGGATACCGAAGAAATCCTTGCCCTCGTTGAAAAAGACACTCTCAGTCGCTTCGATATCCTTGAGCCGGACGATCCGCTCATCCCGGTCATCAAGGAGCATGAACGGATCTGCCCCTGCAACGACCTGCAGGATGTGCTGGCCAACTTTGGCAGCTTATCCGAAAAGCAGAAGAAAGATCTGGAAAAACGGGTGCGCGACGACCTCCGCTTCCGGACCAGAATTATTGCCGATTATCAGTTGAAACTGAGCATGGAGCTGTTTTGCTTTGGCCGACCGTTCTTCCAACTCCTCCAGGCGCTTGGCGTAAAAGTGTCGGAGTCCCGGTCGGGTGTAGAACTGCGGTGGGATAAATAGGAGGTTGTTACCAGGTTTTTCTGGCCAGTTCCTCCCCCCTGGTGGAGATGGTAATCTGTTCAACCGGGACATTTTTCCCGGCCCGTTCAATCGCTTTGCGGATAATGACGTTCATCGCCGAACAGCAGGGAACCTCCATGATGAGTACGGTCAGACTCTTAATATTGCAGGTGCTAATGATTTCGGCAAACCGCTGGACATAGCTCTCGGCGTCGTCGAATTTGGGACAGCCCATCATGACCGTCTTGCCGGCAAGATATTTTTCCTGAAAATTGCGGACGGCAACCGCCGTGCAATCGGCGGCGACCAGAATGTCGGCATTTTGCAGGAAAGGGGCGCTCGCCGGAATGAGGCGAATCTGCACCGGCCAGTGGGTCAGTTCTGAATTGCCACCCTTGGCCGGGGCCATCTTGGTCGGCATATTCGCGGATTGGCATGACGACGGCGGCGCCGCAGGAGGACGGGGGGCGAAAGACTGGATATGACTTGACGCGCAGCCGCAATCCAAGGTTTTTGCCTGGGGAATTTCCGCTTTCATTTTTTCCTTGGCCAGATATTCTTCAACCGCTTTTTCATCAAACTCGTCGGCGGGTCGTTCGATGATCTTGAGTGCTCCGGTCGGACAGGAGCCGAGACAGGCGCCCAGGCCGTCGCACAGTTTGTCGGCTACCAGCCTTGCCTTGCCGTCGATTATTTTCAGCGAGCCTTCCGCGCAGTCAGGCACGCATTGACCGCAGCCGTTACACAGTTCTTCATCGATTTGAATGATTTTTCGTACGTTTGTCATATGTGTTCCTCCCCTTACGGGTTTAGAGATGCAGGGTTGTTGACCGGCGGATGTGCATGCCGCGTTTTCATTTAAGTATATAGTAGCACATTGGCAGGATAATTCTTTGATTTGGGTCAAGTCCCGGCACATTTCTGCAATAATAAAAAAAGGCTGGGTATCGAGATCGATACCCAACCTTGCGATAAAAGCCTAAACGTTTGAAAAGATATATTACCCGAGGTAACTATTCAGTTTGTTTCAACAGTATGCACTTTGTCTCATTGGTTTTAGCCTCCCCTCCCTTGACGGGAGGGGATTGAGGGG
>CAYTVF010000392.1:0-2022 GCA_964441345.1 uncultured Desulfopila sp. | reverse complement strand
CCCTACCCCCCTCCCGCAAGGGGAGGGGGATGTGTCCATAGAGCTGAATGGATACAAAATTCGATGATTTTGCAACCATTCAGCCGGAAACCGTTGTACAATCGACTGAGTTATCTCCACCTGCAGTTCAGCGCAAATAAAGAAAATTGCCGGCGACTAAACCGGCAACACAGCCGGCAACAACACCTTACCGGCAACCGGGTATTTGATTGGAGCATGCCAATATGATCCCCATTCCGATCCCCATTCCGATCCGCATTCTGATCCGCATTCGCAGAAACATATCCCTGGCCCTACGCATGCATTACCGGATCGGCGGCAAGGCCCGGTACTTTTTCGAGCCGCGGAATGCGCGGGAGATTGAAGCGGCGGTGCGGTGGGCCATCAAGCGCGATGTTCCGTTCCTGTTTCTGGGTGCCGGCACGAACATGTTGTTTTCGGACAACGGCTACCACGGCCTGATCATCCAGTAAAGCATCGCCTACGACAGGCTTGCGGGGACGGTCGAACGGCGCGCGCGGAGCGCGGCGGATTGCCTGTTCGCATACCGGGACAGCGTGTTCAAACGCATCGGGGGCGAGATCGTCACCGGCGTGCTGGTCCGGGCCACGCCGGGGGATGCGGCTGCGGTGCGGGCCGAAATCCAAAGCCATATCGAATATCGAAGGCGGTTCCAGCCCATCGAATATCCCTGTGCGGGCAGCACCTTCAAGAACATCCCCCTGGCGTCGGTTGCCGAGGCGGTCAGGAGCGAATTTGCCGATGTCGTCAAAACGGACCCGTTTCCCGTCATTCCCGTCGCGGCGGTCCTTGATCGGCTCGGGCTCAAGGGAAAGCGTATCGGCGGCGCCGAAATATCCGCCAAGCATCCTAATTTCTTCATCAACCGGAACAAGGCGACATTTGCCGACATCATCGAGTTGATCGCCTTGGCGAAAAGAATGACCTGGCAACGATATGGGATCATCCTGGAGGAAGAGATCCGCATTGTGCGCTAGCATATCCGTCCCGTTGCCTCGGAAGCCCCGCCAATTCTCGCTCATTTCACCTCGCCTCAGCTGGCGAGAAAACAGCGTCAGCCGAAAGCTATTAGGGTAATTACGGGAAAGGTATAAAAAATGTTGATATGTAATGAATTTACAGCTAGCATCAGGCTCTGATACCAAAGAGCAATGGTCGGGCAGATCTTTTACCGGAGCTGCCTGAAGCAACAATTTATCATCACCCCATTGTAATTGCAGAAAATTGTAAATCAGAAAGGAGGTCAAGCCCGGCAGGATGTCTATCTGCGAAAATCGGTGATGTTTCGTAGTAGTTCGCTGCAGCAGAAAACAACTTTGAGTCTCTTGGAAAATTTTTTTTATTTTGCATGTTTTTGCGAAGAATTTTTCGTGAAGAGACCTATACCCCTCAAGGAGGCGCTGAAAAGAGCCCCGTTTGGCGGGGTGAAGAGGTAACACGAACAAACTTATCCATAAGCACTTAAGGAGTCACCAATGGGATTTGGCACGAACAAGAGAAGTGGATCGGTTATGGTTGTTGGAGCTGGTATCGCAGGCATGCAGGCATCGCTTGACCTGGCAGAGTCCGGCTATTACGTTTACCTGGTTGAAAAATCCTCCGCCATCGGCGGAGTCATGTCACAGCTCGATAAGACTTTCCCGACCAATGACTGTGCAATGTGAGTAATCTCACCTAAACTGGTCGAGGTCGGCCGTCATCTAAATATTGAGCTTTTAACGAACACCGAGCTTCTGGGCATCGAAGGCGAGCCTGGCAGCTTCACTGCAAAAATTCATCAAGCACCCCGGTATGTAGACCTTACGAAATGCACGAGCTGCGGCGAGTGCGCGAAGGTCTGTCCGGTTTCCCGCCCCAACGAGTACAACGAAAAACTCGATTTTCGCAAGGCAATTTTCAAACAATATCCGCAGGCTATCCCCGGTGGATTTGGTATAAGCAAAAAGGGAACCGCCCCCTGCAAGGCCACCTGTCCGGCCCATGTCAGCATCCAGGGCTTTG
>CAYTVF010000391.1:286-2038 GCA_964441345.1 uncultured Desulfopila sp. | reverse complement strand
CCGGAGTGGAGTGTACAAAAAATCGACAAATTGGCTGGCAGTGTCCAGAATTGAGACATTTTTTCAGGATTTTACCATTCAAGCTTATCAAAAACAGGTTTTAAAAAGCAAGCTGCTTCCTTTTATCCCATGGATTGAGCTAGTATTGTTTATGATAGATTCAACCTGCTTCGAGAATTTTGATGGATGGCCCGATTATTGCGAGACGAGAAGTGAATCGATACTAAAAGGAGGAGTTATGGGAACCTTGAAAAGAGTTGTTGTAACCGGAACCGTTTTTGCGATTGCCATCACCTCAACCGCCTTTGCCGATGATGACGCGACTACGCTGCGCGAGGCATTTACCAAAGGCAAGGCCAGCGGCAGCCTGAAAAGCTTTTACTATGCCGAAACCTTCGACACCGATACGAAAGAGGACAGTAATATCTGGGCCAACGGCGGCAATCTGGAGTATGTGACCGGCAAATTGTATGGCCTGCGGTTAGGCGGAGAGTTCCAGGCGGCGTTCATCGGCTATAAGGACGATGACAGCAATGTGACCAAGGGGAGCATGGATGCCGAGGGTGCAGTCCTGTCGGAGGCATATCTGCAGTATGATCTGGATAAGACCAGGTTCAAGGGCGGCAGGCAGCATCTCAACCTCCCTCTGATCGCGAATTCCGGCTCCAGACTCATCAAGGAATCGTTCGAGGGCTATTTCTTAACGAATACCGACATTCCGGATACGACCGTCAGTGTCGGCTGGGTAAGACAATATCAGACCCGGACGGACGAGTCGAGTTATGCCGACAATTTCTTCGTTGATTTTGAGGACAACGGCAGCGGCAGACCGGGAGATTTCTATGATGTCGGGGAGGACGGGGTCCTGTCCTTGTATCTGAAGAATTCCTCCCTGAAAAATCTTGCCGTTCAAGCCCATTATACCGATGTCTTCGATGCCGTGGCCGGGTTATATGCGGATGCCAAATATACCTTCGCCGAAGTGACCACCAAGCCGTACGTCGCGGGTCAGTATTTTTATACAAGTTATGACGATTCGACCAAAGATGATAATTATCTGGTGGGATTCAGGGCCGGTTTGAATGTTGTCGGAATCGATCTCTTCGGCGGGTTCACAACGGCCGGCGGTTCGGCCGGGGACGCCAGGGTCTACAGAGGCCTCGGGCAGGGGGCTTATAATAACTATACCGATACCACCAAAACAGCCGGAGCGCCGGCCTTTGAGGCCGGAACGGATTCCTACCAGGCCGGTGTGGGGTATAATTACGAAAAATCTCTGACCTCCAAGTTGCGGTTTACCAGGTTTGACAATCCAATCGACAATGCCGATCTCGATGAATATACCCTTAACCTGGCGTATACCTTCTCCGGAATCCTCGAAAACTGGAGCATTGCCCTTGACTTCTCCGTCCTTGATTATGAAAATAATGTTAAGGATGCCACCGACATACGTACCAGATTGGTTTACTCGTTTTAAATAACTCCGGCCTTTTTGCAAAGAGCTTGCATGTCGATGCACCTTCGACATGCAAGCTCTTTCATTATGTCTAATCAATGTAATTAACTTAAGGCTGGAATAGTCGCATGCACCGTCACCCCGGCGAAAGCCGGGGTCCAAAATGCATAAAAAAACTGGATTCCGGTTTTCACCGGAATGACGTCACAGACTTTCGTGCTGCTTAAGTTAATGACATTGCATGTCTAATGGGTATGGCGACATTTTAGCGATGCAGTTCCCCCTCCCCTTGCGGG
>CAYTVF010000391.1:0-228 GCA_964441345.1 uncultured Desulfopila sp. | reverse complement strand
CCCCTCAATCCCCTCCCGTCAAGGGAGGGGAAGCGGAACCAATCGGACAAAGTGGATCAGGCTGAAATATAATAAAGAGTTACAAAACATTTTTCGTGACTCTTCAGCCTTGGCCGCCGTACCTTTTTACCCCGGCTCTTCAGTACCTTGCACATTCTATTCTTGTTTTCCACCCCGCCATGGGTGTGCCGGCAAGAATCCCCCGCCCCTTGCGGGAGGGGGTTAGGG
>CAYTVF010000390.1:0-2043 GCA_964441345.1 uncultured Desulfopila sp. | reverse complement strand
ATCAAACGCGCATACCGGAAACTTGCGCGCAAATACCATCCGGACGTCAACAAGGACAAAGGTGCCGAGGCGAAGTTCAAGCAGATCAGCGAAGCAAGCGAGGTACTGAAGGATCCCGAGAAGAGAAAACAGTATGATCTCAGAAAACAGTATGATCTCTATGAGCGAAACTGGCAGCAGGGAAAGGAGCAGGCGTCCTCTGCCCGGCGGGGTCAGCGGAGTGGACCATTCGGCCGGCAGGGATTTTCCGGGACGTACCGGTTCAAGGGCGATGAGTTCGGCCAGTCCGATGAGTACAGCGACATTCTGCGCGACCTGTTTGGCGATGCCGGGATAGGCGGCGGCAGAGGCAGCAGAGGAGGCAGCGCCTTCTACCATGAGGATGGCCGGGCCACCGAGGCGGAGATTACCGTCTCCCTGGCGGAGGTATTTCATGGCGCTACCCGGAACCTGGATTTACAATCGTATGTCGCAGGCCCTGACGGGCAGATGCGGCCTGTCACCAGGACATTGCAGGTAAAAATTCCCAAAGGCGTAACCGACGGTTCGGTCATTCGGCTGGCTGGCCAAGGCGAACAGGGCATCGGCCACGGCAGTCCGGGCGATCTTCTCTTGCGGATCAAAATCGCACCCGATCCTCGGTTCAAAGTGACCAAACATGACCTGCATACGATCATCGCCGTCACTCCCTGGGAGGCTATGCTCGGCGCCAAAGTTCCGGTGCAGACCGTCGATGGCACGGTGGAGCTGACCATTCCCAAGGGCTCGCAAAACGGCAAACGATTTCGTCTTCGCGGCAAGGGCTTGCCGAGACGAAGCGGCGTTGCGGGGGATATCATGGTCGAATTGACTGTTCGGCTGCCGGACCACATCACGGCTGACGAAGAGCGCATTTTTGCCGAAATGGCAAAAATATCAAGGTTTAATCCCCGGGAAAACCATGGCCAGAAGGCCGCAGGCCATATCGAGGAATAGGCCCGAAACGAAATTGCCGTTGCCGCCATTTTTCCACAACATGCGTTGACAAAAACAGTTCAGTCAATTAAGAGAACATATATCGCTAGGGGTGCAGTAAGCGCTGAGAGGAGAAGATCCAACCCTATGAACCTGATCCGGGTAATGCCGGCGAAGGGAAGCGGCCTGCTCGGGACTGGGGGTCCCAAGCACGACGAATGGTCACAAGCCGCTTTCCCGCAGTAAGGGGAAGCGGCTTTTTTTATTTTTTATTTTTTTATTATACGCATGCAGGAAAATGTATGGAAATTGCGATCCGTATCAACGGCAAGGATGAACGGCGGCAGGCTTGCACAGTCGCCGAATTGGTGGCGGGTAAGGGACTTGCCGCCGGATCCCTGATCGTCGAATATAACGGTCGGATCATCAAACAGGATGATTGGGCCGGAGTGATGCTCCGGCCGGGCGATGTGCTGGAAATGTTAAATTTTGTCGGGGGAGGTTGAACCTATGATGGATAGAAAACTGACGATCGGCGGCCATTCCTTTGCCAGCCGCCTCTTTACCGGGACCGGCAAGTTTGCGGCCAGAGAATGGATTCCGAAAATGCTTGGGGCAAGCGGTTCGGAGATGATCACCGTGGCGCTCCGGCGCATCGACCAGGACGGGACACCGGAAAATATCCTCGATTTTATCCCGAAAGGGGTGGTGCTCCTGCCCAATACCTCCGGGGCGCGGACCGCCGAAGAGGCGGTGCGCATCGCCCGCATTGCGCGAGCGGCCGGATGCGGCAAGTTCATCAAGATTGAGGTCATCACCGACATGAAATACCTTATGCCCGATAACTACGAGACCTTGAAGGCCACCGAGATCCTCGCCAAAGAGGATTTTATCGTTCTGCCCTATGTGCTGCCCGATCTGGTGCTCGCCAAAAGGCTCGAAGATGCCGGGGCCGCCGCGGTCATGCCGCTCGGTGCGCCGATCGGCAGCAACCGGGGGCTGGAGACGAAGTCGCTTATTGCCATGCTCATCGAGAACTGCCGGGTGCCGGTGGTCGTCGATGCCGGGATCGGCCGGCCGTCCCAGGCC
>CAYTVF010000389.1:0-2083 GCA_964441345.1 uncultured Desulfopila sp. | reverse complement strand
GCTGCCGGTGTGGGTAAGAATACCCATGGTATCTTTACCTATCGGCACCTCCTCGGATATTGATTATGTTTTTGTAAAATAAAAAAAAATTCGTTCCGCGATGACTCGTATGTCGTCTAAGTTCGCCATCAGGAAACCTGGCGGGAATAAAAAAGGCCGAGTTATCAAGAGATAACTCGGCCTGTTCAGACAAAAGGAAATGTGAAAAACTACATCTACCCCGAAAGGTTCTGATAAATTACGGAGGCTAGATTTTCCAGGGTGTACGGTTTCTTAAGAAAGCTGCGCACTCCAAGGTCCATTGCCTTTTTTATTCTTTCGGTCTCGGAATAGCCGCTGACGATAATTACCTTCTGGCGGGGCTGGATCCGAAGAATGGCCCGAAAGGTATCCAGGCCATCCATTCCCCCGTCCATGATCATATCGAGAAGGACAAGATCCACTGGTCCGTCTTTCAGCAAAGCGATGGCCTCCTCACCGCTGGCAGCCGTTTCTATCTTGTATCCCAGCGTCGGCAGAATGCATTTTCCGAGCATTCGCTGCTCCAGATCATCGTCGACCAGCAGAATTGTTTCCTCGTTTCCCCGCTCGATAGTCCGCGGCCCGGATTCAACCCGTGGCGTTTTGTCATCTTCAAGAACGGGAAGAAACACGGTAATGGTGGTGCCATTGCCCGGAGAACTCTTCACGTCCAGGTAGCCGCCATGATCTTTTATCGTGCCCCATACCACCGTCATGCCTAGTCCGGTGCCGCTGCGGCTGCCCATGCTCTTGCTGGAATAAAACGGTTCAAAAATCATATCCAGATTTTCCGGGGGAATGCCCATGCCGCTGTCGCTGATCACCAGCACCACATATTTGCCGGGTATGGTGGTATCGTATCCTTGCATGGGACTGTCTACATAGCGGTTTTCGCTTGCCACTAAAACGGTGCCTGCATTCTCAATCGCCTCGAAACTGTTGACGAGAAGGTTCATTACCGCCTTTTCCAGGTGCACCGGAGATCCGGAGATGCTCCGCAGATCAGGGGCAAGGCGTGTCTCGACAGTCACCCCGGGATAATTTTTCTGCAGGGTAATAAACTCGGGACTCTGCAGATGGGCCAGGATGATTTCATTGAGGTGTACACTCTCCCTGAGGGTTATTCCCCGGCGTGCCAGGGTCAACAAGTCCTGGACGATTGCCGCTGCCCGTTTTCCCGCACGGCGGATGTTTTGCAGGGGGACGCACATTGCACTTTCCGGAGGCAGCGTGAGAAGCAGCAGATCGGGATAGCTGACGACCCCGGACAGCACATTGTTCAGGTCATGGGCCACGCCACCGGCAAGCCGGCCCAGCAGTTCCATTTTCTCTGCCCTGAGCAGTTCCGATTCGAGACGTAAGCTTTCCTGTTGCGCCAGCTTTCGCTCCTCAATTTCAATCCGCAGCTGTCTGTTGGCCTTCTCCAGTTCCTCCGTCCTGAGGGTGACTCTCAGTTCGAGCTGGTTCCTGGCCTCTTCGAGTTCCGTCTCTTTCTCCCGCAGTTCGTTGATGGTGCCGGCCAGGAGCCGCTGTTTGTCGAGCATGGCGTCCCGGGTATCGGCCCGGCAATTTTCCACAAGATAAGCCAGAACGCAGACAACCAGGTAGGATGGGATGAAACGGAGGGCGAAATCCTTGCTGTACACAGGGCTGCCGCCGGAAAAGAGATCGATGGCAAGAAATCCCGCGCAAAAACAGAAAAGAAGGCCGGCGAGCATAATGCCCTGCCGCAATCCAAGCAGATAAAGGGCGAAAAGAGGAAAGGAGTAGAGCCACATGAAGGCTGTGGTATGGACTCCTCCGATAACAAAAAGGTAACAGAAAAAGACAAGGGCAATCGCTACGCCGAAAAGGGAAGCAGTGGGCTCATCCCCGGTTTTGTGAAGGTAGAAAAGGAGCGCGGCAAAGAGGGCGGAGATTACCAAATCGGCAAAGCCAAGAAACAGGGCATTCTGGATCAGAGCGATGGCTCCCATAACCAGGAGGAGGATGAAACCCAGGATGAGAAAAATATTCAACATAATGATTTTTCTCAGGGTCTCACTGTCATGACTCTCGCGGA
>CAYTVF010000388.1:0-2106 GCA_964441345.1 uncultured Desulfopila sp. | reverse complement strand
GGCGATTTCGTTACCGTGCTGACGATTCGACACCAAAAAGAGGTGGGATACTAACTTCAGACCCAGTTAACCACACGTAAAGCTTCAACCCGCTCCAATTCACGAACATTGTTGGAAACCAGCGTCAAACCTTCGCTACGGGCATGTCCGGCAATATGGAGGTCATTAACGCCGATTGGGGTGCCTTTTCTCTCAAGATTTGCTCTGATTTCACCGTAATGAGAAGCTGCTTTAGTCCCATATGGCAATACTTCAAGCCTGGGCACAGGGTAGTAAAAATCACCTGCTTCGGTAATTGTTTTATGGATTAATTCGCATTTTTATGCTTTTTTTGGTCAAAGTAATCGTTTTTCTATACTGATAGCAATTTTGATAGAAATAATGACATTGGATGCGACACAAAATCGGTTGGCAGGGTACGCTTTCTTAATAGACAAGCATCGGCTGCACGTAATACCAAACTGGCATGGGTCATCGGTCAGCCAGATCGGAATGTTACGCTCAACCATCCAGAAAGGCCAAGTCGAGTCTGTCTATCCTCTTTCATATTGGCCGGGAGAGAGCACCGGCGATCACCTCGAATTCGCCTTGAAATACGATGGGGTTAACCTGGGCATCCTCTCGGCTCTTTTCGAGGTAGTTCCTGATGAGGAAATATCCGGCTGGATTTCCTCGAAGCCCACGGGGAAATATGCCCGCAGGATTTGGTTTCTATTTGAATTCATAAGCGGCAGAGAGCTTTCCCTGCCCGACCTGACCAAGGGAAATTATATCGACCTCCTGGAACAGGATCGTTATTACACCACTGCCCCCGGCAGGCGTATACAGCGCCAGCGGGTTATCGACAATCTGCTGGGAGGGCGATCTTTCAGCCCCATCATCCGGCGCACCGACAGGCTGGTTGCCATGGAAAGGATCAATCTAAACCAGCGCTGCGAAGAGATCGTTACCAGGTATTCTCCGGAACTGCTCAGGCGAGCCTTGAGCTACCTCTACAGTAAAGAAACCAAGTCATCCTTCGAGATAGAACACGTCAAGCCGAGCGCGTCCCGGATCGAGAAGTTCATCGGCCTCTTGGAGATGGCGGAACATAGGGATTTCTGCGAGAAGCCTTTGCTGATCGATGTCCAGAATCGTATCGTCGATCCCCGTTTTCGCGATGTCGATTACCGCTTGAGCCAAAACTACGTCGGCCAAACGATTTCCTACCAGAAACAGCTCGTTCATTACGTCAGCCCGAGGCCTGAGGATCTCGCCGATCTTATGGATGGCTTGTTCGCGTCCCATCGTATGATGAAGAACGGCGCAATCCCGGCCGTAATCCATGCCGCCGCTATTGCCTATGGATTTGTCTTCATGCATCCCTTTGAGGATGGAAACGGTCGAATTCACCGTTTTCTCATCCACAATATTCTCTTCCTGCGGGGGGCAATTCCGCAAGGCCTCATGTTCCCGGTCTCCGCGGCTATGCTGAAAAATCCGGCGTTGTACGATCAATCCTTGGAATCGTTCTCAACCCCGCTGATGCGGCTGGTCGAATACGATCTGGACGACCTCGGCCAGATGACCGTGCCGAGCGACACCGGTCACTTATACCGCTACATAGACATGACGACCCAGGCCGAAGCGCTGTTTGACTTTGTCGAACTCACTATAAAACACGAACTGGTTGAGGAACTTGATTTTCTCGCCAGCTACGACAAGACCAAACAGGCTATTCAGGAAATCGTCGACATGCCCGACCGGTTGATAGATCTCTTCATCCAGCTCTGCTTGCAGGGTGGCGGTCACCTGTCATCGAGAAAGCGGGAGTCACATTTCGGTTTTTTAACCGATGACGAATTGGCCGGGTTGGAAGATGCTGTCCGGCAAGGGTACGCGAGAGAGTAAAACAGCATTTCTATCCCGGACACAACAAGGGTGTCACTCTATCTACTCACGACATGGGAAATAAAGGAGAATAAAGGGGTCAAAGTAATATTATATTTTAATTTTACTCTGACTCCATTTCCCTGCGACCGGCCCGACGACAAGGAAGGCCTGGTCTGCCTGCGGCTGGGATGTGTCGGGTATGCCAATACCTATATCGCCCCGCTCAGGCTGAAG
>CAYTVF010000387.1:0-2117 GCA_964441345.1 uncultured Desulfopila sp. | reverse complement strand
TTCGCCGGCACCGAGAAACAGGACCCGCTGATCTTTCAATTTGCCGCCGGTGATCCGCAGGGCGGAAAAGATCCCCGATACCGTGACCGAGGCGGTACCCTGAATGTCGTCGTTGAAACAACAGACCGTATCCCGATATTTCTGCAGCAGATGGAATGCATTTTTATTGGCAAAGTCTTCGAACTGGATCATGCATCCGGGAAAGACTTCCTGAACGGCCATGACAAATTCTTCAACCAGCTCTTCGTATTCTTCACCGCGTATCCGCGGGTGTTTCAGGCCGATATACAGGGGGTCGTTGAGCAGTACTTCGTTGTTGGTGCCGACATCGATGGTAACCGGCAGGCTGAGCGAAGGATGAATCCCGCCACAGGCGGTGTAGAGGGCGAGTTTGCCAACCGGAATCCCCATGCCGTCGGCGCCCAGATCGCCGAGGCCGAGAATACGCTCGCCATCGGTAACGACAATTATGCGGATATCCTTCCGATGCCAGTTGCCAAGAAGATCGCCGATGCGGCCTTTATCTTTCGGGGTAATGTAGATACCGCGGGGCCGGCGGAAGATATGTCCGTACTGGAGACATGCCAAACCTACCGTCGGGGTATAGACAATTGGCATCAATTCTTCGATATTATCGACAAGAACCCGATAAAAAAGCGTTTTGTTGCGATCCTGCAGGCTGGTGAGAAAAATGTAACGCTCCATATTCGTGGTTTTCTTGCGAAGATTCCACAATACCCGCTCAACCTGTTCATCCAGGCTGTGGATCCGGGGCGGCAGCAGCCCACTCAGTCCGAGTGCATCACGCTCCTCTTCGGTAAAGGCGGTACCCTTATTGAGTGCAGGATCCCGGATCAAGGCGAAACCGGTGGGGAAACTGCTCAACCGGCTCTTCGATTGCATTTTGGCGAGGTTTTTGGTTGTGCTTTTTTTAAGTAATGACTTGAGGCTGATATGACTCAAAAACTTCGACAACGTTTCTTCATCCACCAGCTCCTTGTCAAACCTGATTACCATCTCCTCGTTTTCATACGTTATTTTGTACATCGCTCACTCCTCGATAGATACATGAACCTACCCATTTTCGTTTCCCCTGACTCTTATTGCTCAGGGGTTCTGCAAACAGACCAGCTGTTAAAAATAAATGATGGTAAAATACACTTCTCCGCATTTTTATTCAATCTGGTTCTCGGTTGTATCTACAGTTCTTCTTATAGAAAATTAAACAGTTAGTGATAGTTTTGACGACGATTCTACGCCAGGGGATGACGCCGTCCTGGATTTCTCCAGGTATCAATGGCATTGATAATGAATAACGGCTGTATTGCTGAAAGTCAGCTTTAGTCGTATTGGGAAACGGGAGGATTATGTCTCTTCTCAGTCCGGTTCCGGCGTGGATGTCTTTCCACCCATATGCGCCGCGGTGCCAAGCAGGCGCGATTTGGTCTCCGCCGGGCCGATCTTGGCGATGGTAAAATAAAAGGTCGCGCCCTCCCTGCCGTCCGATTCAACCCAGACGTCGCCGTTATGGAGCCTGACAAGTTCCTTGACGATTGCCAAACCCAGGCCGGTGCCACGAACCTTTTGGTCGGTACAGTTTCGTTTGAATTTGAGGAAGATATCCCGGCAAGCATCCGGGGCGATCGGATTGCCGTCGTTGGCGACGCTCATGGTGAAAAAGTTTGTTTCTTCCTCGCAGGTGATAGCGATTCGGCTCAGTTTTTCACCGCTGTATTTCAGTGCATTGTCGACCAGATTTCTGATAATGCGGATGATCGCCATCCTGTCGGCTCGGATCCCGGCAACACGGGGCGGGTCTATCCACTCTATATTCCTGGCCTGCAGCTTCGCCGCATATTCTTCTTTGACCGTGCTGCATATTTCCGGAAAATCGAGCGGCGCTATCGTCAGCGGCTGTTCCTTGGCGGAGATGTAGATATTGATCTGATCGACCAGCGAGCAGAGCTGGGAAGAGGTTTTTATAATCTGTTCGCAGTATTGTTTGCCCTTATCGTCCAGCCTGTCGAATTCTTTTTTTTGCAAAAGTTTTGCCAGGCCATGAATGGCGACAACGGGATTTTTCAGGTCGTGGGCCACGGAATAGGCAAAAATTTTGA
>CAYTVF010000386.1:0-2128 GCA_964441345.1 uncultured Desulfopila sp. | reverse complement strand
CTGCCCCCCTCCCGCAAGGGGAGGGGGAACTTTGTCCATAGAGCTGAATGGATACATTCCAAAACCAATTGGAACTAAAGCCTGTAGGTCATGATTACCCCCGCACTCACCGATTCATTATCGTAAAAGTCGATGTTGCTGTCTCCCCTGCTGTAGCCGATCAGCCCCTGCAGCGACCAGTCCTCCAGGTTAAATGGCGCGGCGTAGCTCGCCGTCATCATGGCGCCGTAGCCGTCGTTCTTGCGGGTTGCGGCAAAAATCGGGTCGATTTTGTCGTATGTGCCGCGGCTGTAAAAGATTCGCGGCAGGAGTGTCAGCCTGTCGATGGTGTAGCGGGCCTCAAGGTCGACCTTGCCCTTGACAAAGGAGTTGCTCTCGCCGTCATACTCGCCCTTGCGGACGGAGAGGCGCGGCCGCAGTTCAAAGGTCGGGGAAGAAAAGAGGTTGTAATGGGCATTTAAGGCATAGACTGCTCCATCGCGGGCCAGGTCGGGCTGGAGTTTGGCGATGGCGTCGTCATCGACATCGTTGTTCATGTACACAACATTCATGTGGAGCCCGGTGTCGAGTATTCTGTTGAGCGCGACCTTTGTGCCATATTTGGTGGATGAGGTCGATTCCCAACCATGCCGCTCCGAAAAGTTCACTTTACAAAAGTTCTTTTAACTCTGCCTGATGCGCCCCAGAAAGTCGGCGACCGTCTTCATCCCTTTGCGGAACTGGCTGAGGCTGAACTTCTCGTTGGGGGCATGGATGGTGTCGTCGGGCAGGCCAAAACCCATCAGGACTAAGGGCGTGCCCAATACGCCGGCAAAGAGCGACGCAATGGGGATTGACCCGCCTTCCCGCATAAATACCGGGATTGCGCCATATTCGGCGGCCAGAGCCTCGGCTGCGGCCCGGATAAAAGGATTGTCGGGATTGACCGCAACCCCATGGCCGGCATGGAGGTTGGTGAGATGCACGCGGTAGCCGGCCGGCATATTGTCGTGCACTGCCTTCTCCAGCCAGCCGAATACTGTCGCGGGGTCGAGACTGGCCGGCAGGCGCATGCTGACCTTGGCCGTCGCCCGGGCCGGGATAACGGTTTTTGCGCCTTCGCCGGTAAAGCCGCCTTTGATGCCGTGGAGTTCAAGGGTCGGACGCAGGCCGATTCGTTCCAGAGCCGGGTAGGCCAGTTCTCCCACCATTGTTTCCACGCCCATTTCCGCGAGCAGGGCCGCTTCGATCTGCAGGGGATCGCTCAACCAGAATTGTTTTTCCGATGCCAGGGGAATCGGAATGGATGCGGCGAGCTCCGGGATGGCGATCACGCCGTCCTCGCCTTTCAGGCGGCTGATCAGGACGCAGAGCGCATGCAGCGGGTTGGGCGCGACACCTCCGTAACTTCCCGAATGAAGGTCTGTTTTGGCGCCGGTTACGGCGATTTCGGTGTAGAGGGTACCGCGCAGTCCGGTAATGAGCGATGGCTGCTCGGGGTGGACCATGTGGGTGTCGCAGATGAGTACCGCGTCCGCCCGAAGCAGTTCCTGATTGTTCGGGACAAAGTCGGCCACGGCTGCGCCGCCGGCTTCCTCTTCGCCTTCCAGCAGGATTTTGACATTGACCGGCGGGGTGAGATCGGTTTTGGCCCACGCCTCAAGAGCTGCCAGCACCACCATGACCTGGCCTTTATCGTCGCAGGCCCCGCGGCAGTAGATATTGCCGTCGCGGATGGTCGGCTGGAAGGGCGGCGAAAGCCATTCCGCCAACGGGTCGACCGGCTGAACATCGTAGTGACCGTAGACCAACAGGATCGGCTGGCGGTCATCGACATGCCACTCGGCATAGACCAGCGGATGGCCGGCAGTGGGGATGATTCGGGCCTCCGGGAAACCGATTGCCGCCATTTTATCCCTGGCCCACTCCGCCGCTTGCCGGACATCCCCGCGATGCTCGGAAAGGGTGCTGATGCTCGGGATCGCCAGCCACTCGCTCAGTTGTTCGACGAATCCGGCAAAGTTGTCGTCGAGGTATGTATTGTGTTTCGACTCTCTTGTCATATTTTCTCCCTTGTTGAATCCTATTGACAACATTCTGACAACATTCTGACAACATTCCCCCTCCCCTGGCGGGAGGGGGTTAGGGG
>CAYTVF010000385.1:0-2143 GCA_964441345.1 uncultured Desulfopila sp. | reverse complement strand
GATTTATCTACAGTGATCAACTGTGAAACATTGACTACAGATTTCTTTGGTAAACCGGATTCCTTTTTCGAAAAGAGAACATTACCCGGTGCGTCAGCTAATTGAAGGTTAGAAGTAATAACCGCTGAAATTACAGTGCTTATTCGACTTTGATTAAAATCATTAGATTGAATGACCAGAAGAGGGCGTCTATAGCCAGGTTCAGATGCAATGGGCGCTGGTAACGATGCCCACCATATCTCCCCCCTAGCTATCACCACTCATCCTTTTGCAGAGATGAATACTGAAGCGTATGATCAGCACGATCCAGGCGAGATGATTCTTGCGAGTATATTTCGTTGAGTTTTTTTGTAACCGACTGATTTTGGTACTCTTTGAGATATTTTTCCACAGCTTTCGTATAGAGTTGGCTTCGTGATACACCAATTCTATGAGCAAACTTTTCAGCAGCTTCAAAAACTGGATCGGGTATTGATATCGCTGTTTTCATACATTTATGGTATAACCAAAGTTATACTTTGTCAATGGGGGATCATTGGGGTCAAATCTTTATCTTTGACAATATGATGTGTCACGGTTAAAGATTTGACCCCAAATTCTCCTTTTTCAAAGCCCGGCTTTTCCAAATAAGAAATATTGCCGGGTAGATAATCAGTTCAAGGATGGTCGAAGTGACGACCCCGCCGACCATCGGGGCGGCGATCCTTTTCATGACATCCGAGCCGGTGCCATGGCTGAACATTATGGGGATAAGACCGGCGAGGATAACGCTGACCGTCATTATCTTTGGTCTGATCCGCTGCACCGCTCCGTGCATGATCGCCTCTTTGAGGTCCTGGACCGAATTCAGGCGTCCATCTTTCTTCCATTTATTGTAGGCCAGGTCGAGATAGAGGAGCATGATGACGCCGGTTTCCGCATCGAGGCCGGCCAGCGCAATAATGCCGACCCACACGGCAATGCTGATGTTGTAGTTGAGCAGGTATAAAAGCCAGAAGGCGCCGACGAGCGAAAACGGCACCGCAAGCAGGACGATAACCGTTTTGGTGACCGACTGGGTGTTCAAATAGATGAGCACGAAGATGATGAACAGGGTGAGCGGGATGACGATCTTCAGCCGTTCCGCGGTCTTGACCATGTATTCATATTCGCCGCTCCACTCGAGCCGGTAGCCGTCGGGAATCTTCAGTCCTGCCACCCGCTGTTTCGCCTCCTTGACATAGCCGCCGACATCCCGGCCGGAAAAATCGATAAAGACATAGGAGGCGAGCAACCCTTCCTCGCTCTTGATGGCGGTCGGGCCTTTCACCACTTTAATATCGGCGAGTTCACCTAAGGGGACCTTCTGCGCCTGGGCCGGGGCGCGGAAATTGACCGGGCTGGTAGTACCGGTCTGCGCGGAGCCCCCGGGCATGCCGGCACCGCTTCCGGCCGGTGCGTCGCCGCCCATCGAGACCGGCACCAGAATCCGTGCCAGCTGATCGAAATTGTCACGAAAATCGCGGGCGTAGCGGATGTTGACCGGATAGCGTTCCCGCCCTTCGACCGTGACGGTGAGGTTCATGCCGCCAATGGCGGTTTGAATCACCTCGTTGACCCCTTCGACCGACATGCCGTAGCGGGCGATTGCTTCACGCCTGACGACTATGTCGATAAAGTAGCCGGTGGTCAGTCGCTCGGCATAGGCGCTGCGGGTGCCCGGCACATCGCGCAGCAGTTCTTCGAGTTCCAGGCCGATCCGCTCGATCTCTTCGAGTTTGGGGCCCATCACCTTGATTCCGACCGGCGTCCTGATCCCGGTGGCCAGCATATCGATGCGCGCCTTGATCGGCATGGTAAACGAGTTGGCCACGCCCGGGATGGTGAGAATTTCGTTCATCTCGTTTTTCAGGCCTTCGACCGTCATCCCCGGCCGCCATTCGGCTTCGGGCTTCAGCGTGATGACCGTTTCGAACATCTCCAGCGGCGCAGGATCGGTGGCGGTATCCGCCCGGCCGGCCTTGCCGAAGACCTGGGCCACCTCGGGGATCTGCATGAGGAGCTTATCCTGCATTTTGAGCAGCTTGGTCACCTCGGAGATACCTGCTGCCGGCACCGTCACCGGCATGTAAAAGAGCGAGCCCTCGTACAGCGGCGGCATGAA
>CAYTVF010000384.1:0-2145 GCA_964441345.1 uncultured Desulfopila sp. | reverse complement strand
AATCGCCACCCGCGGGTGTGGGGGCAGAATCCGGTACCGGCGAGATCAGTCTGCGTTTGCCCTGACTGTTTTTGACCTTATCCAAGGGGCGGATGGTGGCCAGCAGGAGGCCGGTGCGCTCATCGACCAGATAGGCTTGGCTCAGATCCCAGCCCGGAAAACGGACATGTAAACGATCAAGATGACGAAATCTGGCGGGGACCTCGAACCGGACTCCGCTTATCTGCAGGGTGCCGTCGCTTTTCCTTTGCATTCGGGTCTCCCGGACGGTGAAGGCCAGCCGCAGGATATCGCCGGCGGGACCGGGCCGGGAGACGTCCGGTCCCCGAAGCAGCCGGTCGAGGGGAGAAGTGGCAATTTCTTCATGCCGCGAACGGTTGTACTCCATCTCCACCCAGGCCTGGGTGGCCCGGTTCAGGAACTCAAGGGTCAGAGAAGTACCGGAAAGCATGGCGATCAACCGCCCTTCGAGCTGGCCCCAGAAGCTCTCCTGCTTGCCGTTTTGATATGGACTATAAGGTAAGGTGGTTTCGTGCTCGATACCCAATTGCAGCAGGCCGTTTTTCGTCTCGCCGGCAATCATGGCGGAGCCGTTGTCGGTCATCAGGCTGCGCGGCAGGCCTCGCTTGTGAAAGGCCTGCGTCAAGCCGTGGATAAGCGATTCGGTGGTTTCGTCAAGGTACCACTGGATATGGCAGCAGAGCCGGGAACAATCGTCGAGGACGCATAAGGCCTTCGGAGTATGCCAGACGCCCTGGCTATCGACAATCCGTCGGCTGCCGGAGTGAAAATCGAGGTGCCACAGGGCATGGACATAGGCTGCTTCATAGCTGCGCACTTCGCGTTGCTCAAGACGTTCGGCCGCAAGAATCTGCCCCGGTGTCTTCGGCCGCCGCTTCTTGGTCCACCCCCGCGCCTTCATCCGCCGGCGCACGGTGGAATACGACGGCGCCTCGCCAAGTTCCGGCTTCATGCCGACCAGCGCCGCCAGGTTGTCGGCGTGCAACTGGTAGCTCCAATGCGGAAAGTTGCGATACTGCTCGCCGAGCGCCGCCAGCAGCCCGTCGCTCATCGCTTGGGCCTCGCCCGCATCGGCGCGAACCTTGCGGTCGAGCGCGCCCACCGGATCGGCGGATTTCACGGCCCGGTAGTACCAGCGCTCGATGGTCGAGGCGCCGAAGCTCACCCATTCATCCTTCTGAGGATGACGGTAGCAGCGGCCGGCGAGGCGCTTGATCTCCTCGCCCAGTTTCCCCGACTCCGGCGGTCTGGCCAGCAACCCGCCGATAACGGAGAATCGCAGTTGACTCCAATTGGTGATTTTGTTGTTCATGACACGGCTCCTTGGTGAAAAAATAGGTGTTTCCTCTGAAACCGGTTTATACTCAAAGCCTCATTTTCCGGCTATTCCCCATCTTTTGCGCGCCGGAAACCCGCCCTCAAGATACCTGACCCGTGGCCAAAAATTGCAGGCAGGCCACCAAGCCGCCGGCGGCTGAACCGCAATAAGAAAGAAAATGTTCAACCAGACCGCCAGGTAAGTCCCCATTGCCGACCGCACTATCCACCCAGCCGCGTAACCGCAACCACTCTCTGCTTGCTGCAAATTCGTCGCGAAAGTAGCTGATCCAGCGGACAATGGTCTTGCGGGGAATGGAGAACATCCGCATCAACCGATTCGCCCCGAGTCCGTTTGCCCTCGCCTGCCGCAGGGTCATGACAACCAGGATCACGGCTTGCCAGTACACCCGGCGACCCATAAACAGACAGGAAGGCGGCAATACCCGTCGCCGACAGCCTTCCCGACCGCAACACAGGCTGAATCGGTACAGATATTCTTCAGGGATTTTCTCGGGACCGCCCCGCGGCTTACGACGATAGGGGGAGTAATGAAGGGAACCTTGGCAATAGGGACACCGGGCCTGCCGGCATGACTCGGCAAGATCCCGATCCATTTGATGAAGAATACGAAAAAGACTGACGTCCTGAAGAAGATCTGATAACATTACTCCTGCCTGTGTTTAGGTTAAGGCAGGAGCCCCCGGACAAGAATCCGCCAAGATACCTGAGGGGGCTCCTTTTACTCTCCCCACATATCTTGCACATTTTTTCGGGTTTCTCCATCAGTTATCTTGATCAGTCACA
>CAYTVF010000383.1:0-2170 GCA_964441345.1 uncultured Desulfopila sp. | reverse complement strand
ATCACCACCAAATCCTACGAATCGCTGAAGGCCAAGGGCTTCTTCGACAAGATCCCCTACCAGGAAGTGGGCATCAAGCAGCTCAACCGAACCGTCCCCAATAAAAATTCCCGGGGGATCCGTCTCGGCTATTTCGTCCAGATCCGCAACATCCTCGACGAGGAGATGGAATTGATCTGGAACGGCAGCAAAACCCCGCAACAGGCCATGGACGATGCCACCAAACGCGGCAACGACAAGCTGCGCGAATTCGAACAGACCAATAAATGATCAAACGTTCTCATTTTGTCTGGTTTGAAAACTTTGTGCGGATATTCAGCGACATCCTCTATCTGAAATCGATAGGGATTACCCTGTTTTTCAGCCTCGCCACGGCCATCACCAGCCTCATCGTCGGGATGACCCTTGGCTGCCTGGCCAACCGGGCTCTGCGCGCCAAAGCGTTGATCCGGACCCTGCTGATCTGGCCCTATGCGGTAGCCCCGGCCATCTCCGGCATTCTCTGGCTCTTTCTTCTCCATCCCTCCTATGGCGTGGTCGCTTATTTTATCAAAAACGTCGTCGGCGTGGCATGGAATCCGCTGCTGAACGGCAACGACGCCCTCTTCCTGGTGGTAGTCGCCAGCGCCTGGAAACAGATCAGCTACAACTTTGTCTTTCTCCTGGCCGGGATCTGTGTCGTCGGCTTCCCCATTTTCTACGCCATTACCGCGGCCACCATGCCCCTGGAGGAGGTTGCCAAAGTGCCGATGCCCCTGGTGCCGGGAGATCAGTTCTTTGTCAACACCCGGGCCGCCTGGGATAAAGGCCACCTCGGCCGGCAGCTGATAAATTCCTTTATTATGGCGTCAGGCATTACCCTCGGCAAGATTGTGGTTTCGATGCTGGGGGCCTTCTCCATCGTCTATTTCGATTATCGCTTTCGCAAGGTCGCCTTCGCCACGGTTTTCTGCACCCTGATGCTGCCGGTTGAAGTTCGTATTTTGCCCACCTACGAGATGGCTGCCAATCTCTTCGGGCCGCTCCAGTGGCTGGTCGATGTTCTCCGCCTCAACGGGCTGGTGCAGTGGACCTGCGGCAACGATATTGAAATCGCCCTCGAGTGGAGCCTGCTCAACAGCTATACCGGGCTGATTCTGCCCCTGGTGGCCTCGGCGACCTGCACTTTTCTGTTCTGCCAGTTTTTCCTTACCATTCCGGTGGAGCTCTGCGAGGCCGCCAAACTTGACGGCGCCTCGGCGATGGTCTTTTTCTGGAAGATTCTTCTGCCGCTTTCGGTCACCAATATTGCGGCGCTGGTGGTCATCGAGTTTGTCTACGGTTGGAACCAGTATCTCTGGCCGCTGCTGACCACCACCAGCCCGGATATGACCACCGCGGTCATCGGCCTCAAGGATCTGATCCCCCAGGCCGGTCGATGCGCGAGTTGCCCGGCGAAATGAAGCACGTTGGCCACGCCGACGCTGTGCGGGAAGAAACCGAACATCGGGGCGTCGTTGGGGGAATCGCCGACATAAAGGACCTGGTGACGATTTTTATCTATATCGACGGCAAAGATATCGGCAAAAAAGCGGCGGGTCATGGCGAGCTTGTCGTAGTCGCCATACCAGCCGTTGACATGGATGGACCTGATCTTGGCGATGGCTCCGGCCCTGGTGAAACACCGGGCGATATCCTGCACGTCCTCCCGGCTGAGGGGTGGGACATCCTCGCAGAAATCGATGGCCAGATCGGCCTCGCGGTAGGCCTGATCGGCGGCGACGGCGCAGCCGGGCACCCTGGCGAGCACCTCCTCCCGGATTGCCGCCAGCCGCCTGCGGTCGATGGCCCCGTATGCGGAAGCAGGCAGCCGGCCCGCGAGGGTCAAGGTATCGTCAATGTCGGTAAGAATATAGCGGATGCCATTGAAGGTACCCGGTTCCATTGCCTTGAGCGGCAGCATGCCTTGCATATCTCTGGGTCTCCCTTTTCATCTTGCAGGAGGTGAGGTGGTGAGTAATATGGAGTTGTTTGGTTCGGGAACGGTTCGGGATCGGTTCGGGATCGGAACCATCCGACAAGAGGCTGGTATCATACCTTCTCAAGGCGATTTTCGCAGGGAAATTTAAAAAAATGCAGTAATGTCCGGTTAGCAAATTGCAGTAAAAAAAAATGAAAATATTTTAAACAA
>CAYTVF010000382.1:0-2177 GCA_964441345.1 uncultured Desulfopila sp. | reverse complement strand
CCTCCCGCAAGGGGAGGGGGGACTTTGTCAGTAGAGTTGAATGGATATCTGGCCGAATTCGTCAGGTGTCTGGCGATATGCTGTTATGCCAAATATGCGCGTTGCGTGTGCGGTATTGGAGTTATTCCCTGCGCATTTTGCCGCAGTGATTGGTCATGTCGAGTAACGTCGTGCAATTGCGACGGTAATTCGTTTCAACATGCCCCGTTTACGCTCTCCGTCTTGGCAGGATGGGCGTAACGGGCGAAAATACATTTACGGCAAAAATCTTGACAATATTGCTAGGAGCTGGTAAAGATTCGATGAAATAAAGTAAACAATTAAATACTTATGAGCATATGCCAGTATGTACTCGTTTGTAGTATATACTGGAAGTTGCGTGATTTATTTGGACACAGTTTGGGCCAAGAAGAGCTTTTTTAGTTGTTTTTTCTCTCTGTTTGTCCCATTAATTGGAAACATTTGGCGGGTAGAATCTGCGCTGTTGGAGTCAACCCATTACCTCACTAGGAGTTGGAAAGGTACCGCGCGAGGGGGCACAGAAAAAAGTTCCATTTGTCGGAGTTAGAGGAGTTTCGCGCTTGTGTGCGAGTTGTGCTCATTGGTTGCGTCGAACACTGTGGCAAGGTGAAGTTATTATCAGCATGTTGAAGGAGCGAAGTCGATGAATAATCTGTTAGCAGGAATACTACCGCAGGAAGGCGGTCTGGTCGCAACCGGATCGGGGAAGTACAACGTTGCGATGGGGATATTGGCGCTGCTGAGTCTGGCGGGGATTGCGGCGGGAGTGCATTCGCTCTACGCCGGGCATGAGCACACCTTCGGGGTGAGCCGCGGTGTGCCCTGGGGCATCCTGATCGCCGCCTATGTTTTTTTCGTGGTGACCTCGACCGGGTTGTGCATTGTGTCCTCGGTGGGTCATGTCTTTGGCTTTGCCAATTTCAATCCGATCGCCAAGCGGGCGGTGTTTCTCTCGATCGCCACCATCGTCGCCGGCTTCCTGGTTATCGCCTTCGAGATCGAGAACTCCTGGCGGATGCCGGTCGGCAATGTGATCGGCGCCAATCCGACCTCGAACATCTGGTGGATGGGCACCCTGTACGGCGCCTATCTGTTCTTTATGATGATCGAATTTGTCATGCTGCAGAAGGAGCAGCATAAGATCGCCACGGCCTTCGGCCTGGCCGGCCTGCTCACCGGTGTCGCGGCCCATTCGAACCTCGGGGCGGTGTTTGGACTGCTGAACGGCCGGGAGTTCTGGCACGGACCGTATATGCCGATTTATTTTATCACCTCGGCGGCGATGTCGGGCTGTGTGGCGATAATCTTTTTCACCTGCATCGCCTACTGGTTCAATGGCTGGAAGATGAGCGACGGTATGAAAAAATCGCTGGAGGGCGTGGCCAAGCTGGGCGCGCTGATGATGGCGGTTATCATGTTTTTTACCTGCTGGAAGATGATTACCGGGGTGACGGGCAACCCTCCCGGCAAATACGAAGCGATGGAGACCCTGCTGTCCGGATCGTACGCGGTGAATTTCTGGGTGGGCGAGGTGCTGCTCGGCATGATAATCCCGTTTGTCATCATCATGCTGGTCAAAGGCCGCAATATGAACGCCTTGTTCATCGCCTCGCTTGCCGGCATGATCGGCATATTTGTCATGCGCTACGACCTGGTGATTGTCGGCCAGCTGGTCCCGGCCTTTCACGGCATGGGGCTGGTCGATTATCCCGATCTTCTCACCTATATGCCCTCGCTCCACGAGAATCTGGTGGTGGTGGGCGGAGCGGCGTTCTGCGGCCTGGTCTTTTTGATGGGCGAGAAGCTCTTTCGCGGTCATCTCACCGAGCACCATTGAGATCGGCCCGGATGCTCCCGGATGCGCAACATTAACTGAAAATGCCAATGCCCTGTTTGCACAATGTGCAGGGTTTTGTTGAAATTCAAGAGGTACCAGTATGAGAATCGATGACTTGGAACAGATGGAAAGTGAGGACTTGAGTACCCTGCCTTCGGCCGAACGGCGGAAGTTTTTAAAATATGGCCTCGCCGTCACGGGAGTGTATCTTGGCGAAAGCGTCCTCTCCTTAACTTCCGCAAAAAATGTTTTCGGGGCCGAGGCGGTGCCCGAGGCGGGTAAATTTCCTTACAATCCCCACTACAGCATGGTGATTCGG
>CAYTVF010000381.1:0-2184 GCA_964441345.1 uncultured Desulfopila sp. | reverse complement strand
TTTAAAATATTTTCATTTTTTTTTTACTGCAATTTGCTAACCGGACATTACTGACCACGGCTACACCGAGCTCTACCTGAATGACAAATGGCTGAAGGCCACCCCGGCCTTCAACCTGTCGCTGTGCAGCCGCTTCAACGTCCTGCCCCTGGAATTCGACGGCACCTATGACTCCATCTTCCATAAGTTTGATGCCCTCGGCCACAAACACATGGAATATGTCCGGGATCACGGCAACTTCGCCGATCTCCCCTTTGAGCGGATATTTGCCGCCTATGGCAAAACCTATCCACGCTTCTTTGACCATCTCGGCGGCGAAAAGAGCCATGATTTTGCCACGGAGGCGGAGATGGAAGCAGGCGGCAGCCCGCCACGGTGATTACACCACCCCGGCCGCGATGAAGACGTCGATTTCTCCATCCGAGTATCCCGCTTCGCCGAGAATTTCCCGGGTCGCCCCGCCGAACCGGCCGGGCGTCGTCCGGATACTGCCGGGGGTGGTGCTTAATTTTACCGGAATGCCAAAACCGTGCCTTTCCTTCCCGTCCACATCGGCATAGGTGTGGACCATCTCCCGCGCCGTAAACAACGGATCGACCAGCACCTCATCCATCGTCTTCACCGCCGCCCAGCAGATATCCAGGCCGGCCAGTTCGCTCTCCCATTCGGCCAAAGTTTTGCTGAGAAATTTCTGTCTGAGAAAGCCGATGATCTCTTCCCGCCGCTCTTCGTCATACTGCAAGGGGGCATATTCGGGGTGGTGGAGATGCTCGCATAAACCCCGCCAGAACCTGTTTTCCACCGCGCCGAGCGCGAGATAACGGCCATCGGCGGTTTCGTAGGTATTGTAACAGCCATAGCGATGGGACAGCAGCGTATCCGCGGCCTGGGGCGGTTTACCGGAAATTCCCGCAAAATAGTAGGGCAGCGAGAGAAAGCCGATCATGCCATCGGTCATCGAGATGTCGATATACTGGCCCTTGCCGGTTTTTTCCCGGGCGTAGAGAGCAAGCAGGATGCCGACCGCCGCGTTCATGCCGCCGCCGGCGATATCGGCGATCTGCACGCCGGGGATAACCGGCGGCCGGCCCTTTTCGCCGATCAGCCCCAGGACCCCTGCCGTACTGAGATAGTTGACATCATGGCCGGCCCGGTCGACCATTGGGCCGGTCTGGCCGTAGCCGCTGATGGAACAGTAGACGATACCGGGATTTTTCTGCTGCACCGAAGCGTAATCCACCCCGAGCCGCTTGACCACTCCGGGGCGAAACCCTTCAAGAATCACGTCGGCCTTTTCCGCCAGGCGGAAAAAGATCGCCAGGCCTTCAGCACTCTTCAGGCTCAGGGTCATGTGACGTTTATTCCGGTTCAGGTCACTGAAAAAGAGGCCGTCCTCCTGAAACCGTTTATCCTCGATGGCAATCACTTCGGCGCCATGATCGGCCAGAATCATGGAGCAATAGGGACCGGGAAGCATCCGGGAAAGATCGAGAACCCGTATGCCGGTTAAAGCGCCGCGCTGTATCATGCTGCCTCCTCTGTTTCGTTCCGTTCAGAACTCTATTCCCTTCTGCGCCTTGATCCCCTGCTCATAACCGTGTTTCACCGATTCGATTACCGAGACGGTATCGGCAATTTCAATGAGTTTCGGGTCGGCATTGCGGCCGGTCATAATGATCGACAACCGTTGCGGTTTGTTGCGGAGAAGTTCGACAATCTTTTCGACTTCGAGAAAATCGTAGTGCGGGAGATAGGTTATCTCATCGAGAATGATCAGATCGTACAAATTGCTTTCCACCCTCTCTTTCGCCAGAGCGAAACCTTCCCGGGCGGCAAGCCGGTCTTCCTCGATATTTTCCTTGTTGAAGACAAACCCCTTGCCGCAGACAAACCAGTCGAGGTTGGCGGTCTTGCCGGCCATAATCCGCTCGCCATATTTCCCTTTCCCCTTGAGGAATTGGACGACGCACACCCTGTGCCCATGGCCGAGCGCCCGAAACGCCGTACCGAGGGCTGCCGTGGTTTTTCCCTTGCCGTTGCCGGTATGGATTACGATTCTGCCGGTATCAGTCATAAATAAACTCCCGTATCACTTGTTTTCAACCTGAAAATCCTTTGATAATTTGTAACTATTCAGTTTGTTTCAAGAGTATGCACTTTGTCTGATTGGTTTCAGCCTCCCCT
>CAYTVF010000380.1:0-2194 GCA_964441345.1 uncultured Desulfopila sp. | reverse complement strand
CCCTAACCCCCTCCCGCAAGGGGAGGGGGAACTTTGTCAACCCCTCACAAGGTGTGGGAAGAGTTACCGGGCTGGTACCAATTTTCCCGGCAGAAATTATGCTTTACCGCTTTTTCGCCGATAGTAGTCGCCGTAATAGGCATTGCTCTTGTAGAGCATTCTCGCGGAAACGAAATTGCTTTCGTAGCCATTGAAGATCAGGCCGATGATCTTGTTCCTGCCGATATCCTCGATCGCCTTCTGAAGCAACAGCCGGCTGGATACGCCGTGCCGCACCACCAGCACCACTCCATCGACGACCTGCGACAGCACTGCCGCCTCCGAAGCAACCTGAAAAGGCGGTGTATCGAAAATGACGAACCTGTCGGGGTAACGCGAAGAAAGCTCCGCGACCAGACTCTGCATACGTATCGACCCGAGAAGTTCCGCCGGGTTGAATGGCGGCACGCCGCTCGCCAGGATCGAGAGCTTTTCCACCGAAGTCTTTTGAATGAGGGCAGGAATCTCTCCTTTGTTCTGCAGATAATCGGCAAGTCCCCGGTCATCGGCAATTCCGAAAAGCCCGGCGAGGGAAGGCAGCCGGAGATCGCAATCCACCAGCAGGGCGTATTGATCCACCCCTTGCGCCATGGCTATTCCCAGGTTTGCCGAGACAAAGCTTTTCCCCTCCTGCGGAAGAACCGAAGTAACCATGATCGTTCTGCACACGGAACCACCGTCCGGTGGATGCAGGATTCTGGAGCGCAGAACGCGAAAGGATTCGGCAACCTGACTTGAGAAACTGGCGCCGAGGACAAGCCGTTCATCCCATTTCGCCGATCGGTCAAGGTCTGGGTTCTGAAGATCCCGACTATTTTTGATATCGTTTTTAACCATGGTATCTCCCAAGCCGTTGTTTTCTTTCAGCACTATTGACAAAGTCTCCCCTCCCCTTGCGGGAGGGGGTAGGGGGAGGGGGAAGCCGTAAAGTGCAATTTCGTTCCAAACTCACCCACTCTTGCAGCAATCTCACCCACCCCTGTAGCAATCTCACCCACCCCTCAATCCCCTCCCGTCAAGGGAGGGGAGGCTCAAACCAAGCGGACAAATTGCTATAATCCGACAGACTCTAGATAGCAATATAACCTTTAAACCAAACGACTCCGAACAAAGCCAGAACCAACAGAATTCCGGCAAACAGGAAGCTGAAGGCGATAAACCGTCGCCATTTGCGTTTTCTCTGTTCGGCAAGTGTTTCAATACGCGGAATAGTGGCAATAAGCGGTATTCCCAGGACGGCTTCCAGCGCTTCAGGGTCCCGGAAAGACCCATCAAAAAAATCGAGGACAAGGGTGAGTCCCACCCCAAGCCCCAAGCCAACCATCGCCGCCACTCCCATTATCATGTTAAAGTTCGGTTTAATGGGCTTCTCCGGATATCTGGCGGGATCCTCGATTTTAAACTGACTTCCCTTTTGCCGCCTTTCAAGATTGAGCATCGACTTGGCCTCGAGATCCTGGGCAACAAGGTAGTCGTAGTGCTTTTTCAGTTGTCCGTATTCCCTGGTCAGGGCCGACCATTCCGCTTCCCGCACAGGAGCCGAGCCGACCCACTGTTCATATTCGGCAATGACCTTTTTCAATTGTTCCTTTTCTTTTTTAAGGCTTTCAATATTGAGCAGGACATTTTTGTACTGTGTTTCGAGTTGGAGAATGAGCGTATCGACCACTCCTCTTTCAGCCGGCTGTTTGCTTTTGCCGATATCTTTCCCCGACGAATCCACGCCGGCACCGGCCGCGGCATCAGAGCGCGGATCCTTGCCGACCTCCATTTCCAATTTGGCAATAATGGTCCGGGTTCGCTTTACATCCGGATGCTTTTCCGTATATCGAGCGAGCAACTGTTCCAGAAGAAGTTTCATCTTCGCCAGCTGGACCTCGCTGCTTACCGGTTGTTCTTTCGGTTCGCCGCTTTTCGTCTGGGCTGTGTCGACCGTATTTACCTTTTCATTTTCAATAAGCTGTTTCCGATTATTGATTTGGTCCTGAATAAGAACGCAGGTTCTCTCCAGATCCTGAATGGATTCCTGACTGCTCTGATATTGTCCCTGCAATGCGATCAACCTGGACACATTGGACACTTGCTGTTCCGGCATCTCGTTGTAATGCTGAAGCTTGTAATCGCGCATGGCATTTTCTTTGCGATCCATCGTCTC
>CAYTVF010000379.1:1919-2195 GCA_964441345.1 uncultured Desulfopila sp. | reverse complement strand
ACCGGAAAGCTCCAGCTGGACCGGCTGGGCAGCATGGTCTGGCAGATGGTGGACGGGGGCAAAGACGTCGGTACGATCGTGAAGGAGTTTTCCCGCGCAAGCGGACTGACCCTGCAGGAGGCGGAAATCTCCGTCACCGCCTTTTTCCGCCAGCTTGGCCGGCGTGGCCTCATCCTGATGCGATAATCTTTGTATCGATTCAGTTCTATGGACAAAGTTGCCCCTCCCCTTGCGAGAGGGGGTTAAGCAAGGTTCCCCCCTCCCCTTGCGGGAGGG
>CAYTVF010000379.1:0-1902 GCA_964441345.1 uncultured Desulfopila sp. | reverse complement strand
CGCAAAGAGCAACTTCGTTCCAAACTCCCCCACCCCTCAATCCCCTCCCGTCAAGGGAGGGGAAGCTAAAACCAATCAGCCAAAGTGTAGCCTATTGAAATAAAATGAATAATCAGGCGGTTTTCAAACCGAGCTGTCTGGCAAGAAGCTGCAGGTCGGCCCAGGTTGCCTGTTTCATTTCCGGGTTCTGCAGAAGATAGGTGGGATGGTACGTGGTCAGGACGGGAATCCGCACTCCCGGCGCCACCTCATAGTCATGAAACCGACCCCTTAGCCTCGACAACGGCAGGGACTTTTCAAGAATGACCCGGGCAGCCACCATCCCCATGGTACAGATAATTTCCGGGGATACCGCCGCAATCTGCCGGCGAAGATAGGAGACACAGCTCTGCACATGGACCGCCTGCGGCTGGCAGGTGGCGGGAACCGCACACTTGATCACATTGCTGATAAAGACCTCGGTCACGGGCAGTTTGATCGCCGCCAGCATCCTGGCCAGCATCTGGTCCTGCTCGACACCGAAAAGATGGCCGGGCGGCAACCGGCCCTGCTCATCGCCACTCAGCCAGTCCCCGACAATCAGCAGCCGGACCTTCTCGGGGCCGCGGCCGGCAACCGGATAAATTCGCTGTTTGATAAGGTCGCAGGCACGGCAGGAGATCACCTCCTCGGCAATATCGGCGAGCGTCACCGCCGCCGGCTGGGAGGCAGGCACTTTTTTTACCACAGTCGGATGGCCATGCGCCGCTGCCCGGGCAGGAGCGGCAGCTACCCGTTCCTCCTTGGCCGGCTGCGGCGTAACCTGGAGAAAAGACTGAACATCCCGATTCAGCGGATACGTGTCTATGCCTATGACCCCATGATATCCGAGCAACGACTTCAGCCCGGCCAAAAATGTCCTTCGATCTTCTCTCACCACTCACCGCATTTCTTGGTTTCTCTCAGGGACTCGGAAGATGTCAATTTCCCCGGAGAGTTGCCGGCAAAACTCTCCTCATGCCGAATCAGTCGAAAGGAAAATAATAAATGTCCCACGTTCCGCTCATGTCGGGAGGATTGGACCGGAACCCGCCAAAATAATTGAAAGCAATGGCTTTGCTGCCGGCGGGCGGGACCCGGGAAAGGTTGAAATCGAGTTTGTCCGGTACACTGCCGAAGGTATGAAAGACCGGCGTAATATCAACCGTCTCAATCACCCTTCCCTCGCCGTCGAGGAAGCTCATTTTCAGGAAAAACTTCGTTATCACCGGGAACGAATCGCTCACGCTCCGGTCAAAAACCACCCGGCCGGACAGGGTGAAACTGTCGCTTCCGCCTGCGACGGAATAGATAATTTTCAGATCGTTTGTTGCAAGGACCTTCTCCTTCACGCCACTTTCGCCAAGGAGGATGCGGGCTTCCTTGCGGGCCAAAGCCCCGGTCTCCGGTTTGAGAAAATTGGCGCACCCCGACCACAATAAAACGCCAAGGCACAGGAAAACCGTAAATGTCCTCGCCATACAATGAGATTTCATAATGCCGGTACCTCTGCGAAAGTTGAGAACCGCGCCAGTGTCATGGCATACCACGTCTGCCGCATCCTGCGCCGCATCCTGCCTGTCATGACGTGCAAGGGAAGATGGGATCGATTCGGTTCTATAATAACCATGAGTTGCGGAATGGAACAATGTTTTCTCATTGTTTTGCCGGAAAAGTGACAGCCATTTTTCCCAGAATCTGGTATGTATTGGACATATGATTACTATGTAGCAACGCCGGATACTACCGGGGCTTACAGTCTTCTGACCAACAAAAAAACACGCGAGGTACTCCTCTTGACCAAAGAAGAATTCAGTCTTGCCCGGAAGAAACTGAGCAAGACACAAAAACAACTGGCAGAACTCCTCGGCATGTCGTTGAAGA
>CAYTVF010000378.1:0-2209 GCA_964441345.1 uncultured Desulfopila sp. | reverse complement strand
AATCCCCTCCCGTCAAGGGAGGGGAGGCTAAAACCAATCGGACAAAGTGCATACTCTTGAGCGCTGAATAGCTACTGAATTTCTAAGCCACTTCTCTGCCATTTTTAATAAGCAGACAGGTATTCACCCCGCCAAAGGCAAAATTCTGAATGGCTGCTATTTTTGTCTCGGTTTCGGTCACTTCACGGGTATGGCGCAGCATATTGCACCGTTCGTCGACATTTTCCAGGTTCAGGGTCGGGGCGATGAATCCCTGCTCCATCATGTACAGGGTCAAAATCGACTCGATTACCCCGCAGGTGCCCATGGTGTGGCCCATGTAGCTTTTCAGGCCGGTCACCAGCGGTCCGTCGCCATACACCGCGGCAATTGCCTGCGCCTCGATCACGTCGCCCATTTTGGTCGCCGTGGCGTGGGCGCTGATGAAATCGACCTCGCGCGGGGCGATTCCCGCATCGCTAAGAGCCAGACGCAGGGTTGCCGTAATCCCGTCGAGATTGGGCAGGATAAGATCGCCGCCATTGTTGTTGCAGCCAAAGCCGATGATTTCGCCAAGGATGACCGCGCCGCGTCTTTTGGCCGACTCATACTCTTCGAGGAGCACGGCGCCGCCGCCTTCGCCGACCACCAGGCCGTCCCGGTTGGCATCGAAAGGCCGGGGGGTGCAGTGCGGGGTGTCGTTGTAATTCACCGAGCAGGCCAGCAGATTGTCGAAAACCGCCACAGTGGTGGTGTCGTACTCATCCGCCCCGCCGCAGAGCATGGCATCCTGCATGCCGTATTTGACCATTTCGTAGCCGAAACCGATGGCTTGACTGCTGGTGGTACAGGCTGTCGATGAGGCGATGATTCGTCCGGTGATCCCGAACATGCGGGTAATATTCACCGCCGTGGTATGCACCATGGAGCGCAGATAATCGACCGCGCCGATGGAGGAGAATTTCGATTCGAGTTCGTTGAAAAAAGTTTTGTAGATTTCACGCTGGACGGTTGGGCTGCCATGGGTTGAGCCGAACGCCACGCCAAGACGGCCGGAGGCGATAAAGTCCTGGGAGAGCCCGGATCTTTCCAATACATCCTTGGCAACCTGACAGGCATAATAGGCCACGGGCCCCATGGTTTTGCGGAAATGTCGCTTAAAGCCGTATTCGATGGGGTAATTCACCGTGCCGAAGACCCGGGAGTGAATGTGCTTGGTCAGGAGACCATCGTCACGCAGGGGGATCACGCCGGATTTCCCTTGCCTGAGATTTTCGATGATCTCGTTTTTGCCATAGCCGATGGGAGTTATGGCGGAACAGGCAGTGATAACAACGCGTCGTTTCATGGCTTGCGGAGAGTGTCAGGTTATGAGTGCCTTGGAAATAATGTTGTGCGCTTTTCCGGCAGGAAATTATTTCGTGAAGGTACTTGCCCCACTTATCGGGATTTGGTTCGGGAGCTTTTGATCCCTTCTATATAATCAAGGATGTCGTTGATGGTCCTGATGGCCATCGCCTTTTCCTTCTCCTCCCGGGTAAGGGAAAAGCCCAGGATGGAAATTTCAATTTTCCCCAGCAGTTCAATGGCATCGATACTGTCAAAGCCATGGTCGTCCCGGAGGTTGTCATCCAGACCCGGCTTTTCGAATTCAAAATCTTCGGTGAGAATGGTTAAAATTTTATCTCTAATATCATCTTTGGTCATGATAAAATAGCGCTGATAAGAAATTTATTGAAAAATAATAACCGCTTATTTCATTACTGTTAAGCCGGCCGGACGCGAAGCCGAGTGGGATACTACACAGTTTTTGGCAATTTCAAAAGGAAATATTGAACCAACCAATTTCCGGATAAACCGTCCAAGGTGATTTTGCCCGCCATCTTTTCTCCACCGGCGAGCCCAGCCTCTCCCTAACATTTTTGTAGCTTTCCCCCCAGCTTTTTCTGTGGTAGTATCAGTTCGAGAAGTACTCTTTCTTAAGGTGGAAGCATGACACATTCTCTTGTGTATTTGGGTACCTGCATTGCGTTGCTTGTTGTCCTGGCGGGCAACGCCGCCACGGGAACCGGCCCGCCCGTTATTGAGGAATGGTGGGAGACCATCAAGTCTTTTGCGCTGGCCCTGGCACTCATAGCGGCGTTATTTTTCATATGTCTCCTCTGGTCCTGGTCGCTTAAAAGGCGGGTGAGACTGCAAACCGCGGAATTGCTCGCCGGCGATATGGAAC
>CAYTVF010000377.1:0-2212 GCA_964441345.1 uncultured Desulfopila sp. | reverse complement strand
CCCTTAATCCCCTCCCGTCAAGGGAGGGGAAGCTGAAACCAATCTGACAAAGTGCATACTATTGAAATAAAATAAATAGTTACGAACAAATAACTTGCCCGTCCTCTCTTACCTTCTGCCAGAGATGATCCTGGTTTCGGTGACCACCAGATCGAGGAGCTGGTCATGGGCGCTGAGCGGGGCCTTCTCGACTATTTGCAGGTCGAAGGCCAGTCCGATCCGCGCAGCGGATGGGATCTGGGCGAGGAAACGATCATAATATCCCCCGCCGTAGCCGAACCGGCCGCCCCGTTGATCAAATACCGAACCCGGCAAAAGAATCGTCTCAATTTTTTCCGGGTCAAGCTGGTTGGTGCGGCAGAGCTCTTCCCCGGGTTCGGGGATCATACAGTAGCCCGGCTGAAGGTCCGTCGCGGGATGAGTAATCCGGATGGCGTCAAGTCGTTTTTCCCGCACGCGGGTAATGGGCACGGTTACTGTCTTGCCCATGGCGATCAGCCTTTCGATAAGGTCGAACGTGTCGACTTCACTCCGGAAACTGACATAAACAAAGATCGATTGGCGATCACGCACCTGATCGAGACCGAGCAGGGATTGCTGGATAGCCTGCGATTTCGTGGTGATTTCTTCCCTGGTCAGCTGGTTGCGGGCGGCCAGGATGTTTTTTCTCAGCATTGCGGAATCGGTCATAAGACAATTCTCCATTTGATGGGTTGGTTATCATAATCGTTGAATTATATAAAGAAATGTTGGCAATCTGCTGAGAATTTTCAGCCGGTTGAACTCAAAGAGACGCGCCCGGGAAGGCTGGTTGAAGGTCAACGGAGAGAAGTAGATCGAGCCCTTGGGTTTTGTGTGCACCTGACTTTCCCGGATCAATTCAAGGATTGCCGGATAATGATTTGCCGGGAGATCTCCATCCATGATAAAATTAGCCGTCACCTCGATGGTCTGATAGCGGCTGTTGATCTCCTGCATTCGCGTGAAGGCTTCCCGAACCAGTCCGGCCGAGATGGGTTTGCCGAGTTTGTCGAGGGTTGTTTGGTCGGCCGATTCGAGTCCGATGTTGATATAAAATAACCCCGGCAGCTTTTCCAGGTCAATAAAGAGGCGCTCCGGGGTGTTGAGAAGCGAAGTCGCGGAGCCGAAGAGGAAGGTCCTGTGGGTTTTGATAGAGGAATCGGCAAAGCCGAATGCCTTATATGCCTCCTGAATGCTGAAACAGATAAGATCGGCTCCCGCCTGCAACGCGTCGTGCTCGCCCAGGAAAAGAGCGTTGTAGTTGGCTAAATCGGCGGCGTAGAGGTCTTTGAGCCGGCAGATCTGGCCGGTTATCTCAGCGGGTGTTCTGGTGCTGAAGGGGGAAGAGTTTTTTACCTTGCAGAACCGGCACTTATGGAGACAACCATTGGCAATGGTCAGGGGAATAAGGTTGTATTCGACATGTCGGGCATCCGGGGGGAGAACGGAAATACGTCCGCCGATAATTTCCCGAAGCCTTTGCGCTTTTTCCGCCAGGCAGGCAGGGGTGTTGGCCAGCGCCTCCGAGAAAAAACGGCGGATCGGTTCCGGCGGAGTATGTATGCTCTCGGTCAGTTGCGTCAGAGTCTGATGCCATGAGTTCGCTAAGCCGCTAATCTCTTTTCCGGTAAAAGGATGCCCTCCCAAAAGATTGTTCGATGGGTAGTCGAAGTTGGGCAGGTAATATTCGCCGATGGCCTCGAATACCCCGGTGTAACCGCCGGTGGAGTAGTACACCCAATCGTTGCCTCTGGTTCGTTTCAGCCATTCATGGGGATGGCCCCACATTTCCCCTTTGCCCTGGGCCCTGATTATTTCACCACTCAGGTTGAAATGGAAGACAAAGCGGTCGGAGGCAATTTCTGTGAATATCCCGCAGTGCAGGGGAAAGCTTAGTTTCGAGTAATCAAAACTGCCTTGTTTCTCAAGGGTTATCCGGCAGGTGTCGGTGGCAAAAGAGGCGGTCATCGAAATATGGAAAGAGAGTTGGGAAAGCCGTGGCAGCTCTGGAGACCAGTTTGCATAAATACATTCCAGTCCCCCAAGTGGATCGGATTCTTAGGGGTTGATTGACGGCGAATATGTGAAAAATCAGGTTTTGATATTAACAAGATAGTCCCCGATTTGTCAATTTTCATCAGTAATGTCCGGTTAGCAAATTGCAGTAAAAAAAAAATGAAAATATTTTAAA
>CAYTVF010000376.1:0-2213 GCA_964441345.1 uncultured Desulfopila sp. | reverse complement strand
AGAAATTGATGATGTTGTCGTATGGAATTCACTGGTTGTCTTTCTTTTTCTTCTTATTAGTCTTCACCGGACTTCCGCGTTTACCAACGAGGATATCTCATTCAAGCGGCGGTGTCGATCTCAGCAAGGCCCAGGTCATTGTCTCTGCCGGTCGTGGTATCGGCAAACCCGAGAACTTGGCGATGATCGCCGGTCTTGCCAAGGCCCTGGGTGGCGAATACGGGGCGAGCCGGCCGGTTGTCGATTCCGAGTGGGTGGAGCATAATCGCCAGGTCGGTACCACCGGGCAGACCGTCGCCCCGAAACTTTATATTGCTTGCGGCATATCCGGGGCCATTCAGCATCTTGCTGGTATGAAGAAATCGGAGTTCATAGTGGCTATCAATACCGACAAGGATGCCCCAATCGGCGATGTTGCCGACGTACTGGTGGTGGCCGATCTGAAGCAGTTCGTGCCTATATTTACTGAAAAGATCAAGAGTGAGATAGGTTGAATTACTGTATGGTCATTTGCTAGAACTGCTTGATTTTCCTTAAGGTCACTACGGCTGGTGTGGTCTGGGAATGGGTACGATCAATCAACTTTTGGAACTCAGTCTTCTCTCCAGCCATAGTCGCCAGCGCCGACTTTTGCCTTGAATGTTTCAGAATGTTTCCGTTTCCGCGCAAGCAAAGAGCGGAAAGGTGGGCCTGCCATTTCTTGGTCTCGCCTGTTTGGCTTTGTTTGTTGTTCTGATTTATCATGGGCTACCTCATTTATATTTTTAGGTTACCCGATTATGACATGCCCGCCCTCGCGCGGAAAGATGTTGTCCTTTTGGCGCTTACGTCGATGTTTATGGGAAGGGGTATGGAAATCACTCCGAAAATAAAATAGAGATACCCGACCGGTCCATGGGCTATGCGGGGTAGACTGCCTGGAATCTTTGCCGATCCATCAAGGTGCTGAAACGTTCGTGGGTGGCGACGCGCTTCTTTGACCGGGCTTTAGCCACCCGGGTACATTCCGCTGCCGGTGCCTCAAGAGTTACAGCACACTTTCAAGAAAGCCGGCCGGGGGCTGGGATGAAGTCATATTGACACATTTTGAAAAGAGTTTGCACTCATTTCCCCGCTGCGTTCCTGGTGTCCAAAACCTGCCGGATGGGGTGTGCGCGAGCCTTCCCGGGGCGACCGGTTTCATGATGAAGGCGCCGATCCCCAGGGCCTTTGCTTTTTCATCGATCCCGGTGCCGCTGTCCTTGACCGTGAGCATGACGTAACGGCCTGGTTTGAGGTCGGGTTTATCCATCGATAGGTGGTAATTGAGGTCGAGAGAGGCAAGGTCGATCTGGAGAATCCCGCCATGATCGTCCATCGATCTCGAATATGGCAACTGCTGCGCTGGAGGTCTACTGGATTTGCGGCCACCGCAACGTAAATCTTGCTCCGCCGATGGGTGCATCCCCGACCATTACCTGGCCGCCATGCCACTGGGCCACGCGTTTGACAATAGCCAGCCCCAGCCCATAGCCTTCCGCCTCGCGCTCCCTGGTATCGTCCAGCCGGACAAAGGGTTCGAAGATTCTCTCTCGATCCCCGTGGGCCACGCCGGGTCCGTCGTCATCGACATGAAAGGAGAGAGCCGGCCGGGATCTCTCCTTTCGCAGGATATCGATGACCGATGACATCCTGAAAGAGAACAGGAGGTTGATATGGCGTATCGTCGTTCCTTTTCTCTCATTTTTGCCTGTTCGAAGCAAACAAAGCCATATCCGCCGCAGCGGTATCTGCACAGATGCATTTCTTAACGGTTTTCCCGATAGGCATACGTTTCCTTGAGTTTCTTGTCATACGTGACGACCTTGATTTCACCCAGATAGGTATTGAACAGTGGATACCCCCTCTCGGCCCAGCCAACAATGCCATTTTCCACCAGGAAGACATTTTTGTAGCCGTATTTATACAGCGACCCGACAAAATAGGTGGCGCGATGAGCGGTCCGGCACAATATCCATATCTCCGTCTCCGGGTCAGCCCATTTATCGGGCATGGTATAGGCATGACCCGAATCGATGTTGTTCGAATCCTTGATATGGCCACTGTTGAATTCTGCTTCGGTACGTAAATCGATGATCACGGCCTTGCTTTTACCGGCCTCTATTTCCAGCCATTGCTGATAGAGATCGTCTACCCCCTTTCTCCTGTCCGGAGGAATAAGCTGCTGCATTTCG
>CAYTVF010000375.1:0-2215 GCA_964441345.1 uncultured Desulfopila sp. | reverse complement strand
CCTCAACCCTTCTTCATCAACAGCGCCAGGCTCAGCCTGCCCTTCGTCTGGGTTTTGGTATATATCGAGCCAAGATGCGCCTTGACGGTCCGCTCGGTGATATCCAGCTGCGCCGCGATCTCGTTGTTTTGCAGGCCGTCGGCCACCAGTCTGGCGATCTGGAGTTCCCGGTTGGACAGCCCGGCGAGCTGGGGGTTGGCCGGCGGGCTGTCCGGCTCGGCCCCATGCGCCCCACCGGCGGCCAGCCCCTTGATCAGATACTGCATAAGGGAGCTGTTGACCCAGATCAGGCCGGATTCAACCGCCTCGACCGCCGCCTTCAGCCTGAGCGGGGCGATATAGGTATTGGCATACCCGACGCATCCCAGCCGCAGGCAGACCAGGCCTTCCTTGTCGTCGGGCCGGTCGGACAACACAAATACCTTGCTGCCGCCAATCCCGCATACCTCGCGAAGCTCGCTCTCGGCGACCGATCCCCGGTGCAGCAGGATGGTCTCTACATGAAAACGCTTCATCACGGCAAATAGCTCTTTTACCGATGAGGCCTGATGCACCTGCCATTGCCCCTTCAACGCCATCAACCACTTGCTGCGTACCGTTTCATTTCTACTGTAAAGCAATATTGCCATATCTTTCACCTTTCACGAAGAGCCATTTCCCTCGCCCGGAGAACAGGTTTCAGCAAATAGGACAGGATGGTTTTTTTCCCGGTAATTATATCCACGGTGGTCACCATTCCGGGAATAATGGGAAGAGGACCTTGCCTGCTCTCCAGATAATTTTTCTTAGTACGCACTCGCACCATATAGTAGCTGTTACCTTTCTCATCGGTCATGGAATCGGCGCTGATGAGTTCCAACTCCGCTTCCAGGCCGCCGTAAATATTGAAATCATAGGCGGTGAATTTGACAATGGCTTTTTGCTGGGGCCGCAGAAAGGCGATATCCGCCGGCTTGATCTGGGTCTCGACCAGCAGGGAATCCTCAAGAGGCACGATGGCGATAAGGTCCATGCCGGGCTGAATGACACCGCCCACGGTATTGACCAGAATCTGCTTGATGGTGCCATGCACGGGAGAACGTATCGAGGTCCGCTCAAGCCGGTCGGCGAGCGCCGTCGCCGAAGCCGAAAGCCCTTCAAGCTCCACCTCGACCTCGTTGAGTTCCTTTTTGGCCAGATTGGCAAAATTCTGCTTTTCCTCGCTGATGACTTTCCGGGACTCGGCGAGTTTCGATCTGACCCGGGGGATCGCAAGCCTTATACCCGACATCTCTCCCTGCAGACGTGAGGCCTCCCGGTCCAGCCGCAGGATCTCGACCTCGGAGACGGCGCCCTGGGCGACCAGCGGCTTGGTCAGGTCGATTTCTCTCTTCAACAGATTATAGGTCCGGTCCAGCTCCCGCGATTTGTCTTCCAGTTCGGCCAGTTCCTGTTTACGCTGAATCTCCTGTTCGCCAAGGATTGCCAGGGTCGTGGCGAGCTTATTCCTTCTGGCAACGAAGAGCTGCTGCTCGCGGGCGACGATCTCCGCGCGTTCTTTGAGCGCTTCTTCCGGCACCGCCATCTCCCCCCCCTCGGTCTCGGCCCTGAGCCGCGCAGCCCTTGCCAGAAGCGACAGGTATTTCAACCGGGATTCCTTATACGGCGCGGAAAAGCGGGTTTCGTCGAGCCTCATCAGCAATTGCCCTTTCTTGACAATATCCCCTTCTTTTATAGATGTCTCGGCGAGAATGCCCCCCTCCAGATTCTGGACCACCTGAATCTGGCTGGAGGGGATTACCTTGCCGGTGCCTCGGGTAATCTCGTCGATTTCCGAAACGTACATCCAGTAAATCAGCAAAATCATCAGCAGCAGGGTCATCCAGACAATCATCTGCCCTCCCCGCGGCGACTGCACCAATATTGTCGTCCGGATATCGGCGACCAGATCCGAGTCCGTTTTATGCCGTGAATCATGCAGTTGGGACGAGGTTTTTTTGTTCTCTTTCCCGGCTGCGACAGGCAGATTGTTTCCGTTTTTCAGCACGCTTACCTCTAATGTACATATCGTGATTTAGGATCTACCCTCCCCTCCCTTGACGGGAGAAGATTGAGTAGCTTTAACCTCCCCTCCCTCGACGGGAGAAGATTGAGTAGCTTTAACCTCCCCTCCCTTGACGGGAGAGGATTGAGTGGCTTTAACCTCCCCTCCCTTGACGGGAGGGGATTGAGTAGC
>CAYTVF010000374.1:0-2220 GCA_964441345.1 uncultured Desulfopila sp. | reverse complement strand
AGACAACAATTCAACCAATAACCTGTATGCAAGTACTTAACCGGACATTACTGAAAAAAATGGAATGGCTTAACTATCATCACCTCCACTACTTCTGGATTGTAGCAAAGGAAGAGAGCATCACCAGAGCCGGAGAACGGCTGCGATTGGCGCCATCGACGGTCAGCATGCAGATAAGCAGACTTGAAGAATCGCTGGGCGGCAAGCTCTTCCGGCGGGTTGGACGCAATCTGGAGTTGACCGATCTGGGACGCGTGGTTTTCCGGTATGCCGACCAGATCTTTGCCCTGGGTCTGGAACTGCTCGATACGGTCCGGGGAAGATCGGTCTCCGGGCCCCTCCGCTTCGAGGTCGGCATCGTCGACATGCTCCCCAAGATGATGGCCAGAAGGATCCTGGAACCGGCCCTGGCCCTTGCCGAAGGGGTGCGTTTTGTCTGTCATGAGGGGAAAGAAAAACAACTGCTGGCGGAACTGGCCATCCACAATCTCGATATCGTCCTTACCGACACGCCGGTAAAATCCGGCCTGAGCGTCAAAGCCTACAGTCATCTGCTGGGCGAATGCGGAGTGACCTTCTGCGCCATAGAATCGCTGGCCGGACCACTGCGCCAGGGATTTCCACAGTCCCTGAACAATGCACGGATGTTATTGCCGACGCCGATGTCGGCCCTGCGGGGAAGCCTCGATCAATGGTTCGGTTCACTTGGCATCCGGCCTGAGATTGCCGGAGAATTCGACGACCATGCCCTGCTCAAGGTGTTTGGCCAGGCGGGCGACGGCATCTTTTCCGTACCGTCCATAATCGAGCAGGAAGTATGCCGCCAGCATAATGTTGCCATCATCGGCAGATCCGATACGGTCAGGGAGCGTTTCTATGCGATCTCCGTCGAGCGGATCATCAAGCATCCCGCTGTGGTGGCAATCTGGAATGCGGCCAGGGAATTCAGGGGCCAGTGGAGTATCAATCCCCAGGCCTCAATGAACTTGAAAAAAACATCCGCAAACGACACCTAATTCCTCCCGAAAAAAACGCCGGCACAACAAGATCCGGATACGATTTGTGCCGGCGGTGCCTGTCAGCCTTCTTTTATGCCTTCGAGCTTCCAGTTCTGCGTGCCGGCAGGTCTCGCCCAGGTCCACTCCTCCCGGAACTTGACCGGGTCGGTCATGCTGCCGGAAATCAGTTCGCCGCTCTTGTCATTGACCGTGTAATCAAGGAGATTTGCGGTAAACAGCACCGTAACGAAGTCCTCACGGCCGTCGCTGCCGGCTTCAATGATCTCCACTCCGCGAACGGCAATGGACTCCAGTTTATTGATATGCCCTTTGCCGCGCATTCCCGCGAAATGTTCCTCATATTCCCGGGCCAGCTGTTCGCCGAGGAGATGGCGATAGGATTCAAGTTCGCGGCGCATCCATCCGGCCTGCACCTTGAAAAAAACATCGGAAGCGATTTCGGTGAAATAGGCCGGATCGAAATCGCGGTCGGTCTGGCGGATCTGACTTATGCCATCATCCACCAAATTCCCGCCGATGACCGGTGGAAGCGGTGGCTGGATGGCACTTCCGGCACCTCCGCCAAGGATGCCGGATGGCTGAACTGCCTGTTGGGAATATAAGCTCGGTGCCTGACTGCCGGCGACCTGTCGGGCTTTGGCAAATCTCCGATAGAGGAAAAATGCCACTCCGCCGAGAAGCAACAGGGGCAGAATTCCCATGCCGGAGCCTCCCCCCCCGAACATCGAGCCGAACAGCATGCCACCGATCGCGCCGCCGACAAGACCGCCCATCAGGCCGCGACCGAAGCCGCCGCCGGCTGCAGGACCTCCTGCCGGAGCATTCGCCGGAGCTTTGCTCGGGCTTGAACTGAAGGATTTTCCGCCCGACTTGGAACGGGCATCGGCATAATCCGCGGTGAGCCCGCCTTCAATGAGAGTGAACGCGATAAGCAGCAAAAAAATCGGTGCGAATCTCTTCCATAACGTTGCCATAGTCTTTTTCCATCTCCATTATTTTTTATTGATCATTCCCAAACCGGGATTATCCTGATTGCTCTACGGTACAGTGCGCCACAATGTCATTAACTCAAGAATGATCTTCTAAGATACTCAGCGGAGTATCTTATAACAAATAGATAATAACTGGCGTTACATTCGAAAAAATCGAAAACTCGTATCCACTCAGCTCTATGGACAAAGTCCCCCCTCCCCTTGCGGGA
>CAYTVF010000373.1:2075-2227 GCA_964441345.1 uncultured Desulfopila sp. | reverse complement strand
TGACGGTGTATTGCAGGGTGGTGGACTGCCCATTGCCGTCGGTTATCACCTGGGTAATTTCCAGCTGGTTCTGACCGGCAAAGTCGAGCGTCGCCTCGAAAGAGACCTGCGTGCCGCTGCCGGTGATGGTGGCGGCACGGCCGTTGACCGTC
>CAYTVF010000373.1:0-2065 GCA_964441345.1 uncultured Desulfopila sp. | reverse complement strand
GACGATGTCGGCGCTGCCGGTGGCGATGCCGCTTACCTGGAAGGTATCGCCGGCGATAGAGGAATCGGGCTGGGCCGAATACATTTCCACGGCGGGCGGTTCGGGCTTGGCCGGTTCTTCAGCCTTGGCCACCATGACCAGCGACTCGGCACTGACCGTGCCGTAGGGAGTTTCCGCCGTGACCAGGAGGACATTGCTGCCGTCGTGCAACGGGACGCCGGGGAAAGCAAAGCTGTAGTTGCCGCCCGAGCCCACTGGGAAATCGACCTGGCCGTTGAATAACAGCTTGATCTGTTCCGGCGGCAGGCTGGAGCGGACGGTGCCGGCGACGGTGACGGTTTTGCCGGTCACCGTCGAGCCGTTTGGTGGGCTTACGATCGTCAACTGCGGCAGGGCCGGCACGGTCGCCTTGACCGAAATCGTGGCGGTCGCCTGGTTGCCGCATTTATCGCGCACCACCACGGTGAGCCGGTTCTCCCCGACTTTTACCGGCACCTCGATCCGGAAGGCGCCGCCTGCCTCGAAAGCGCCGCCGAAGGTCTGGCCGTACTGGTCGGAAACGACATGGACGGAGGAAAGCCCCGACTCCTTGTCGGCCGCCTCGCCGGCCAGGGTCACGGCCGCGGCCGAGGTGGTCAGTTCGCCCACGGTATGGAGCAGGAGCCGGGGCGCGGTGGTATCGGTTTTCAGGAGCAGTTTGATTTTGGCGGAGCGGTAGCCTTCGGGCTCGGTAATTTCGATCCGCCACTCACCGGCCGCGGGTGGGGTGAAGTTGAACGTGCCGCCGGCGCCGCTCGCGGCCACATCCGCCGGGCCGAGGGCGGTGACGGCCACCGGGTCGTCGAAATTGCGATAGCGGCCGTTGTAACTCGTCCCGGCGATAAAGTAGGCGAGGTAGCTGCCGTCCTCCTGCAATTCCACGCCATCGAGTTCGATAACGGGACTCGGCTGGGCCGGCAAAAACACCGGCTCCGACAGCGGGCCGACGGCGTGATAGGCTTTGTTGCTGACCGGATGGAAATAGTCCTTGATGGTAACCAGCCGGTAATACCAGCCAAAATAGTAGGCCGCGTCCCCATCGAGGAAGCTGGTCTCCCCGGTTTCGAAGAAGGTGGGTTCGGTGGCGTCCGCGCTCTTGCCGCGCTGGAGCCGGTAGCGCATCCCGGAGGCCGGCAGCCAGGAAAGCGCCGCCTTATCCCGCTGCCAGGCGGCGCTGAGGCCGGCCGCTGCCACCTCGTTTACCGGCACATCCATTTCCACCTGCAGTTCCGCCGCCCGGCTGATCACCGAACCGCCGGCGGTGGTGACGATGCAGGAAAACAGCTTGCCGTGATCGAGGAGCTGCGCTTCGGCCAAAGTGTAGCTGGCCGCGATGGCGCCCACGATATCCAGCCCGTTCACCTGCCACTGGTAGGTCGGGCGGATGCCCTCGGCCCGGATCGTAAAGGTTGCTGGACTCTTTTCCAGGATTACGATATCCGCGGGTTCCTCGGTGATGACTGCCGGTTGCGGTTCCTGGCACTGGGGACAGCTGCACTGTCGTATAAGATAGCGAAGATCCTTGAGGGTGATAGACCGGTCGTGGTCGAAGTTGGCCTCCGGATTAACCCGGGCGGGCCTGAAGAGAAGTGTCCTGACAACGCGGATATCGTCTACATCGATATCTCCATCCCAGTCGAAATCGCCCTGCCGATAGACACTGAGCGTTACTTCGTCGGTTGCTACCGCAGAACTGCCGCTGCCGATTTTGCACTGCAGGAGCGCACCATCATCGGTTATTGCCGGCTGGTCGATCGTGTATTCCTTTTGAGTTGCCCCGGAAATTTCGTTGCCGTCCCGAAACCATTGATAGGTTAAAGACTTGCCGACTGCCGCCACCGAAAATGTGACCGGTGTGTTCTCCATTACCGATTGATTGCGCGGCTGCCGGATAATCTCCGGAACCGGCAGGTTGTCTTCTGCGCAGTTCGGGACATCGCATTGCCCTATTAACACCCGCAGATCCCAAACGTTGATTTTCCGGTCATGGTTGAGGTCGCATTCCGGACAAGATTGCCATTTCCGG
>CAYTVF010000372.1:0-2232 GCA_964441345.1 uncultured Desulfopila sp. | reverse complement strand
TAGTAACGATCACCGGTCCCCGGCAGTCGGGCAAAACGACTTTGGCAAAGGCAACTTTTCCAGAAAAACAGTATGCCAACATTGAAAACCCTGTTACCCGCCAATTTGCCTTGATAAAACCGCTGGCCTTTCTCAACCAGTATCCTGAGGGGGCAATAATCGATGATTAAGTATTGCCGGGCTTGCACTATTTTTCCCTCTTGGCGTTGACGAAATGCTGTTTAAAGATCGAAAAAATCTGAGAAGTGTCCAAACTACTGCGAATTTCTTCCTTCTCCCGGCACCTGGAAACCATTGACCCGCAATATTCCGCGAGCGGATCGGATCACACATGAAAAAAATTCTCTCCATTTTCGGCACAAGGCCTGAAGCGATCAAGATGGCTCCGGTAATCAAGGAGCTTGAGAAGCATCGCGACACCATCGAAAGTGTTGTTTGTGTTACCGCCCAGCATCGTCAGATGCTCGATCAGGTTCTGCGGATATTTGCAATCGATCCCGATTATGATCTGGATGTGATGAAGCCGGGCCAGGACCTTTTTGCTCTTACCTGCAGTGTGCTGCAGGGGCTGAAGCCGATTCTGGAGAGGGAGTCGCCGGATATCGTCCTTGTCCATGGCGATACCACGACAACCATGGCGGCAAGTCTTGCGGCGTATTATTGCCGGATCGGGGTTGGCCATGTCGAGGCGGGCCTCAGGACCTTTAAGAAATTCACCCCCTTTCCCGAAGAGATAAACCGGCAAATAGCCGATACCCTGGCGGACCTCCATTTTGCCCCGACTGATGCGGCGAAGGCGAATCTGCTGGGTGAAGGGGTGGATCCGGATTCGGTGTTTGTGACGGGGAACACGGTTATCGACGCGCTTTTTGCCATTGTCGAAAAGCTTGCGGCGGACACCGGCCTCAGGGCAATGCTGGAAGAACGGTTTTCTTTTCTCGATTTGCGGAAGCGGCTGATTCTCGTAACCGGCCACAGAAGAGAAAGCTTCGGCAAAGGGTTTGAAAATATCTGCCTGGCATTGACCGAGATTGCGCGCCAGCGTCCGGATGTCGAAATTATCTACCCCGTCCATCTGAATCCCAATGTGCAGGAGCCGGTCAAAAGGATCCTGGGTGGAGGAGGTTTTTCGAATATCCATCTCATCGAGCCGGTTGATTATCTGCCCTTTGTCTATCTCATGAGCCGTTCATATCTGATTATTACCGATTCGGGCGGAGTCCAGGAAGAGGCCCCGTCGCTCGGAAAACCGGTGCTGGTCATGCGCGAGACCACGGAGCGGCCCGAGGCGGTTGCGGCGGGAACCGTCAGGCTCGTTGGCACGGATAAAGAAAAAATCGTCGGAAATGTCATGACGCTGCTGGCCGACGGTGCCGAATACGAGACGATGAGCCTTGCCCATAATCCATATGGCGATGGCTTAGCAGCTAAACGTATCGTCGAGCGTCTCAAGCAGTTCACACCCCGGGATCGTTGAGGAAATTCTTGTCGATATCTCTTCACTCCAACCGGCTGCCGCGCATGCCGCGGCAATGGTTTCTCTGGCTCCCCTTGCTGCTTGTCTCCCCCTCCTTTTTTTTCGGAGGGGCCGCCCATCAATCTTCACGATCGCTGGAAGAGTTCTGGAACCTTGGGCATTTTGCCTATTTTGCCTTGTTTGGATATCTGCTCGACCGCTACTGGGGGTCAGTGCGCAGGTCGAACCCATTCAGAGTCATTGCGGGTCTCTCTTCGGTGATGGCTGTTGGATTGAGCATCGAGGTGATCCAACTGATTATGGGGGGCCGTTCGTTTTCATTGCTCGATCTCTCAAGGGATCTGTCGGGCGGAGTGGCTATCCTGCTGTTGCGGATCCGCCCAACGGTCTCGCGGCGATGGGCGCTCCTGTCGGGGGCCCTGGCGATAGGTGTTGTGATCGTGAATTGCATCCCCTTGACGGGATTTCTTGTGAGCCCGATCACGCAAAATGATGGACATTTTTTTCGGCAAGTTGATGGACCATGGTTGATCGAGCCGACGACCGGGGCTTTACCCCGGACCCCAAGGTTTTTTAAGGCATGGGGGCAACAAATAGTCGGAAGCGCGACCGGCGGAAAAAAGAAGAGGGAGCCCGGAGGCTCCCTTTTTTTCGACGACTATTCGCCGCCCATCCGGCTATCCCTTGACGGGTTGCTCCTCAGCAGAGCCCGCCTCCGTTTCACCGAACCTCTGAGAATTTCATTGGTATTGCCA
>CAYTVF010000371.1:0-2233 GCA_964441345.1 uncultured Desulfopila sp. | reverse complement strand
TACAAATGGCAGTGGGCCTACCGCGAGCGGTTCGAGCAGGCGGGCATCATGGCCCTGCTCGGGTCGGGATTTGACCCGGGGGTGACCAACGTCTTCTGCGCCTGGGCCCAGAAGCATCATTTCGACGAGATCCATGAGCTCGATATCATCGACTGCAACGCCGGCGACCACGGCCAGCATTTCGCCACCAACTTCAATCCGGAGATCAATATCCGCGAGATCACCCAGCGCGGCCGCTACTGGGAGCACGGCGAATGGGTGGAGACCGATCCGCTCTCCTGGTCGATGATGTACGATTTTCCGGCCGGGATCGGGCCGAAAAAATGTTTTCTCATGTACCACGAGGAGCTGGAGTCGCTGGTGGGAAATCTGCGCGGCCTGAAGCGGGCCAGGTTCTGGATGACCTTCGGCGAGCAGTACCTCACCCACCTGCGGGTGCTGGAAAACGTCGGCATGACCCGGATCGATCCGGTGGAGTTCGGCGGGCAGCAGATCGTCCCCATCCAGTTCCTGAAAAAGGTGCTGCCGGAGCCGTCGTCGCTGGGTCCGCTGACTAAGGGCAAGACCTGCATCGGCTGCGTGATGAAGGGGATCAAGGACGGCAGGTCGAAAAAAATCTATATCTACAACATCTGCAGCCATGAGGAGTCGTACCGCGAGGTGGGGTCCCAGGCCATCAGCTACACCACCGGCGTCCCGGCGATGATCGGCGCCAAGCTGGTGCTCGAAAAAACCTGGCACCGGCCGGGGGTCTGGCATATGGAGCAGTTCGATCCCGATCCCTTCATGGAAGATCTGAACCGCCACGGCCTGCCCTGGGTGGTGGTCGAGCTGTGATAAACGGTTTTTCCCATTACCGCTTTGCCCCGGAGCGGCCGGCCACCCCCTGCTATCTGGTCGATGCCGGTCTGCTTCGGCAGAATCTCGCCATTCTCGCCGAAGTGAAGGCACGGACCGGCTGCAAGATTCTGCTGGCCCTGAAATGCTTTTCGATGTTCCGGCTGTTCCCGCTTATCGCGGCGACGCTCGACGGGGTCTGTGCCAGCTCGCCCAATGAGGCGCGGCTCGGCCATGAGGAGTTCGGCAAGGAGGTCCATGCCTTCGGCGCCGCCTATTCGGCTGCGGATATGGCGGAGTTGCGCCGGACCTCGGACCATATCCTGTTCAACTCGATGAGCCAGCTGGAACGGTTCCGGCCGGTGATCGCGGAGTATGTCGCCCGGACCGGCAAATCGATCGAACTCGGCATCCGGATCAATCCGGAGCACAGCGAGGGGGCGGTGGAAATGTACGATCCCTGCGCGCCGGGCTCGCGGCTCGGCATCCGCCACGCCCAGCTGCGCGAGGAGCTGCTGGGCGGAGTGACCGGCCTGCACTGGCATAATCTCTGCGAGCAGGATGCCGACTGCCTGGAGCGGACGGTTGCGGCGGTGGAGGAGCGGTTCGGCGAGCTGATTCCGAAAATGAACTATGTCAACTTCGGCGGCGGCCATCATATTACCCGGCCGGGCTATGACCTTGAACGGCTGATCCGGGTGGTTAATACCTTCAAAACGAAATGGGGGGTGCAGGTCTATCTCGAACCGGGCGAGGCTGTGGCGCTCAACTGCGGCTATCTGGTCAGCACCGTTCTCGATATCGCCGGGGCCGACATGGCCGTCGCCATTATCGACAGTTCGGTGCCGGCCCATATGCCGGATGTGCTGGAGATGCCCTATCGGCCGCATATCATCGGCTCCGGCCAGGAAGGGGAGAAACCGTACACTTACCGGATCGGCGGGTTGTCGTGTCTGGCCGGCGATGTGGCGGGCATCTACTCCTTCGATCGGCCCCTCGAAGTGGGGAGCCGGTTGGTTTTCAGCGACATGGCCATTTACACCATGGTCAAAAACAACACCTTTAACGGCGTCGGTCTGCCGTCCATCTATCTCTATGAACCGGAAGACGACAGCTATGAATGTGTCCGCACTTTCGGCTACGAGGATTTTAAAAACAGATTGTCTTGAGGGCACGAGTGCAAACGAATACCTATCCAGGATTTCTCGACTCCGAGCTGGAGGAGTCGCCCGGGCGGGAGCCGCTCTTTCAGGTGATCCCCGTGCCGCTTGAGCAGACCGTCTCCTACGGCGGCGGCACCGGCCGCGGGCCGGCGGCGATCCTTGCCGCCTCCCAGCAGCTCGAACGGTGGGACGGGATCTCCGAGCCGCTGACGGCTGGCATCGGCACCAGCCCG
>CAYTVF010000370.1:0-2258 GCA_964441345.1 uncultured Desulfopila sp. | reverse complement strand
TGGTGATGAGATCGCTTACTGCCTTGTAGTTCAGGTCTTCCGCCTTGTAGCTTTCAAAACCGCTGGCGATGAGGACCGGGTCGCCGGTGGTGCTGCCTTGGGTATTTCGATTGTCTTCATCGGCAAATGCCCGTTGCAGCACGGCCGTTGCCACCTGCCGTTCGATTATCTCCAGGGCCTGGGAACCGAGCGCTTCGCCCTGCCGTAAATAGCCGGTAACCAGGGCCAGGGAGCTGTTGATGGTGGCGATGGATGCGGATACCTGGCCGCCAACATCAAGTCTTGTTATTTTGCTTATCTTGAGGTGACTTGCCAGCATGAGCAACCACGACGAATATCAAGACACAAGACCTGACAATGTGCCTTTTAATGGGTGACCCCTCATTTTCACTGCAACATAAGGGGGGCTTATGCGACATTGCACCGTGCTACGGGCCGGCTTGGTCGGTGGTGCGGTTGGTTGCCCTTGGTTTGTCGCTGCGCGAAAGCAAAAACTGATATTTCAAAATCATGACTCCACGCCTTTCTGGCTGATGCGCTTAATTCAACAATTAAACAACGTCCCCTTATCCGTTTAGTTCGAAAGCGTTTCCGACTGATTTTTTCTGCCGAATAAATATGTGATATTACCTCGGATGTTTTTCATTCTATTGTAAAACCATTCACCTCCTCCTGGAGGTTTTATAAGGTAACCAGTGCCTTCAAAAGTGGCATTCTGATCTTTAATCCTAACTAAATGATTGGCGCATCCATGGGTACTTAAAATGAGGGCTAAAACTATAATTGTTTTATATCTAATCAAATTAACTCTCCCGAATCCTCCACGTACTCCAAGTACTCCACGTAGCAGGATCACACGTAACAGGGTCAGGCTTCCGAGATGAAAAGTTTGCTCATTCATTATCAAATCGTGGTTCTGTTTTTTCTACCTGCTAGCTGCATCTGGGAGACAACATCTGCTACATTATGTAGCACGCAATTGAACGAAACCCAACGATAGTAGAAACTTACTTCTACCTTTTGATCTTGTAAGCCTAACTCATCTACCCGTGACTTCTTTGCCCCCTGCTTTGTGGTGTCAATTTATCATCTTGGAATCCTGACACCATTCCCATTCCTACGCGAAAGCAAAAACTGATATTTCAAGACCTGACCCCGTGCGTGCTGACCCCGTGCGTGCTTAAGTATAAGCCCTCAACAGGGTAAAACTCGCTGCATAATCGTTCTCTCAACATAATGACCCCGTGAGTGTATTTCCCTATAATTTCGTTTTTTCAATTTGGGTGAAATGCTCATTACTCAAATCATATTTACCAGGCGTATTGGACTCCTTATACGTTCCAAAAGCGCTGTAAATTTCTACTTCTAATCCGAAAAACTCGCCCGGCGAAATAATCTCTGCAACGAATTCTATCCCGTCGTAATCTAAAGTAATATTTGGAGTTAATTTAATAACCTTTGTAACCTTTAAGATCGTTCCTGCGGGCAGATAACCAAGATCTTTAATTTCTCTTCCGCCAATACCCGGAAGGGCGGTAATAAAATAATAGTATTGGTTTCCTCTCGGCTTGTAGGCTAAGCAAGCACCAAACACTTTCATTTTATTTTTTGTAACATAAGCAGATCCAATGATATTTTGATAAACAGGATTGGTACTAATGTCGGTTCGTGTCAGGTAAAAGCATCCGGAGAGAACTAGAAAGGACAATAATATTATTCTATTCAATAATTGTATCATAGTTGACTCCTGTTTCTAAAGGTCCCCTCTCCAGTGTAATGAGTGGCAGAGTGATAGCCTGCTTGTTGCGTCCCAACTTTTAGTAGTTTCCTTCGCCACCGGGAGAATGACCCGCACCGAGATTGCCGCCTTGCCCTGGCCCGCCTCCTGTGCTACTTCCGCCGCTACTTGATCCTCCGACAGATGCTCCACCACCACCAGTTGGCGCTCCCCCTTCTTCTTTGCCGTATTGACTAGCATCTATCCGCCCTACTGTTGCTTCACCCAAGTTATCTTTTGTCCCATCTATTCTACTTATTCCGTCAAGAGCATCACGCACTGGGTCATAAGATTCCATTAGGCTTGGATCCGGCGATGTTGTGGGAACTCCAAAAAAATTCAATAGCGCAACAACTGGCTTGGCAATTGCCACAGCCGCGTATGTCAATGGCATTGTAGCAACGTTAATTGTCCATCCCAAAAGACCTAGCGTGAGTTTACCGATAATACTCCAGGCGGGCTATTTTTATTAACGCCCAGT
>CAYTVF010000369.1:0-2276 GCA_964441345.1 uncultured Desulfopila sp. | reverse complement strand
CCCTCAATCCCCTCCCGTCAAGGGAGGGGAAGCTAAAACCAATCGAACAAAGTTCATATTATTCAAATAAACTGAATTGTTACAGATTAATAAATTCCTACGACTCTTCTTTCCGTCATCTTCAAACCATGTGACTTACATCATGAATTCGGTCTCTCCCCACCCAACAGGTTTTGCCGGACGTCTGGCCCGGGCCTTCGTCAATTCCAAGCTCACTCCGCTCGGTATCGCGGCTTCTCTCCTCCTCGGCTTTCTGGCAATAGTTTTGCTGCCAAGAGAGGAAGAGCCGCAGATCAAGGTGCCGATGATCGATGTCCTGGTCACCATGCCCGGCGCCACCCCGAAAGAGGTGGAGGAACGGCTGACTATCCCCATGGAAAAGCTGCTCTATGAGCTGCCGGGGGTCGAATACATCTATTCCACTTCAACGCCCGGCCAGAGCCTTTTGGTCGTCCGGTTCTATGTCGGGGAAAATCTGGAGACCTCGATAGTCCGGCTGAACCAGAAACTGGCCACCAATTTCGACCGGATTCCCCATACCGTGCAACTACCGCTGATCAAGCCGCATACCATCGATGATGTGCCGATCATGGCTCTCACCTTCCATGGCGGGAATTATGACCACTTCACCCTGCGACGCATAGCCGCCGAGGTTGACGACGCCATCAAAAGCATCAATGAAGTGGCGGAGACCAAGCTCATCGGCGGCACCAGAAGGCAGCTGACCGTCCGTTTCGATCCCCTGCTGCTCGCCTCGCGCAACCTGACGGTAAGCGAGCTCGCCCCGAAGATCCAGGCGGTCAACAGCCAGTCCCATTCCGGCAGCCTGCAATCGCTCAACCGGGAGATAGAGCTGCAGACCGGCACCTTCCTGCAGAGCGCCGAGGAGATCGGCCGCATCGTCGTCGGGGTCTACGGCGGCAAACCGGTCTATCTGCACGAAGTGGCCGAAATCATTGATGGCCCCGAGGAGCCGGACAACTATGTGCTGTACGGCGACAAGGGGATGAACGAGCCGGAGGCGGCGGTTACCCTGTCGATTGCCAAGCGGCCGGGCGCCAATGCGGTTGCCGTGGTCGAGGACGTACTGAAGAAAGTCGACGGCCTGCAAGGCAGTCTTATCCCGGCGGATCTGACAGTCAGCGTGACCCGCGATTATGGCGCGACCGCCTCGGAGAAATCGAACGAATTGCTGTTCCATATGGGGATCGCCGTTTTCGGGGTCGCCCTGCTGATTCTCTTCTTCCTCGGCTGGCGCGAGTCGATCGTGGTCATGCTGGCCATTCCTTCGACCCTTGCCCTGACCCTGCTGGTTTTTTATCTGTACGGCTACACCCTGAACCGCATCACCCTCTTTGCCCTGATCTTCTCCATCGGTATCCTGGTCGACGACGCCATTGTGGTGGTCGAAAACATCGTCCGCCACCTCCGTCTGCCCGGCAACAGCGGCAGATCGCATATCGAGGTCGCCATCGAAGCGGTCGGCGAAGTCGGCAATCCGACCATTCTCGCCACCTGGGCGGTGATCGCGGCGATTCTGCCGATGGCCTTTGTCGGCGGCCTGATGGGCCCTTACATGCGCCCCATCCCCATCGGATCTTCGGCGGCGATGCTCTTTTCCCTGATCATCGCCTTTACCGTCACGCCCTGGGCGGCCACCCATATCCTGAAAAAGGGGAAAAATAATGGTGGCCATGGCGATGGCGATGGCGAAAAAGCGCCTGACGACTGGTTCACCCGGATCTACCACAAAATCATGGATCCGCTCCTGGCCCACGGCGGATGGCGCTTAGTGTTTTTTGCCGTCATTTTCGCCATGCTGCTCGGCGCCTGTTCCATGGTTTACCTGGGCCTGGTCAAGGTGAAGATGCTGCCCTTTGACAACAAGAGTGAGTTTCAGGTGATCCTCAACATGCCGGAGGGATCGACCCTTGAGCTGACGGCCCGGGCAGCCCTGGAAATGGCCGATGTGGTCCGCCTGGACCCGGCGGTAACCGATTACCAGCTCTATGTCGGAACCGCCTCGCCCTACAATTTCAATGGCCTGGTCCGCCACTATTTCATGCGCAGCGGCCCGACGGTGGCCGATATCCAGGTCAATCTTTTGCCGAAGCACGCGCGCTCGCTGCAGAGCCATGATATTGCCACCAGGATTCGCCCGCCGCTGGCCCAGATCGCCGCCCGATACGGGGCTGCCGTAGCGGTTGCCGAAGTTCCGCCCGGTCCGCCGGTCCTGCAGACCCTGGTGGCCGAGATCTACGGACCGACGGCCGAGG
>CAYTVF010000368.1:0-2288 GCA_964441345.1 uncultured Desulfopila sp. | reverse complement strand
CTTTCAGCTATCTTAACCATTCCGTCGAAAAATTCGACTCATAGATTGTCTTTTTCCGTCATTTCCCTCTGATTCTCGCCACCTGCCATTTACCGTTTTTCCGTGAATCTCCCGCTAATATTGGTTATGATCTGCACCCAATTCATTCATCCCCATCACTTATTTCGCAAATAGAAGGAGCAAAGACATGAACAGTTTCACCACGTTCCGGCAGGTGCTGATTTTCCTCTGCTTTCTGCTGTGTCCTCTGGCCGGTCCGCTGTCCGCCGCAGCGGCGGATTATCCCTTCGGCCTGCTGCTGGTCGGTCCGGCAAGCGACCACGGCTGGAGCCAGGCCCACTTCGATGCCGGTCAGGCCATGGAAAAGGTCCTGCCCGGCGCCAAAATGCTCTATATCGACAAGGTCAACCCGGCCGACCGGCCCGGCATCACCATCCCCATGCTGGTCGACGATCTGGTATCGAAGGGCGCCAGACTGATCATCGGCAACTCCGACGACATGAAAGACGGGATCAGGGAAGCCTCGCTGATGCACCCGGAAGTGCAATTCATCCATATCTCAGGCGACGACGCCCTGACCGGCAAGGCCGGCGCCAACCTCAGCAACCTCATGGGGCGGATGGAATACGGCAAGATGATGGCCGGCTTTGTCGCCGCCATGACCTCCAAAACCGGTAAAATCGGCTATCTCGGCCCGCTGCTCAATGCCGAAACCCGCAGGCTCACCGCCGCCGCCTATCTTGGCGCCCGTTATGCCTGGACCAAGATCCTGGGGAAACCGGCCGCCGAGCTGCAATTCAAGGTCAGCTGGATCGGATTCTGGTTCAATATCCCGGGCGTCACCTCCGACCCCACCCTGGTGACGGGCAGCTTCTTCGATTCCGGCTATGATGTGGTGATCTCCGGGATCGACACCACCGAGGCCCTGGTGGTCGCCGGCCAAAAGAAAAAAGATGGCAGGCACGTGTGGGCTATCCCCTACGATTACCAGGGAGCCTGCGCCGCAGCCCCCGATGCCTGCCTCGGCGTCCCTTATTTTAACTGGATTCCAGGCTACACCAAGCTGATCGGCGAGGCCATGAACGGCAAGTGGCAGCAGCAGTTCATCTGGCTCGGGCCGGACTGGCAGGCCATCAACAATCCGGAAACCACCTCCATCGGCTTTATGCCCGGCAATGCGCTGGGCGATGCCCAGAAGCAGGCCCTGGCCGATTTCCAGAAGGCTCTGGCGACCGGTCTCAATCTCTTCACCGGTCCTTTGAATTTCCAGGATGGCTCTCCTTTCCTTAAGGCGGGCGAGGCAGCAACCGACGATCAGGTTTGGAACCTCGCTCAGCTGCTGGAAGGCATGGAAGGGGCGTCGAAGTAGGCAGGGGCAAGGATTGACGGAGCTTCAGCCTTACCAGCCAAACATGATCGAGCTTACTGAAATATATAAAAACTTCGGCTCACTCCCGGCCCTCCAGGGGGTGAGCCTGAAGGCCGAAGCGGGATCCATTCACGGCATCGTCGGCGAAAACGGCGCCGGCAAGTCGACCCTGATGAAGGTCCTGACCGGTTTTATCGCCAGAACTTCCGGCGATATCATCTGCAAAGGCCGGAAAACCCGCCTGGACAGCCCAAGCGACGCGATCCGCCTGGGGATCGGCATGCTCTATCAGGAACCTCTCGATTTCCCTCAGCTCTCGGTGCTCGATAACTTCATGGCCGGGAGGAGCGACTTTGCGCCGGGCAGGGAGCGGGCCGAACTGGCCCGCCTGGCTGCGGCTTTCGGCTTTGCCCTCGATCCCGACGCCCGGGTGGAAACCCTCACCATCGGCGAACGCCAGCAGCTCGAACTGGTGCGGCTCATCCACGACGGGGCGCGAATTCTCATTCTCGACGAGCCGACCACCGGGATCTCTCTCCGCCAGCAGGAGCTGCTGTTCTCTGCCCTGCGCCAGCTGAAGGCGGACGGGGCGGCCATCCTCCTCGTCTCCCATAAGCTTGAGGAAATCGATACCCTCTGCGACACGGTAACGGTGCTCCGCCATGGCCGGGTTGCCGCCTCGCACCGCCGCCCGTTCGACCGCGACGAGCTGCTCCGGGCGATGTTCGACAGCCTGCCGGAACAGTTGCCGCCACCGGCAAAGGAGCCCGGCACCGAAACAGTGCTTGAATTTGACCGGGTGGTTTCCACCGTCGGCCGTTCCGGTCTGAAGGAGGTGTCGATTACCATCAAAGCCGGCGAGGTGGTCGGTCTGGCCGGAGTCGACGGCAGCGGCCAGGCGGTTTTTCTGAAGACCGCC
>CAYTVF010000367.1:0-2303 GCA_964441345.1 uncultured Desulfopila sp. | reverse complement strand
GGTGCCCGAGGCGGGTAAATTTCCTTACAATCCCCACTACAGCATGGTGATTCGGGAAAAGCTGTGCGTTGATTGCGAGCGTTGCAAGGAGGCCTGCGTCAAGACCAACCATGTGCCGAGCTACGGCTTCAGGACTACTATCCTGGAAAAGCGCCGGTCCCTCGGCGGAGACAAGTTCGAGACGACCTTTATGCCCGTTCTCTGTAACCACTGCAACCGGCCGCCGTGTGTCAGGGTCTGTCCGACAACGGCGACCTGGAAAGATAAGAAGACCGGCATCGTTGTCATGAATCCGGGCCGCTGTATCGGCTGCAAGACCTGTATGACCGCCTGCCCCTATAACGCCAGATATTTCAAAGAGGAAGACCGGGCGGTCGACAAGTGCGATTTCTGTTTTCTCGCACGCCTCTCGAAGGGCGAAAAGACCACGGCCTGTGTCGAGGCCTGTCCGGCCGATGTAAGGGTTTTCGGCAACCTTGCCGACCCGGCCAGCAGGGTTTTCAAACTGGTTCATGCCCCGGAAACCATGGTGTGGGTGCTGCGACCGGAAACCGGAGCCATTCCAAATGTTTTCTATATTAATTCTTAGGACGGCAAGTGCTTTGTTCCTCTGCATCGCCGTACCTCTCTGGGGATGATGCTGATACGTGGGAGAAAAAAAATGAAGAAGATTCTGTTATTGTTGGTTTTCGGCGGTTGTTTGCTGTCCGGTGCTGTGCTTTTTGCCAGTGGTGAGGTGAAGGAGAAAGAGGCGTACGATGAAGATGCCTACGGCCCCCAGGCACCGATCGTCTGGGTCAAGCCCGTCAAGTCCGTGGTGTTTGAGCACAAAGTCCATACCATGGATGCCGGCCTCGATTGTGCCTCGTGCCATGATGAGTTGTTCGAGATGGAGAATGGTGTCGCCGAGGGCAAGGCTGATTTCACCATGGCGACACTCTATAAGGGCGGATATTGCGGCTCCTGCCATGACGGCTCCACCGCCTTCGCCTCAAATACCCGCTGCACTGCCTGCCATATCGGCGTGCGCGGCCATGCTCGATTGGCAGGCGAGGGCGGTTCCGCCGAAAAAAGCCACTGATTATCCGGCAACCGGATACAACGCCCAGCCTCTCCATCTGTATCTGACGGGAAGGACCATCCAGCGGGATGGTCCCTGCCGTTTCGTAACTCTCTAGTTTATTTCAACGGAATGCACCTTGTCTGCTTGGTTTCATCCTCCCCTCCCTTGACGGGAGGGGAATGAGGGGTGGGTGGGGTGAGTTTCCCACCAAGTCGCACCTCGCAGCTCCCTCCTCCTCATATTCCCCCTTTTTATCTGCAATATCCGCCCTCTCTTTCCCGTTTATTTTCTATCAAGGACGCAAAATGCGCCCTGGTTTAATTGCTGCATCTAACCATCTGAAAATAAACGCATAACTTCTTCTGCTACCTTCATTCCCGCCAGCCTTTTCCCGGCCGCTCCCGGCCCAAATGGTCCGATTGTTGAAAAACACCATAAATACAGTGCCTTGTGGAGTTATTCGATGGGCGTATTTTGCGTCTCCAAAATATGGAGGTTGGACGCACAATGTGTCCTGAGGGGGAAGATTGAGGCTGGAGACAGTACGGCCAAAGCACAAGCGAGAATAAATATACCTCATAATTACAAGGCGATATCTCAATCCCCCAAACCTTGTCCGGTTCTCTTGCGCCATGGCATGGGACTTGCTATTTAAGGAGTAACTTAAGAACAAGGTTGTGCCAATCTTAGGGCGAGGAGGAAGCCATGGCAACCACATTACAGAAACATACGTATGGGAGTCCGGTGGTCAATGTCTGGAGTGGTCCGGCACCATTGATCGAGAAGGTGAGTGAATGGTTCTGGTTCTGCCTCTCATTCGTTCTCTTTGTTGTGCTTGGGCCGTTCAGCGCTCCAGTTGCCTTGATAGTTCTGTTTAAGCTGGGACTGGCGGAAAACTCAGATCGGGAACCGGAATCGACCAACGCCGGGCAGCGATAACCCTTTGCCGATTTGCCCATTTGTTTACGGTGCTGCAGGCAATCTACTCATAGAAGGAGAAGAGCAATGGAAGGGAATGTGACAGCAACAACTGTGTCGGAGAGCGGCATCCACCTGCCGGCGAACAAGCTGGTATGGTTGTTTTTGTCGATGATTGTTATCGGAGTCGCCGGCGCGGTATATGCCCAGCTGGTCGGCCATGAGCATGCCTTCGGCAATAGCCGGGAGATGCCGTGGGGGATGCTTATCGGGGTCTATGCCTATTTTGCCATCATTTCGACGGGGCTCTGTGTGCTGGCCG
>CAYTVF010000366.1:0-2304 GCA_964441345.1 uncultured Desulfopila sp. | reverse complement strand
ATCGGGGTCTATGCCTATTTTGCCATCATTTCGACGGGGCTCTGTGTGCTGGCCGTATTCAGTCATGCCTTCGGCGGCAACCAGATGTCGCCTCTGGCCAACAGGATGGTGTGGCTGTCGATAATCATGCTGCTCGGGGCCTTCACGGTTATCGGTCTGGAAATCGAAAATCCCTGGCGAATGCCGCTTGGGGTTGTGCTCCATCCCAATGTGACATCAAACATCTGGTGGATGGGGACACTCTATGGCTTGGCGGTGGGAGTGATGTTTCTTGAGCTGTTCCTGATTATAATCAAGCGCTTCCCGGCGGCGATCCTGTTGGGGGTGATTGGCGCTGTGGCCGAATCGCTTGCCAACAGCAATCTGGGTTCGGTATTCGCTTCTCTGCACTCAAGGCCTTTCTGGTACGGTTCGCAGCTGCCGGTTTTCTTCCTCGCCTGTGCCGTCCTGTCCGGAGCGGCGGCGGTGGTGTTGTTCACCCATTACAGTCATATCCTGCAACGCCGCAGGATCGCGGAAAACACCTTCAAGGCCTTGCAGACCGCGGGCAAGATCATGGTGCTGATGACCTTCCTGGTGACCCTTGCCACCGTCTGGAAATTTGCCAATGCCTACTGTGGCACCGAAGAGATGATCCTGGCGGCCGATGCCCTGGTGAAGGGGCAATTGGCCACCCATTTCTGGGTATTCGAGGTATGTATCGGCCTGGTGCTGCCCTGTGCAATCCTGGTGGCAAGCCGGCTGCATTCAATGCAAGCCTTGTCCGCCGCGGCCTTGATGGTTCTGGTCGGGCAGTTCTTCGCCCGCTACAATCTCGTGGTTGCCGGTCAGATTGTGCCGAACGATCATGATTTCGTCGGTATTCCTCAGTATCTGGCATATATGCCGACCACGGCCGAGTACCTTCTTGTTGTCGCCGGGCTGGGGGTTGTCGGCTTTGGTTTTATGGTCGGCGAGCGTTTTCTCGACCGGACCTTTAACACCGAAAATATCCACTGATTCGGCAGATTGGCAAGTCGGTCGCGGGACACAGCGGGGCGAAATTGATGCTCGCCCCGGCAAGGGCCGGAAGGAGAAATGAACATGAAACAGGATAAAGCCCTTTTTACCATCGGCAGCGCGGCAGAGATGCTCGAAATTCATCCGCGCACATTGCGGAACTACGAAGAGGCGGGTCTCATCACTCCCTTACGCAAAGGGGCCTGGCGATACTTTACCCTGCGCGATATTCAATGGATTGAATGCCTGCGGGAAATGGTCCATGTGCATGGACTCAGCATCAATGGTGTAAAAAAACTCCTGAAGTTCACCCCCTGCTGGAATATTATCGATTGTCCTTTTGAGAAGCGAAAACGTTGTTCCGCCTTTTTCTCAAACACACTGGTGCCGAAAAAAATTATCAGACTGGTACCGCCCCCCGATCAGAACGATCTCGCCGCCTGAGGACTGCTCGCTTGAGTAGTCGTTCGATGGTCCGTGCCGTTCCTGCAGTTTCCACATCCCTTTATCAACTCAATTTCAAACAGCTGGCAAATTGACTCGTTGTGGGTGCACTCCCCACGCACGCTTTGGTTTCACGCGAAGACGCGAAGGCGCGAAGAGTTAAAATTCAGGTTTTTCGGTACTTCGCGCCTTCGCGTCTTCGCGTGAGACCATTTCCGGCATTTTTCTTCATTCTCCTGTAGTGGCTTGTTTGGCGAACTCTGCAAGGCGCAGAATGCGCCCGCTTGTGTTTGTGGCGCGAAATGCGCCTTGATACGGCTTGAAACGGGCAAGATTCCGTCTCGATGAGAAATTCTATTAAATATAATAATAACAATTAGATATCCATAGTAATGTCGCTTGCAAACAGAATTTAATAAAGTAAAAGCAAAATTATATAATGCTAATTAATTGACAATAGCAATTGTAAGGTATAGATATACAAAAAGTGTTCATGATGAAATGAACGATGTCGCCGACAGGTGCAAGCGACAAGGAATCCGGTCGATCAATGCAGGAGGGCGTATGGAAGCTGTATATTTCTTGGTGCTATGGGTGGGGGCTGCAACTGTACACACGTTGTATGAACTGAAAGTGAAACGGTATCTGGCCAATTTCAGAAAGGATTCGGAAAATTGGCCATTTATCTGAGATAATTATAAAAACCATCGGGTGAGGAGGGGCGTGATATGAACTTTGGGTTAGCGGGAATACTGCCGCAGGAAGGCGGTCTGGTCGCAACCGGATCGGGGAAATACAATGTTGCCATGGGGATATTGGCGCTGCTGAGTCTGGCGGGGATTGCGGCGGGAGTGCATTCGC
>CAYTVF010000365.1:0-2305 GCA_964441345.1 uncultured Desulfopila sp. | reverse complement strand
GCATATAGTTAATATTCCGAGGATAATTTTTTCGAGTTTAACGAAGATATGGGGGAAAAGGGCATTCTCGGACAGCCTCCTGGAACCAAATCGCTCACTTCTGGATATCATCTCCCTGAAATACGAAATAGAAGATTTGACCGGACGCAGTGTTGATGTGGTCACTGCGGCAGGAATTTCACCCTGCTTGGCAAAACAGATAATTCAGGAAGCAGTTCAGCCTTCAACCTCACCCGAGATTCCCGACATACCACGCCAGCGCCTCATCGAGACCGCCATCCAGCATATGGGACGGGGCATAGCCCAGCAGCTTTGCCGCCTTGCCGATATCGGCCTGCGAATGCATGACATCGCCCCGCCGAAAATCCCGGTAGACCGGTTTGCAATCCTGCAAGTGAGGAAAAAGCGGGAGAAGGCGGACATGCAGCTTGACATACAGCTCGTTCAGATCAGTCCTGGCATTGACCGCGGTATTGTATACCTGATTCACCGCTTCCGGCTCCGTCGTCAAAGACGCCAGCAAGTTCATCTGGATCACGTTTTCCACATAGCAGAAATCCCGGCTGGTCTCGCCCGTGCCGTTGATATACACCGGCTCCCCCTTGATCATCGCCTTGATCCAGCGCGGAATAACCGCCGCATAGGCGCCATCCGGATCCTGCCGCCGGCCGAACACATTGAAATAACGCAAACCGATCAATTCCATCCCGTACGTCCTGGCAAACACATCGGCATACAGCTCATTCACATATTTGGTCACAGCATAGGGCGAGAGCGGCCTGCCGATAGTATCCTCCACCTTCGGCAGCCCCGGATGATCGCCATAGGTGGAGCTGCTGGCCGCATAGACAAAGCGCTTCACCTGCGAGTCACGGGCGGCCACCAGCATATTGAGGAAGCCGCTGACATTAGTTTCGTTGCTGGTTATCGGATCCTCGATCGACCGAGGCACCGAGCCCAGCGCCGCTTCATGCAGCGCATAGTCAACGCCCCTGCATGCCTCACGACAGGTTTTCAGATTGCGGATATCACCCTCGATAAAACGAAACCGCTGCCATTGCTCCGGCAAAACCCCATCCTTCACTTCCTGCAGGTTGGCAGGCTTGCCGGTGGAAAAATTATCCAGCCCCACAACCCGCTGCCCCAGCCGCAATAACTGCTCAAGCAGGTTGGAGCCGATAAAGCCCGCGACACCGGTAACCAGCCATGTCCGCGGCTCGCGAGAAAGTTGCTCTTTGATAGTATTATAGCTGTGCATTGTGTCATCCATGTTTTCTGAGCGAAGCCCCAAGGAGGTTTCATCATACCTTTGCTGGGCGATCGATGGGGTCGATGGGGTCAAATCTTTAACCGTGACACATCAGATTGTCAAAGTTAAAGATTTGACCCCATATTGCTCGATCGGTCATGGCCGGTGTTCCTTCAGCCAGTCGCGGAGGGCGGCATTGAGCCGGGTCTGCCAACCACGGCCGGAGTTCTTGAAGGCGGCCAGGATATCGTCGTCGAATCTGATAGTTGTCGATGTTTTGGTGGCGGTTCCGGCCGGACGGCCGCGCAGGGCTTTTTTGATTGCCGTTTGCGCCTCTTCACGGGAGACAATTTTATCTCCGATTTGCCAAACACCCTTGGCAAAATCGGCGTCAGTCAATTCCGGCGCATCGTCCGGATCAACCCAGTTGCGGGGAGTATTTGATTTTTTCGCGATCATTGGCATACCTCATTGAAATAATGCGGCGGGAAGTACCGCGTGGGGTCCAAACCAGAACCACCGCTCGACCATTGAGCAGCCCGACTGTCAAGTAACGCAGTTCGCCATAATCCCGACGATCATCGTTGATAGTCACGACAACCCCGGCAAATACCTCACCGGCTCTGGCAAAATCGAGGCCGCGTTCCCGCAGGGTGATATTGCGCTTGTCCTGGTCGAACTCTATATCCATGTGTTTATTGTAGTAACAAATAGTAGGAGAGTCAATTTATAAATAACTTTATCGGTAGTTGACAAGAAGTTGCTACCTGAATTGATCACGGCAGCGGCGAACAAACAGGCCGTTTGAGTGAGGGGCGATCGATGGGGTCAGGATCGATGGGGTCAAATCTTTAACCGTGACATATCAGACTGTCAAGGTTAAAGATTTGACCCTATCGTACCGTAGAAAGCTCACCCACCCCTCAATCCCCTCCCGTCGAGGGAGGGGAGGCTAAAACCAACTCATTGAAAATTCAGCTTTTCCCTGCTCAAACCACGTTCGGTCGTTGGTCTCCAATCGTCGAGACACAATATAATGGGAGGAATTGAAGTTTC
>CAYTVF010000364.1:0-2308 GCA_964441345.1 uncultured Desulfopila sp. | reverse complement strand
ATGCCCCACGGCACGCCGCGTTTTTTGCCGTATTCGATCTGGCTGGCCACCGCCGCCTTGCAGGTCTGGTGCAGCAGGGTGTTTTCGTAGGTCGGCATGACGAGCAGCGGCATCAGATATTCGAACATCGAGCCGCTCCACGACAGGAGGATCGGCGCGCCGTCGGTGGTGGTGAGCAGACGTCCGAGGGCAAACCAGCTTTCCTGCGGCAGCTGTCCCTGGGCAATGGCCACGAACCCGGCAAACCGCGCTTCCGAAGCGAGCAGGTCGTAGCAGCTGGCATCCAGGCGATGCTCGCCGACATTGTAGCCGATGGCCAGCAGACGCTGGGCGGTGTCGAAGAGGAAGCCGTATTCCATCTGGGCGAGCTCGGTTGCCCGGCGGGCCAGATCTTCGATGGCGGCCATCCGGGCCGCGCCCTGCCCGGTGGCGGTAGCGATATGGTTTTCCATTTCTACCGCCTGGCGAAGGGTCGGGATTTTATCGAGGTCGGTGATGTCGCCGGGGTCAGCCGACGCCGAAAGTTCCATCCACGGTGCGAGGAGGGTCAAATCACCAAGGGCATCGCGGCACTGGTCGGCAAAGGCCCGGGTCCACCACCGCAATTGACTGCCGGGATCGATATCGATGATTTCCACCTCGGTCGCCATCAGCGCGGCAGTCGTTGTCAGCTGCAGCAGAGTCAGCCGCATTGCGGTCAGGGTGAGCGGCGGGGCGGCTATCGCCTGGTCCAGCTTTTTCCGCAATTCCGTCCGCGGGGTCGCAACCGAGCTCCCGGTTACGTCGGAGAGGCAAGCCAGGGTGTCGCTCAGCCCTTCAAACAATCGACTGCCGACAATCGGTAGATCGGCAAGACCCCGCAGGCCAGGCCCTAAGGTGAGAAGATGGCCGGCAAGATTGCCGCTGTCCACCGACGAAATATAAAGGGGGAACAGCGGCGCGAGGGATTGCGTATCGTACCAGTTATAAAAATGGCCCCGGTGTCGTTCCAGTCTTTCCATGGTGCGCAGGGTGCTTGTTGTCCGCTCGATCAGCCTGCCCGCTGAAATGTAGCCGAAATCGCAGGCCGACAGATTGGCTAGCAGGGCCAGTCCCATGTTGGTGGGCGAGGTCCGGTGGGCGATCACGCCGACTGGGTGTTCCTGAAAATTATCGGGCGGCAGCCAATGATCCTCGGGGCCGACGAAGGTCTCGAAGAAAGCCCAGGTTTTCCGGGAGAGCCGGTGCAGAAAGAGCGTCTGCCCGGCGGTCAGCCTTTCAGTCCGGCGGGTGAGCGGCCGACTGATCCACCAGGTGATGAGCGGCGAGAAAAACCACAGGGCGAGAATCGGCCCGGCCACCATGAGGGCGATCGGTTGCGTCAGCGCGAGCGTCATGGTCGCGGCGATGGCGATGGCCGGAGCGCTCCACATCGACCGGCAGGAGCCGAGCAGGTCGGTGCGTGTTGTGTTCGAGTCGCCCGACGGGTTCCATTCGAGCAACCGCCGGTGCGAGATCTGTATTCGCCAGAGGGTCCGCAGCATGGCACCCAGACTATAAAAAGCTTCATGGGGCAAACACACCAAAGCAAACAGTGCCTGCAGGCAGTGATGGCCGGCGGCTTGGCATGTATTTGCCAGATGCTGACCGAGGGTCACATCGACCGGCTTTTGCAGGACGTTCAGGGCCGAGGCCAGCAGCGAAGGGACGACGATCATGCCGAGCACCGCCAAGGTCCAGAACCAGGGCGAGGCCAGCACGGTCCAGCCGAGCAGCAGCAGGAGCAACAACGCTGCCGCCATCAGGCTGCGCCGCAGGTTGTCGAGGATCTTCCAGCGCGACAGCATCGACAGCGGGTTCTTCCGCGCCCGGCCGTCCGGGCCGGGCACCCCCGGCAACAGCCAGCGGGCAATCTGCCAGTCGCCGCGAATCCAGCGATAGCGGCGATTCACATCGGCGCTGTAGCGGGACGGATATTCCTCGTACAACTGCACATCGCTCTGCAGTCCGGCCCTGGCGTAGCAACCTTCGAGCAGATCGTGGCTGAGAATGAGGTTGTCGGGGAAACGGTCGGCCAACGCCTTTTCGAAGGCATCGACCTCATAGATGCCCTTGCCGATGAATGAGCCTTCGCCGAACAGATCCTGATAGACATCGGAAACGGCGCGGGTATACGGGTCGATGCCGGGATCGCTGCCGCACAGCCGGGCATAGGACGACCGACTGGTGCCGGACAGGCTGATCGCCACCCGTGGCTGAAGAATTCCGTAGCCGGCCACAACCCGCTGCCGCTCTTCATCGTAGAGCGGCCGATTGAGGGGATGGGCCA
>CAYTVF010000363.1:0-2311 GCA_964441345.1 uncultured Desulfopila sp. | reverse complement strand
TTGACGATGCTGGTGATAAACCATTCCGACAGGATGGCGCCCATGTCGGTTGTTTCAAGTTTGTCGCCGATCACCTCGAAGTCGAGCACGGCAATTTTGGTCTTTTGAAAATCGGCGCCGGCGGTCGAAAAAACCGAACAGTACATGATGGCGAGAACGAGTACCCTGAACAGGCGGGTTGTTATCGATGTTGGATGATGAGATCTCATGGTGTCATTGTTTCAGTGAAGTCTTTATGAAGTTGAGAAAATCTATCCTCTGCTACAGAATATCATGTGTTGTGAAGAATGGTAATAACCATTTACAAAAACAAAAGATGTACTGTCCGCCCGCAGGTTCAAGAATCCATGATAAGTCAGGCATTGCTCCGCCGTCAGCTAGTGCCACATTGTAAGATGTCGTAACCCTTGCAACTAATTTATGGGTACACGTATTATCAAGATTTGTGAAGAGAATGATAAAAATTATGGAGCAACGAATTCAGATAAAAGAATGTAAAATTATATACTTTCTGGATCATAGTTGTATACTGATAACGTTCATTGAGAATTGTTCCTGATGATTCTGAGTGAATAGTTGAGGAGCGCACCGGGCATTTAGGGGCATTATGTGTGATAGGAATTTGGGGCAATGCCGGGGGCTTGATTTTCACCGACTGCAGAGAGGCGATGGTTAAGTTTCATCCCGTCTGCAAAGCAGAACAAGGAGAAGGTTCCGTGATTCGCAATTTCAATGATGACATTTCAACACCGGAAAAATTCGTTGTCACCCTGGAGCTGGTCCCCGGTCGAGAGTCGAGCGGCAGGACCACCGACATGATCAAGGGAATTTCCCATGAGGCCGCGCAGGACGGCAGGATCACCGCCGTATCGATCACCGATAATCCCGGCGGCAACCCCGCTCTCAGTCCCGATGCCCTCGGTCGCGAGATTCTCGAGAACGGCATGGATGTTATCGTCCACTTCACCTGCCGGGATACCAACCGGGTCGGCATGGAGAGTCGGGCCCTGCAGCTTACCCGGATGGGCATGAAAAACATCCTGGCGCTCACCGGCGATTACTCGGGCAAGGGTTTCGGCGGACGCGGCACACCGGTCTTCGATTTCGATTCGGTGATTCTCTCTTCCATGTTCAAGGATTTGAACAGAAGGCTGATTAAAACCGGCCATTCCAATATTTTCATAACCGGCTGCGCGGTCTCGCCTTTCAAATATACCGAGGCCGAGACCTGGGTTCAGTACAAAAAACTCGAACGGAAGATTGAAGCGGGGGCCTCGTTTACCATCACCCAGCTCGGCTATGACGTCGACAAGTACGAAGAACTGCTGCTGTTCAAGAAAGACAAGGGAATAGCCATCCCGGCCCTTGCCTCGTTATATCTGCTCGATAAAAGATCGGCCAGACCCATGCATGCCGGCCGGGTACCCGGTGTCCATGTCACGGAGAAGCTCTTCAACAAGGTCATGCAGGAATGGGAGGATCCGGCCGAAGGCATGAAACACGCCATCGAGCGCACAGCCAGACTGGGCGCGGTCCTGAAAGGAATCGGCTACAACGGCATTCATCTCGGCGGTATTCACGACAGCTTTGAGACGGTGGGCAGGATCCTTGACCGGATGGCCGCAATCGAACACAACTGGCGGGAGTATGTCGAGGAGTTTCGGGAAGATGAGCCCAATCGCTTCTATCTCTATAAGCAGAAGAGCAAAGAAGAGAGTCAGGCGGATTCGTTGCGCAAAGAAAAGATCAAGTTGAAGATCACCGAGAACTGCCATTACATGTTCCTGAAAACCGCCCACGATCTGTTCTTTGACAAAGGCGCCTCCCTTGCCCCGGTATATAAGCGGATCTCCAGCCACCTCGATAAAAACAAAACCTCCTGGGTGCTGAAACGGTTTCTGGAAGATCCCTTCAAGAAAATGATGCTTTCCTGCCAAAGCTGCGGCGACTGCGGAATTCAGCATGTCGGCTTCCTGTGCCCGGAATCGGGCTGCCCCAAGCATACCCGCAACGGCGCCTGCGGCGGCAGCATGAACGGCTACTGCGAGGTGAATAAGGACAAACTCTGTGTCTGGGTGCGGGCCTACCAGCGGCTGAAAAAGCACGGCGAAACCGAGAAACTCACCTGCGAATTCGTGCCGCCGCGTCTGTGGGAACTGAAGGACACCTCGTCGTGGATCAACTTTCACCTGGACCGGGATCACCAGAAACCGAAAGAGCCGACCGCCAAGGCCCTGTAAGACAAAAAAACATAAATATCCTTCAGCTCGATGGACAAAGTTCCCCCTCCCCTTGCGGGAGGGGGTTAGGG
>CAYTVF010000362.1:2169-2314 GCA_964441345.1 uncultured Desulfopila sp. | reverse complement strand
ACAACAATTCAACCAATAACCTGTATGCAAGTACTTAACCGGACATTACTGATAATTATTTGAGATCGGAAAATATATATGACTTTCATGATGACATATCTAATATGTCGACAACTTTATTGTAATTTCCCTTAGGTAAACCCCC
>CAYTVF010000362.1:0-2159 GCA_964441345.1 uncultured Desulfopila sp. | reverse complement strand
GTTTAAAATATTTTCATTTTTTTTTTACTGCAATTTGCTAACCGGACATTACTGTATATGGACAGGATAGTCGAGATTCCTTCAGCCCATGCCTTGTTAGCGCTATGCAGAATCGCACGGAACCTCCCCGCCTGCTGCCGTGGTACGTCCATCTCTTCGGCGGCTGGAGCATCGGAGCGCTGTTCCCCTGGTATCTGGTGTGCAGCCAGTTCTCCTTTCGGGGTAGACGAAAAACGGCCCTTGTCCTGGCGGCGGGGAATGTCTTCCTGTTTGCCCTGGTGTGTGCCGTCGCCGTCCTGGCGAAGTGTCCCTGGGACACCTTGCTGCTGGCCGCCGTCCCGGCCACGGTGTTCTGGTCGGCCTCGGCCTGGCTGGTCCAGCGGCGGGTTTTCGGGGCGGCCCCGGCAAGGTATTTCGCCGGCGAGTGGCGCTCCTGGATCGCTCCGGTCGCCATCGCCGTATTTCTCGGGATCGGCCTGGCGGTGGCAATCGGCGCCGTGCCGCTGATCGGCGAGCGCATCCGGATGTATCAATCCCCTGATCTCCTGGCCAAGAAGTTGATCCTCTGGGACTTTTTCCGTTTTATGCCCTGGTCGCTGCTGTTCAGCCTGCCGGTCGGCATCTGGTGGGCCGGCGAACGGAACCGCTTCTCCGCCGCGCAACCCCTCGGCTATGTCTTCGGCCTGATCGTTTCCGCGGCCCTTCTCTCCGCCATGTCCGCCCTCTTTTATTTTCTGCTCTGGCGGGGACAATTGAGCGGCGCGGGGAGCGCATGGCCGGTGATGCCCGAACTGCAGGGGGTAAGAAAGAATCTCTATTTTCTCCTCACCCACGATTATTCCTTTTACTTTGCGCTGCCCCTCCTGCTCGGGGCGGTGGGCCGGATAAGCCAGTTCTGGAAACGGTCGCTGGCGATTTTCCCCATCCTGGTGGTCACTCTGTTGTTAATGAGTTTCTACTCGCCGCGACTCTGGCAGGATTATCAGAGCCAGATCCTCTACGAGATGGCCTCCGACAATCCAGCCCGGCGGGCTATGGCCTATGCCCAGGCCGAGGTTCTCCTGGCCCGTCCTCATATCGATTCCCTCCCTGCCCTATGAATCCTATATGACCGGCAACTGGATGGCCCTGCTTCGCAACCTGCGCTTTTATGAAGGCCGAACCGGTTCCGAGGCCGATACCCTGATCCGGTTGAAGGATATTTCGACGGATGCCGAAAAGATCAAACTCGAGGCGATGCCCACCCTCGCCGAACTCGACGACAACGCGGCGACACTCGGCTATCAGGTTCTGCTCCTGCCCTCGGAACTCCCGGTACTGTCTATGTCTGATACGAACAGCGACCCGCTCCTCTCGCCCGCTTCGATCGCCCTGTGGACCCTCCTCGCCGGACCACACGCCGTCCTGCTTCCCGGCCTGAAGGTCATCGCCCGGCGGACTGCTGCTTGTCCCGCTCCTGGGCTTGCCCTTTCTCATCGCCTTTCTGCTCGGCATCGATCGCCTGCTTTCCACCCTGATGCCGGTCGCCTTCGACGATCCCTTGGCCCTGGCGCTGCTGGGATTCGGCATCTTCGGCCTGGCCGCCGCCGGGGCAGTGGCCGGCGCCCGGATCGGCAGGCTGGGACTCCGCCTCCGGCCCCTCCAGCTCCTCTCCCACTCCCTGGGGCTGGTGTGGATCATCTTGTTATTGTTCTTTTTTCTGCAGCTGACCATCGTGCTGCCCGGCTTTCTCACCGCGCAGATCGACTCCGAGCAGGCCGGAGCGTTCGCCCTCTTTGCCGCCGGCCTGCTCGGTATCGGCAGCTGGTGGTCCACCTCCCTGCTGTTCTACACCCTCCAGTCGGCGACCATCTTCGGCCGGGCCATGCGTCTGTTGCAGATGGTGTGGATGGTGTGCAGCAGCGCCCTGGTCTTTGCCCTCTGCTGCGGCTATCCGGTGAACTGGTTTCACAGCACCGGCAAGTATCTGGAAAGTCATGGAAAAAGGAGGATACCACCATGGTGGTCGTCTACCCGCCGGATCGGGCCGACCGGCTGCCCGCCGCCCTGCGGACGGCCCTGGCCGAAACCGGCGGGCAATACCTCCACTATCACCTGCATGGCCTGGACGCACCGGCAGGCTATGCCGGGGCGGATCATCTCCTCCAGGCGACCAAAGG
>CAYTVF010000361.1:0-2326 GCA_964441345.1 uncultured Desulfopila sp. | reverse complement strand
CAGAATAAATTAGGCCGGGCCGTGCAGAACTGGACGGGAACCGATGGAGTTTTGGAGGTGTATGCCGGGGAGAAACTGGTCAAGCGGTTTCTCAAGATCGATAAACTGACCACCGCCACCGCCACCGGGGGCAAGTTGGAAAGGCCCTACCGCTTTGGCTACGGCGTACTCGACGACAATCTGAACGGTGTTGCCGACCCGACGGAGAAGAAGGTCTATTTTGAATTCAGCGATTATTCGACATCCTACATCTTCTTTGAGCGTCCGTAATCGTACTTCCTGGTAAACGTCCCTCGCCAAGAGAACTCGAATTCCTGCTCAATCCACGGCAGGGCTGCCCCTTCGCCCCGGGAGTATCCCGGCGAAGAGGCGAAGTCTCTCCCTGTTTGCACGAACGAGGCGCCTAAACCGTTTTGCTCATTTGCTCCGCCAGATCCAGATGGAATCGGACCGGACCGCGGTGCTTGCCCTGACCGAAGACCGAGTCGAGAGCGCAGGACGAGCCGGGAAGCGACCAGGATGTCGCGATGGCGACATGGCCTTTGGGGAACGGGGTCAACTCGACGTCGATATAGTCAAGCGGCGCGAGGGCGACCTCCTTTTCCACCAGGTCGTCGCGTTCGCCGTAGCAGAGCAGCCAGGGGATCTGTTTCTCCTTGATTCCATGGAAATTGAGCTTCCGTCCGAAGATGGTAATGGGCAGGGTGCCGTCAGCGGTTACCGGAATATTGTAGGAGGCAAAACTCATCCCGGTGACCGACAGGGGGATGTCGGAGCGCTCGTTCTGCAGCCAGTAGTTTAAAGCCGCCACCGTTTTATTGATCGGCACGGAGGTGCCGTTTCTGCCTTGCAGCATGATCATGTCCCGGATAAATGCGATCATCGGTCCGGAATCCTCGATGCTTTTCAGTTTGTACACCCAGCCCATCAGATCGCCGTTGGCGATCTTGTTGCCGTTGGCAAGCGTTTTGGTGCCGTAGGCCAGGTCGTTGAATTGTTCCGGCAGTTCGCGGAGAAACCGGCCAAGTCCTTTGCTGCGAGTACCATCCATCGGCGCCACGCAGGTAATGAGGGCGTCGACCAGGCCGTCGAGCTCCCCCGTCAAGATATTGCAGAGAGCGGAAAAGCCCCCCTGGCAGTAGCCGTTCAAGGTGACTGCCCGGCCATGCTTTTCCTTCACCTTTGCACAGAAAAACCTGGTATCCAGGGCATCATCCTCAAGGGTCATGGTCTGCACCGCGTAAGTCGCATGGATCTCTTTCATGATGCGGATATAGGTGGGGATGGACCGGTTGGCAAAGCTGTGGGCGTAACTCTTTTTCTCGCCGGGGAGAAACGACAGGATGTTGGCGCCAAGGACAAAGGGCGGAATAATGATGACGGGTTTCATCCGTTCGTCGGTTACGACCCCCGGTTCGCTCGGCAGCACCTTGCGGAGAAAAAAACGGTCCGTCTCGGCGAACAGGCTTTCCGGCTGGTTTTCGAAATGGAAGCCGTATTCAGGTTCGATGGCCTTGATCGACCGGGGATATTCCTGCAGCACCTGGTTCAGCACGTCCTTTTGCCGATCGAGAAACTCATCGAGTTTTTCTCCCTTAAGATTCAAGAGGGTCGCGAACCAGGCGGCGAGCAGTTTCTCCAGCTCCTGCCGATTGTACTGGTCAAGGACCTTCATGGTCCCCAGGCAGTATCTGCTCAGCAGGTCGGCATTCATGTCGAGAAGTTTCAGATAGGATTGAATATTGTCGAGAGGATTTCGCTGCCAGAGTCTTGTCGATTCGATATTGTTGAAGAGCTGGGCGGCGGTGAGCAGAGGGCGGAGAAACTCGTTGCTGTAGGTGTTGATACCTTCGGCAAAGGACTTGGAAATATCGGCCTGGGTCAGAAAGGTCTTGTTCCAGTCATTATATAGGGTGAAAAAATCATGCATCGGACTCCCGCCTCCTCCAGCGGTGGACGAACTCCCCTCAAAGCATAATGCCGAAAGGGTGCTCCCTTTCGGCATTCTAAGACTGAAAACGGTACCTGACTACTGTTTTTCTTCCAGGAGTTCCTCGAATTTGTGGTAGCCGTCCTCAACCGCTTTCTTGAAATCATCCCGGGTTTTCTTGGCCATGTTGATGGAGGTCTGCAGGGATTTTTTGCCGTCCTCGGTGACCCATGGCAGCTGGTCAAGATAACTGTTGACCATTTTTTCTGTCTGGTCCTGCACCATGATCATAGCGTTGAAGCTGTTGTCGAAAATAGTTTTCTGAAATCCCAGGGTCTGTTTGGCGAATTTTGCTGTTTCCATGATTCAGTTCCTTTGTGCTTGAGATGTTTTTTT
>CAYTVF010000360.1:0-2343 GCA_964441345.1 uncultured Desulfopila sp. | reverse complement strand
CTCAGAAGTTCTTTCCCGTTGTTGGCTTCCGCCGCTACACAAAGCCTGGAATCCTTCTTCATGATATTTTTGATTCCGTGGCGGATAAGGACATGATCATCCGCAAGTAATATACGAACGCTTTCATTCGTCGGCATCATTGTTCCATCTCCTGTCAACAGCTGATCTGCGCCTAATATCGGTTATAAAGATTGCAATGTACCTGCCGGGGGGCAAATTGCAACCTCTTCTTTCATAAACGTCCTTTTGGGAAGATCTATTTTGATGCGCTTTGATCATTGCAAGAGTTTCTCGGATGAGGTTCGCCGCACCCTCCGGGCGGTTTTGTTGTGGTGTTCGATACTGACCGGCGTTTGCGATTATTCTGTTTATTCAATGTCTTGCGAGACTTGCCGACATTGCTTGCCAGCTCCTGCCTTGATGGTTATAATTCTACACGGTTACGAACAATTCTCGGAGCTTGTTTTGGGTAGGGTGCACTTCGTGCACCAAGGGGGGTGCACGAAGTGCACCCTACTCCCTTCATTTCCCGATCGATATATCTCATCATTTTCGTAAAACCTGCAACATGCCACAATCATCCGCCGACACAGCTTCTCCCCTGCCGGTCTCCTGGGAGGAGTGCCGGCAACGGGGCTGGACCCATCTCGATATTCTGCTCGTCACCGGAGATTACTATATCGATCATCCATCATTTGGTGTGGCTCTCATTGGCCGGCTGCTCGAAAGCCGGGGGTATAATGTTGCCATCCTCTCTCAGCCCCGTTTCGATACCGCGATCGATTTCGAGAATTTTCCGCCGCCTGAGCTGTTCTGCGGCATCACTGCCGGCAACCTCGATTCGATTGTCGCCAACTACAGCAGCAACGGCAAGGTCCGTGACTCCGACGCCTTCTCCCCCGACGGCAATCCATGGCGGGGCAAAGTCCAGAGCCGAACGGAGCGAAGACGCCCCGACCGAGCCACCCTTCTCTATACCAGCCTTGCCAGGTCGACATTTCGTCATGTCCCGATCGTCCTCGGCGGTATCGAGGCATCCCTGCGGCGGTTTGTCCATTACGATTATCAACAGGAAAAACTGCGTTGTTCTTTTCTGACGGACGCCAAGGCGGATCTGCTCGTCTACGGCATGGGCGAGAAAGCAGTGGTGGAAATAGCTAAGCGGTGCGCCCGCAAGCAGTCCCTCGCAGCCATAGCCGGGACCTGTCAACGGCTGACCGACAGGGAGATGCAGGACTTCTTCCCGGATATGGCCTTAAAAAACTCCCAGAAACTCCTGGTGCTTCCCGCCTGGAACGAGATCGGGGAAAAACCCCACCATTTTCTCGATGCCGAGCTCGCACTCGATCAACATGCCCGGGGCCGTTCATCGCGGGTCGTGCTGCAGCGGCAGCAGACCCACTGGGTGGTGCAGCATCCGGCGCCGCAGCCTCTCACCCCGGGAGAACTCGACGCATTATACAGTCTCCCGTACACCAGACGCCCCCATCCCGGCGATGCCAAGATCCCGGCCCATCGGATGATCAGGGATTCGGTGACCATCGTTCGCGGATGTTCCGGCAATTGCTCCTTCTGCGCCATCACCAGGCACCAGGGCCCGTCGATAATCTCCCGCAGCAAGGAGTCCATTCGCAGTGAATGCGAGCAGATCGCGCAGATGCAGGATTTTGGCGGCACCATCACCGACCTCGGGGGCCCGACCGCCAACCTCTACGGCACCTCCTGCGCCATCGGTTCGTGCAAGAAGCATGACTGTTTATACCCGAAGATCTGCCCCAATCTCCGAATCGATGAGCAGATGTTTATTGACCTGCTCGATGAGGTTTCCCGGATTCATGGGGTCAGGCACCTCTTTGTTTCCTCGGGTCTGCGTATGGAGATCCTCCTGCAGACGCCGCATCTGTTTGAGAAAATTCTTCAATCGCACACTCCCGGGTCGTTAAAGATAGCGCCGGAGCACACCGATGATGAACTGCTGCGCCTCATGCATAAAGAACCGCATGATCTGCTCCGGCGATTTGTCAAAAAATGCCGGGAGATAGGCAGCAAACTGGGAAAAAAGATTGAACTTACGCCCTATGCCATCATCTCGCATCCGGGTTCGACCCCGGAGCATGCCGAAAAGCTTTGCAGGGACATGCGGAAGCTTGGCTTACAGGTCAGGAAATTTCAGGATTTCACCCCCACCCCCGGCACTCTTTCGACCGCCATGTTTGTAACCGGCCTGCGGCCGGATACCGGGAAGCCGCTGGTCGTTGCCCGAAAACAATCGGCAAGGCGCAAGGAACGGCAAATCCTGGAAGACTCTTTCCGCTTCCCCTCCCTCGACGGGAGGGGATTGAG
>CAYTVF010000359.1:0-2358 GCA_964441345.1 uncultured Desulfopila sp. | reverse complement strand
GTTGGGTGTAGCTTTTGGGTTGTCGCGGTGGGAAGATTTTGATACGGTACCGAAATTACGTATCTTGTCGGACCCCACCCACACGCATGAGGTCATACCATGCCACAACTCCAGTTGCCGATTTTTTCCAGCGGCATGACGCTGATAAACGCAAACCTCGGCTTTATGCGGGAGGGCAACACCCTTACCTACTTTTATGGCCACCTGCCGGTATTTAACCATACTGTCGATGATCAGCGGTCCTTTCGCATGATCACCAGTCAGTTTTACGTCAACGGCAGCGCTACGCAGTCGGAGATTTGCCGTGCCTTCGGGGTGAGCCCGATAAGTGTCAAGCGATCTGTTAAACTCTACCGGCAGAAAGGAGTGGCGGGATTTTTTGAGCAGCCGAGAAGACGAGGAGCCGCGGTTTTGACTCCCGCCGTGCTGCGCGAGGTCCAGGAGCTTCTGGACGAAGGCCTTGAGCTCCCTGAGATAGCCAATCATCAGGGGCTGCTTGCGGACACGCTGCGCAAGGCGCTACGGACAGGCAAGCTCCACAAATCTTTAAAAAAAACGGGCAATACCCTACCGCGATAGCCCCGGGAAGCAGTAAGAGTGAAAGAAGCGCGCTTGATGCAGCTTCTCCTGTTGGGATGGGAGCTACCGATATCTTGGGGAGGCTTGCCACGAGTATTTTCCGGTGTGAGGCGTTAGCTCCGGTTTTTTATCGCTGTCACGATGTGCCGAGCGGCGGAGCGCTGCTGGCGCTGCCAGCGCTTATTGCTGTGGGTTTGCTGGACCATGCGGGCAAATATTTTCATTTCCCCCGTGGCTTTTACCGGCTCGACACCATTTTCCTGCTCCTGGCGTTCATGGCCCTGGCGCGGCTCAAGACCATCGAGGATCTGCGTTATTGCCCACCCGGCGAGTGGGGCAAGCTCTTGGGGGTGGACCGGGCACCGGAGGTCAAGACGCTTCGGGAGAAGGTAAGCCTCCTTGCAGAAGGGGGCGAGCCACGGGCGTGGGCCGCGGAGCTTTGCCGGGACTGGATGGCGGCGGAGCCGGATTCGACGGGCATTCTTTATGTGGACGGCCATGTCCGGGTTTACGGCGGCAAGCAGACGGAGTTGCCACGGCATTATGTGAGCCGCCAGAAGCTCTGCCTGCGGGCCACGGTCGATTACTGGGTCAACGCCATGGACGGCCGGCCCTTTTTCGTGGTCAACAAGGCGGTTGATCCAGGGCTCTTGCACGTGCTGGAAGAGGAAATCGTTCCACGGCTCGAGTCCGAGATGCCCGTCCGACCTTGGGCGGGGCGGTTGTTCGCAGAGGACGAGGCGGCCCCGTATCCCCACCGGTTTACGCTCGTGTTTGACCGCGAGGGGTATAGCCCGGGCTTCATGAGGCGGATGTGGGAGAAGCGGATTGCGTGCCTGACGTACAACAAATTTCCAGGGGACGACTGGCCGGAGGAGGAATTTCAAAACCTTACCGTCACCCTGCAGGCCGGCAATGTGATTGAGATGCGGCTTGCGGAGCGGGGCGTTTATTTAAGCTCTGGACTGTGGGCGCGGGAGATCCGCAAGCTCCGGAAAAACGGCCGGCAGACCTCGATCCTTGCCACCGACTTTACCAATGACTGTGGCGCGGTTGCGGCGGCAATGTTTGCCAGATGGTCTCAGGAGAACTTTTTCAAGTACATGCGCCAACACTATAACCTTGACCGGCTTGTCGACTATTCAACCGAAAAGATTTCCGACACCACGAAGGTGGTCAACCCCCAATACCGGGAACTCGATGGTGAGATTCGCAAGGCCGTGGGCAAGCTCAACAGGAAACGCAAGGAGTTTGGCGCGATCGTGCTGAACGAGACCATCGAGCCAGCGCAGGTCGAGGCGTATCAGCAGAAGAAGGCGGAGATCCAAGAAGAGGTCGTCGCGCTGGAAAAGGAGGTGGCAGACCAGAAGGCTTGCCGGTCAGCCACCCCGAAGCATGTCAAAATGGCGGAACTGCCGGAGGCAGAGCGTTTCCGGCAGCTTGGCACGACGGGCAAGTATTTCATCGACACGATAAAGATGATCGCGTACCGGGCGGAAACTGCAATGGCAGGAATCGTGAAAGAGAAGATGAGCAGGCAGGAAGATGGCAGGAACCTGGTGCGGGCCATCTATTCGGCAGAAGCGGATATTGTGCCGGACAAAGCCGCCGGCACCCTCACGGTTCGCCTTCATCACCTGGCGAACCGAATGAGCGGAGAAACGGTGCGGCATCTGTGCGAGGAACTCAACGCCACCATGACCCAGTTCCCCGGCACCGAAATGCGCTTGTTTTACGAACTGGTGTCGTAACAAAATCTCCCGAGGTCAGGTGGTCTGA
>CAYTVF010000358.1:0-2368 GCA_964441345.1 uncultured Desulfopila sp. | reverse complement strand
ACATGACCAAGGCGTTGTAGACCGCCTGATGACCGTCCTGCAGCGCCCTTTGGCCCAGGGAATAGAGGCCGTTATCGGCCATGCGGATCGCATTCCCCGAGGTGATGAGAATGGAAACGACAGTGATTATGACCACCGCGACAAAAAGCTTGGTGGTAAACTTGATGTTTTGCAGATTCTTCAGCACTTTTTTCAATCTCCTCAGAAAAATTTTGTTCGTTGCAGCGTACATCGCTCAGCCAGATCAATATTATAAGCCTCGCACCCAGAACAGGTCGTCTTTGCACAAGGGGTTGCACCCAAGAAGGGAGGTACCGTGGTTGAAAAATTTCCATGTATTGAACAGAATGATCCTGTATCAGAGCGTGGTATCAAATTTATTTGCAAAAAGCATTGAAAAATTGCACGAAAAGTGGTGTAAGGCTTCTATGTTGATAAAACAATAGAGACCAAAATGCACAAATAATGCGCACAATACCGGAGGGATCATTACCAGCACGGCCATATCAATCCTCGACCAAAGCCGGCAACCTCGTTTTTCGGATCATGCGCGGCAGACTCCGGGGGAGATAAACGGCGTCAAATCAACCGAAACCAAACTCCCTCTGTTTGTCAGCACAGCTTCATCCGCCCGTCGGGATCCTGCCACTTCCCCCTTCTTACCATTCGCGGCAACTACACGTTTTCCAGCTGGAAGTCTTCTTTGCGCAACCATCGTATCCCCCGGTTTGTCTCGATACATCGACTCGATGTATTGACTTTGAGGAGAAAAAGCCCGACAATCAAAAGGCACCAAGTGTTTGTTGATTTCCGCCGTCTCACATCAGCCGTGGAGGACACGTATGAGCGGAATGGATAAGCTTCTGATATTTGACCTGTCCGGTCTGCAGTGTGCGCTGCCGCTTGCAGGCGTCGAGAGAATCCTGCGCGCCGTCGAAATCAGTCCCCTCCCCCAGGCTCCCGAGATCGTCATGGGGTTGGTAAACGTTCAGGGGCGCATCATTCCCGTCCTGAACATCCGTAAATTGTTCCGCCTGCCCGAGACCGAGCCGAACCTGAACGATCAGATTATCATTGCCCGCACCACGTCCCGGCCCGTGGCAATCCCGGTGGATTGCGCGATCGGTGTCGCCGAATACAGTGCGCGGGATATCATTCCGTCGGAAGAGCTTTTTCCGGGGATTGAATATCTGGAAGGCGTGGCAAAACTGCACGACGGCATTATCTATATCTATAACCTTGACCGCTTTCTCACCTCTGAAGAAGAGACAGGGATCGATCCCCTGCTGTCGCCGGATACGACAGCGGATGGCGAGGAAAGATAGCAAATGGGTACCATCATCTCTCATAACATGGATGCAGCGCTCCACCATCCTCTCCTCCTGGCACGGCTCAGCGAATTTGTCGAAACCCGCATGGGGTTGCATTTCCCCCCGGTACGCATGGCCGATCTCGAAAGAGGGATACACTCCGCCGCCGGCGAATACGGCTTCGCCACCATCGACTCATGCATAGAGTGGCTGCTTTCTTCCCCATTGTCGCACAGCCAGATTGAAACACTTGCCGGCCATCTCACCATCGGCGAAACCTATTTTTTCAGGGATAAAAAGCTCTTTGAAACTCTCGAATCCCGCATCCTGCCCGGAATCATCAACGCCCGAAGGGGCCGGGAACAGAACCTCAGAATCTGGAGCGCCGGTTGTTCGACCGGCGAAGAACCGTATTCCCTGGCAATCTTGCTGACCAAAGTCCTCCCCGACCTGAAGGACTGGAACATAACCCTGCTGGCAACCGACATCGCACCCTTATCGCTGAAGAAGGGTTCCGCGGGGGTGTACAGCGAGTGGTCTTTCCGCGATACACCGCGCTGGGTCAAGGAAGAATGTTTCATCGCGAAAAAGCGCAATTTTGAGATAGTCCCCCGTATCAAACGGATGGTCACCTTTTCCTGCCACAACCTGGCAGACGACCCCTATCCGGCGTTCATCAACAATACCAATGCGATGGACATCATAATCTGCCGCAACGTGCTGATGTATTTCTCGCGGGATCGGGCAAGCGAGGTTATGAATAACCTGTCGCACTGCCTGGTCGACGGTGGCTGGCTTGCCATCAGTCCCGTCGAAACCCCCAACCGGGGCGTGCCGCCGCTGCTCCAGCCGGTCTATTTTCCCGGCGCGATTCTCTATAAAAAAGGGCTGAAGCCGAGGGTCGATATCGTCCGCCCGATCGCGCCGCCCGCGGCACCACAGGCTGCGCAACGAGCCGCGGTCGTAGGGAAAACCGAACGGATCAGGCGGGTAAAACAGTCGGACAAGGCCCCGCCCGCACCGTTGCCCGTAGCGAGCGGCACCGGCCGGATGTCGAG
>CAYTVF010000357.1:0-2389 GCA_964441345.1 uncultured Desulfopila sp. | reverse complement strand
TTTATGACCAATCGTAAAATCGAATTGCTGGCCCCCGCCAGAGATCTCGCCTGCGGCCTTGCCGCCATCAACCACGGAGCCGATGCGGTTTATATCGGCGGTCCGCGGTTCAGCGCCCGTTCCGCCGCCGCCAACAGTCTGCAGGATCTTGAAAAACTGGTGGCTTACGCCCATCTGTTCCGGGCGAAAGTGTATGTCGCGCTCAACACCGTCTTCGATGACCGGGAGCTGGCCCGGGCCGTGGCCCTTGCCGGACAGCTCCATGGGATCGGAGTCGATGCGTTGATCATCCAGGATATGGGGCTGCTCGAATGCGAGTTGCCGCCCATTCCCCTCCATGCCTCGACCCAGGTCGATAACCGCACGGCGGCGAAGGTTCTGTTCCTGGAAAAAGTCGGATTTCAGCAGGTAGTCCTGGCCAGGGAATTGAGTCTGCCGGAAATCCGGGCAATTCGGGCGGCGACCACCGTCACGCTGGAGTTCTTCGTGCACGGCGCGCTCTGTGTTTCCTATAGCGGCCAGTGCTATATAAGCGAGGTGGTGGCCGGGCGGAGCGCCAACCGGGGCGAGTGCGCCCAGTTCTGCCGTCACCGCTACACCCTGCGCGACGGCCGGGGAAAAATTCTGGCCAGGGATCGCTACCTGCTCAGCCTGAAGGATCTGGATCTCTCGGCCCGCCTGGTCGATCTGATCGATGCCGGAATCGATTCCTTCAAGATTGAGGGACGACTGAAGGACGTAAACTATGTGAAAAACGTCACCGCCAGCTATCGCCAGGCCCTCGATACGATCATCGAGGCGGACAATGGGTTGGCACGTTCGTCTTCCGGGCGCTGCAGCTTTGCCTTTGTTCCCGATCCGGCCAGATCGTTCAACCGGGGCAAGACCGAATATTTTCTCGGGGGGAAAAAGAATACGGTCGGGGCAATCGACAGCCCCAAGTCGATCGGCAACGAACTGGGCCGGGTGATCTCGGTTGAAAGACGGTTCTTTACCCTTACGACCGGCGAGGCGGTAAACAACGGCGATGGTCTCTGCTTTTTCAACTCCTCCGGCGACCTGGTCGGCATCAGGGTGAACCGGGTTGAGGGCGGCAGGATTTATCCGAAGGATCCCGTGGCGATGCCGGCGGGAACGAGGATCTATCGAAACGCCGACACTGCCTTCAATAGTCTCCTTGCCCGGAGTGAGCAATGCCGGACCCTGGCCGTTCGGATCGAGCTCCAGGAAACGGTTGACGGTTTGCGGATGCTGGTTGTCGATGAGGACGGGGTCGCCTCAGAAACCCGGCTCAAGGTGGACAAGAAAGTCGCCAGGCAGACAGGTGCGGCATCGCTGCTGGCCGACAAACAACTGAAAAAAAGCGGCGGCACCATATTTTCCGTGGCGGAGATCCGGGTCGGCCTCCGTCCCGATCTGTTTTTCCCCGCCGCGGTCTTCAACGACCTGCGGCGCCAGGCGCTGGACCGCCATCGGGACGCACGACTGGCAGGCTATCCCCGGCAACGGGTCGACCTTCAGGTCAATGCCTTCCCCTGGCCGGCGGAGAAGGTGAGCTACCTTGACAACATCGCCAACCGGAAAGCGGAGGAGTTCTACCTGCGGCACGGGGTACGGGAAATCGACCGATCGGTGCTGCAGGCCGGAGAGGTCGAGGGATGTGCCCTGATGACCACCGGATACTGCATCAGGGCCCAGCTGGGAATCTGCCCGAAGCTGAGCAAAAAAGCCGGCGAAGATGCGACCCTGCCGCTGATACTCTGTGACAACACCGGCGAGTATGATCTGGAATTCGACTGCAGCCGCTGTGCAATGACCGTCCGCAAAAGCAGGCAGCAAAAGTAAGCGGATTGGGCGGCCTTCCTGTCCGAAATACATCAAACAAACAGAGGGGATCGCCGAAACCACGAAAATTGGTCGGGGCAGGATGCAAGAAAAGCGCAATTTTCCGCCCGATGGTATGACGGTTGAAGAAAACGCAACCTGCCTTAAGGTAGGGGGTGAGACCATGAAAAGTACCAATACCTGCCGGGAGGAGATGATGAAAACATGTACCTTATTTGATTTCATGGCAGAAATGAAGCCATGGCTGGACAAGGAATACATCCGCAGCGCCTATATCGACGCAAAGGACAATTTCGTTCTGCAATTTCTCGACGGCACGCGCAATGTATATGCGATCAATGACTGCAGCAAGCAGCAGATTAAAAAAATTCTGCAGGATCTTCAACATAAGGGAATCCGGACGGGAATCCAGACACCCGAATTGTAGTCCGCCGGTTCCCGGGGCCGTCCGGTATCGGTCATATTGTTGCTCATCCGGTGACGACCGCGGACGCAATTCGTGCCGCCGCGGCTAGTGTCCTGTCACGCCTCGTCTGTCGCATCT
>CAYTVF010000356.1:0-2420 GCA_964441345.1 uncultured Desulfopila sp. | reverse complement strand
GGTGACGGTGCATTAGCCGGGTGACGGTGCATTAGCCGGGTGACGGTGCATTCGCCGGGTAGCGGTACATTCGCCGAGGTGACAGCGCAAGCGACCATTTCATAAGGGTGCACGAAGTGCACCCTACCGCATCTCGATCAGTTTTTCCTTCGATACCAACCGGGGTTGCAGCCATTTCTGCTGAAAATTGTTCACAGCCACATTATCCATTTTTTCACCCCCTTCTGTCATGCGGCGAATATCTCTATCGTTCTCTCGATCGGGTCGCCGATCTTGTCACCACCACCAATCAGGAAATTGAATCCTACCGCCAAACCGCTCTCGAGGCTAAAAAACGCGAGCTGAGGGACATCACCGACATCGGCGGGTGTTTCATTCAACTGCAATACGATGCGGCAAAGCGTGGTGAAATCGCCAAAGCCGTTGCCAAAGAACGTGCCATCGAAGGCATGCGAATGTTGCGTTACGGCAAGGACGATTACCTCTGGATCTCCGATTTTGACGCAGTGCTCATCTCCCATCCCGACCCAAAACTCTTTGGCGCCGATTTTTCGAAGATCAAAGACGTCAACGGCAACCTCATTGTCCCGCCGATGGTAGCTGTCGCAAGAGAACACGGGCAGGGCTACGTTTCGTACTGGTGGCATCGCTTAGGTCATAGCGAACCCTCCGAAAAGCTCACTTTCTCAAAGCTGTTCGAGCCCTGGCAATGGGTTTACGGGTCCGGGGTCTACACCGACGACATCACCGACGAGGTCAACCTTCGGCGGGAGACCCTCATCGACCGGCTGCGGACACTTATGGGGCGAATCACCATTGCCCAGACCGGTTATATGTTCATCTTTGACGACCAGATGAAGATGATCATCCATCCCAACCGGCAAATGGAAGGAAAAAACTTCGCCTCGGTTCCCAACCCGCTCACCGGCCGACCACTGGTCGACGAGTTGATCCGGGCCGCTATGTCCATGAAAAAATCAGCTAGATGCGCTACTTCCCCGAATTTAAATGGTATATCGGGTCATCGGTGTACACCGACGACCTGTTTAACCAATCGCGGACACTGACCACCCGCCTGATTCTCATCGCCATCGTGACGTTTTTATGTACGCTTGCGTTAGGCACATTGGTCATACGGCGCTTTTTGCGACCGATCGAGCACCTCTCCACCGTTGCCCTTCGAGTGCGTCAAGGGGAGGCCAAACTCCGCAGCAACCTGGACCGCAACGATGAACGGGGATGCTGAGCAGAGAATTCGACCACATGCTCGATACCCTCGACGACATGATCGAGAACCTGGATATAAAGGTCCGGGAAAAGACCCGTGAGCTCTCATCAGAGAAATCAAAGGCGACCGAAAGTCCATCGGCTACAGGACATCGGATCCGGACCAGAATTTCACCAGCCATCGACTGCCGCTGGGGGAGGATGCCGCGATCTATCTCACCACGGATGGCATCTTCGATCAAGAAGGCGCATGGAGTTTGAAGAACGGTGTTCCGGTAAAACCTACCAGTGCCCCTCGGCATTTGGGCTCTCGCTATAAGCCATTTTATTGGCCATTTGCCCACCCTTGAACGCTTCAATCGCTTCCCGCACGGTACCGGTTACATCGCTTACCACCTTCATTCCGGCGGCCTGGACAGTCCTGAAAGCATTGGGACCGCAGTATCCGGTGAGCAGAACCTGGGCCCCTTTATCGGCGACCATGGTTGCCGCCTGGATACCGGCCCCTTTGAAGGCGTTGACATTGGCACTGTTATCGAGGGTCTCATATTCCATGGTCTCGGTATCGACAATAAGAATATAGGGCGCCCGGCCAAATCTGGGATCCACCGCATCGGTGAGATGCCCGCCCTTTGCTGTAACGGCAACTTTCATGATACCTCCTTGCCCCATACCTCCGGGGCTCAAACCTGGGCGGAGCCGCCGCAGACCTGATGTTCGCCGATCATCGGCAGAATGCCGGCAATCATATCGAGGACAACCGGACGGATTGCCTGACGCTCGCCATCGTAATAGACATCGATGCCCACCTGTTTAAAACCCATCAGCGGGCGCATGCCGATCCCGCCGACCACCAGTCTCTGCACCTTATGCTCGGCCAGAAGCTGCACCGGCACCATGCAGCCGCCCTGGACATGCTCCTTATTGGCCAGGACGGAAACCTCTTTGATCTCGCCGTCTTCCACATCCACCAGGGTAAAGACGTCGCAATGGCCGAAATGTCCGGCACGCAGGCCGTCAAGCCCGCCTTTTCCTTCCGATGGAACTGCGATTCGTACTCTTGCCATTCTTTTTTCTCCTTATTGCCGCTATTGATGCTGCTCTTGAATGATTGATGAAAAGTAACTGTTCAGTTTATTTCAACAGTATGCACTTTGTCTGATTGGTTTTAGCCTCCCCTCCCTTGACGGGAG
>CAYTVF010000355.1:1846-2431 GCA_964441345.1 uncultured Desulfopila sp. | reverse complement strand
GTCGAAATGCGCATCCAGGAAGCCGCGGCCGGGCGGATTCGCATCGTCGGGCCGAACTGCCTGGGTGTCATGGCACCCGGCGCCAAGCTCAATGCCACCTTTGCCGCCGATATGCCCAATCCCGGCAATCTTGCCTTTGTCTCGCAAAGCGGCGGGGTGTGCACCGCCATTCTCGATCTGTCGTATAAGGAAGGCATCGGCTTCAGCCACTTTGTCAGCGTCGGCTCCATGCTCGATGTGGATTTCGGCGATCTGATCGATTATCTGGGCAAAGACCCCGCCGCTAAAAGCATTCTTCTCTATATCGAACAGCTCACCAATATCCGCAAATTCATGAGCGCCGCCCGGGCGGTTTCCCTCGTCAAGCCGATCATCGTGTTGAAGGCAGGCAGCAGTCCGGCCGGGGCCCGGGCCGCCGCCTCCCATACCGGGGCCATGGCCGGCGAGGATGCGGTCTACGATGCAGCCTTCAAACGGGCCGGCGTCGTCCGGGTTCGCAGTATCGAGGAGCTCTTCGACTGTGCCGAACTGATGGCCAAACAGCCTCGGCCCGCCGGTCCGCGCATGGCGGTGATCACCAACGGC
>CAYTVF010000355.1:0-1821 GCA_964441345.1 uncultured Desulfopila sp. | reverse complement strand
GACGCCCTGGCCCGTTACGGCCTGGAGCCGGCCGAACTGAGCACGGAGACCATCGCCGCCCTCGACGAGATTCTGCCACCCTGCTGGAGCCGCCGCAATCCGGTGGATATCCTCGGCAGTGCGACCGCGGAACGCTATGCCCGGGCGGTGGAAATCATCAAGAAGGAACCCGGGCTGCACGGCCTGATGATCATCATGGCGCCCCAGGCCCTGACTGCTCCTCTCGAAGTGGCGGAGACTCTGGCAAAAATGGTGAAAGGGTTCCCGTTGCCGGTTTTTGCGGTGTGGATGGGCGGCCGGGATATGGCCGTGGCCGTGCAATTTCTAAACGATGCGGGTATTGCCACCTATTCGGCACCCGAACGGGCCGTGCTGGCCTTTTCCTATCTGGTGCAGCATACCCGTAACCTGGCCATGTCGAAGGAGATCCCGCCCCGCCTGGAACGCCGGCTGCGTTTCGACCGGCCGCGGGTGCGCGCAATCGTCGCGGACAAGAGTCCTGCAGGCGATCGAATGCTGACCGAAACGGAAGCGAAAACCGTCCTGCAGGCCTACGGCATCAACGTCAATCCGACGGAAACGGCCGACTCGGCCGAGGCCGCAATAGCCCTGGCCGAAAAAATGGGCTGGCCTTCGGTTTTGAAGATCCTCTCCCCGGACATCACCCATAAAACCGAGGCAGGCGGGGTGGAGCTCGATCTGCGCACCCCGGCCGAGGTTCGGGCGGCCTATGAGCGGATCATGACCGGGGCTGCGCGGTACAATAGCCGGGCCAGAATCGAGGGGGTGGCGATCCAACCCTATCTTGCCCATCCCGATTACGAGCTGCTGATCGGGGTCAAACGCGACGACGCCTTCGGCCCGGTTATCGTTTTCGGCATGGGCGGAGTCTTCACCGAGGTCATCTGCGACCGGGCTCTCGGGTTGCCGCCTCTCAACCGGCTGCTGATCCGCCGCCTGATGGAGGAGACCAGGGTCTACAAGATGCTGCACGGCTATCGTAACCGTCCGCCGGCCGATATGGCGGCCCTCGAAGAAATGTTGCTCCAGCTCTCGCAACTGGTGGTCGATATCCCCGAAATTGCCGAGCTCGATATGAACCCGGTCATCGTCAAGAACGGCAGGCCGGTGGCGGTCGACGCCCGGATCCTGCTGCTGCCCGCCCGCAAACCGGCGCCGCTGCACCTGGCGATCAGTCCCTATCCGGCCCAGTACGAACTGTGCACCACCACCAAAACCGGGCAGCGTCTGCTCATCCGGCCGATCCAGCCGGAGGATGCCGAGCTTTTTGTCGAGCTGTTCAAGTCGCTGTCGCCGACCAGCGTCTACTTCCGTTTTTTCCGCCATATGAAGGAGTTGACCCCGGAAATGCTGGCCATGCTGACCCAGGTCGACTACGACCGCCACATGGCCCTGGTGGCGCTGGATGAGTCGGCCTCGCCGGAGAAGATGCTGGGGGTGGCCCGGATAATCGGCGACCCGGACCTCTCCGAGACCGAGTTTTCGATCATGATCAGCGAGCCGTGGCAGGGGAAGGGGGTGGGCGCACAACTCCTTCTCAATCTGCTCAAGGTGGCCAAACAACAGGGCGCGGCCAAGGTCTGGGGTACTGTCCTGCGGGAAAATACCCAGATGCAGCAGCTTGGCAAAAAGTGCGGTTTTGCCTTAAAATATAAGAGGGAAGAGGGTACGTACGATCTGACCATCGACCTTTCCCGGGCCCAATTTGATGAATAAAAATAAAACATCGGTCCATGAACCTATGAAAAAAAACTTCCTGGTAACCATCAGCAACGATGCCGAAATCCTCTATGGGGTTCG
>CAYTVF010000354.1:0-2433 GCA_964441345.1 uncultured Desulfopila sp. | reverse complement strand
TTCCGACACTGTGGGCGTATGTGTGGTTTATTGTCAGCCCGCAAGGGGAGGGGGAACTTTGTCAACAGGGCGCTGAATAGATACGAGAAATGAATAGCCACCGCCCTGCTCTGAGCTTATATTGAAAAAATGAAGATATGAGCAATCAGCCGTTTCGTTTCCCGGAACGGCACTGGCAGTCTTGACACGCGCTCTCCATGGCGCTTGGTATGTAAGATTATGGCCATAAAGATCCTTCCTCCGTTATCCGTTATTAACCGCCCCGTCTCAACGGGGACACAAACCGGAGCCGGGCCGAAACCCGCGGCAACAGGGTCCGAATCGCCCACCTTTGCCCAGGGTCAAACGCTTCGAGCGATTGTCCTCGCGGAAAACGCCGGGAATCAGTTTACTCTGGAGACCGGCGGCGGCAGCCGCTTCGTGGTGCATTCGAAGGTTCCCCTTTCCCCCGGCCAGACCCTAAATCTGCAGGTGCTGTCGACGGATCCGAAAATTGAGCTGCAGATAGCCGATGATACCGTCAGCCGATTCTTCAGCCGCTCCCTGGCGGCAACCGGCAACAGCCAGGATCTTGCTTCATTTTTCACACTCTTGCAGCAGGTTACGCCATCCCAGTTACCGAAGCTAAGCGGTTCGAGCCTTGAGGCTCTCCAGCAGTTCGTACTCCTGCAACAGCAAAATGTCCCCGGTCAGGCAGCGAGTTCGGCGCAACCGGGTACGACCGGCCAGACATTGTCGGCAAACGATTACGGGCCGAAGTTTTTGCAGCGGATTTTCGCACAATTGGGGATGCGGATAGATAGTCTTTTCGCCGAAGGCAAGGATCGGGCTGCTCCTGCCTTGGTAAAAACTGCCCTCCAGGATATTGCTCTGCTTTTTCAGAGCAAGGGACAGCTCTCCGGGGCTGCTTTATCGCAACTTGACCAACTTGCTCCAGCGAACAAACAGCTGTTCGAGATTATCTCTTCGCTGCAGCAAAACAGCAGTGCCGGGCAGGAAGTGAAGGAACCGGTTTTCAATCAGTTGTTTCAGCACTTGCAGCTGCGGCCGGATAATCCGTTCAATGCGGCGAACTCGGCAAATAGTCTGAATACTCTCAAGTCCGGCTTTGCTGAACTCTTTTTTCTCCTGAAGGGACCGGAAAGTCTGCTCCAGCTTTTTTCAACCGACAGTCTGCAAAGCGGTCTGTTGACTCGATCGCAGGCGGAGGCCATCCTCTCCTCGCATGGCGGAGGAGTCGGTTCCGAAAACAAGGCTGGGGAACTGCTGCAGCGGCTGGTCAACAAGCTCGGTTTGAACCTGGAAAGCATGCTGGCTGCGGGGAACAGGGAGGACGCGGTCAAAACGGTCAAATTCGCCCTGCTGGAGCTGGTGCAAAACTTTGCGGAGCAGAGCAAACTGGCCGAGAGCGGCAAGCATGCCCTGAACACCCTGGAGTTTTTCCAGCTGGCGCAACTGCAGATCGTTCGTCAGGATGCCCTGGTCGTGCCGCTCCCCTTGCCTTTTCTTGACCAGGGCTATCTCTTGGTCGAGGACTACAAGGACCAATCCGGCAAGAACGGGAAGGAACGGGAAATGCCAAAACACTTTTCCCTCTTCCTCAAACTCTCCCCGCTTGGCAATCTCCGGATAGATTTTCTCGCCAGCGGGGATGGAATTTATATCCGTTTCAACAGCGAGTCAAAAGAGGTGTCCAATTTCCTCGCCACCTTTAAGGATGAACTCAACAATGCCATTACCGACACCCTCGTACACGGGGTGAGTTTCAGCGAAAACGGCGAAAATCCCCTGGCCGCATTGCTCAAAAGAATTCGGACGGCCGCGGATTCCCTCATCGATACAAGGGCCTGAGCCCTTCCCAAGCACATCATTCCGCATTTCAGAACTTTTATTCTTTCTCGATTCCTCTTTCCCGGAAAATGACCGCGCGAGCCGTACCGACCGCCCTCTCTATGTATATCAAGCCGACTACCGGTCTGAAAAAACAAGGCGACGTAGTTATCCGTTGGGATAGTTTGATTATTAATACCAGTTATGTCGATCTTGCAAAGGCGACAGACAAAAATTCCTGGGATCAAAGCTGGGACTATTTTGTTCATAGCGGGGGGAAGAACATCAATAGAGGAAACGCAGGCTACATCTCCGGCGATGTTCAAACGGCTAATGGCCTCTACAAGGTATTGCCGACATTCGACTCAACAAAAGATTACACCACGGTAAAATCCCACGGCAGGAATAACCACCCCGACGGCATCGACAAAGATCTCCTTGGCACAACTCGACTTGCCGATATAACCGGAGTATTCAGTTCGCATTCCCTGGGAAACAAATCGTACGGTTATAAAATCACATATGATTTTACCTCGTTGAGTTTGCATGGGATCGCAATCGACAACGGTTTCACCATCGCCTACACACCCTGGTGCGCCAACG
>CAYTVF010000353.1:0-2449 GCA_964441345.1 uncultured Desulfopila sp. | reverse complement strand
ATGGCTTGCTTTTCGTCGCTTTTCAGCGGCAGATGGGCGCAGATGACATTCAACAACTTGAACGGATTATCGATACCCTTGATCGAATTCAATACTTCCCGGCCGATTTTTTTATTGCTTGCCGCAAATTCGTCAAAGAATTTGCGGAGTTCGCGTTCGTAAGCAAGCAAGGCCGTGGCCTGTTCCGGCGTGTCGCTGCGTTCTTCGACTTCGGCCTGCAGAAACTTATCATTGGGAAGATATGAGACGATTTTCGCCCGCGACCTCCCTTCAACCAAGGCTTTAATTGTTCCGTCGGGAAGCCTGAGCAACTGCATCACCGTTGCCAGCGTGCCGAATTCATACAGATCCTCACTGTCAGGATCGTCGATGGCAGCTTTTCTCTGCGTCACCAGAAGAATATCCGTCTTTTTCTCCATGGCATCTTCAAGTGCCTGAATGGATTTTTTACGACCTACTACCAGTGGCGCTACCATATGGGGAAAAATCACCAGATCCCGCAGTGGCATCAAGGGGTAAAGCTTCGTCACAAAATCTCCTTTAGATCTTCCTTGGCGTGCACTGATGAAATTTTATCAGGCAGTTTTTAATTTATCTTCGACAAGATTATGATACAGGATAACCGGGTAGTCGCCCTGGGTGATAACCTGTTCGCTGATCACACACTCCTGCACGTCTTGTTTCGACGGCAGATCGTACATCACATCGAGCATGGCCTCTTCCATCACCGAACGAAGCCCGCGGGCACCCGATTTTCTCTTCAGAGCCTTCCGGGCAATAGCCACCAGTGCCCCTTCGGTGAACTTCAGGCTGATGCCGTCAAACTCGAACAGCTTCTGATATTGTTTGGTGAGGGCGTTCTTCGGTTCTTTCAGGATGCGAATGAGGTCCTCTTCCACCAACTCTTCCATGGTCGCGATTACCGGCAGCCTGCCGACCAGTTCAGGGATAAGACCGAATTTCAACAGATCTTCCGGCTGAACAGCCTTGAGCAGTTCGCCGATTTTCTTTTTTTCATCCCCGGTAACCTTGGCGCCAAAGCCGATGGATTTCGCACCCTGCCGCCGGCTCACCACGGAATCGAGTCCGACAAACGCTCCGCCGCAGATAAAGAGAATGTTGGTAGTATTCATCTGAATCATCTCCTGCTGCGGATGCTTCCTCCCGCCTTTGGGCGGAATGGATGCATTGGTGCCCTCGATGATTTTCAGCAGCGCCTGCTGGACCCCCTCGCCGGAAACATCCCTGGTGAGAGAAGGGCTATCCGATTTCCGGGCAATCTTATCGATTTCATCGATATAGATAATCCCCCGCTGCGCCTTTTCCACATCGTAATCGGAAGCCTGCAGGAGGCTTACCAGGATGTTTTCCACATCCTCGCCGACATAACCGGCTTCGGTGAGAGTCGTCGCATCGGCCATGCAAAACGGTACGTTCAATATTCTGGCGAGAGTCTGGGCGACGAGGGTCTTGCCGGAGCCCGTCGGTCCGATCAGAATGATATTGGATTTCTGCAGCTCGACGGAATCGTCATCCACGGGCGCCTCGATCCGTTTATAGTGATTGTGAACGGCGACCGACAGCACCTTCTTGGCATACTCCTGACCGATAACATAATCGTCAAGATGCTTCTTGATTTCCATCGGCTTGAGGGAAAGCGGTTTTTCAACCTCCGGAGCAATCGGGACTACCGTTTCTTTTTCCTGCACAATCTCGTTGCAGAGTTCTATGCATTCGTCACAGATAAACACATCCGGGCCTGCGATCAGCTTGCCGACATCATCCTGATGTTTTCCACAGAATGAACAACTGCAATCAGGTCCCTTGTTCATGGCATCGTCCATACTATTTTTCCTCTGCTAACTCTTCCCTGTTGGTAAGGACTTTATCGATAAGACCATAGCTTTTCGCCTCGACGGGCCCCATAAAGAAATCACGCTCGGTGTCGGCACTTATTTTCTCGAGGGAATTCTTGGTATGGTGGGCAAGAAGCCGGTTCAAATCCTGTTTCAATCGTAAAATTTCTTTCGCCTGAATTTCGATATCGGTTGCCTGTCCCTGGAAACCGCCCGCAGGCTGATGAATCATAATCCGCGCATTCGGCAATGAATACCGTTTGCCATCGGTTCCGGCGGCAAGCAGAAAAGCGCCCATCGAGGCGGCCTGCCCCATGCAGAGGGTGGCGATATCACACTTAACATATTGCATTGTGTCATAAATCGCCATCCCGGAAGTAACTGATCCCCCCGGAGAATTAATATAAAAGGTTATATCTTTCTCAGGGTCCTCAGCCTCAAGAAACAGCAGCTGAGCGACAATGACATTGGCCACGTCATCATTCACTCCGGATCCGAGGAAAATTATCCGTTCTTTCAGCAGACGCGAGTATATGTCATATGCTCGTTCGCCGCGCGGACTCTGCTCGATGACCATCGGCACTAAATTCATG
>CAYTVF010000352.1:0-2486 GCA_964441345.1 uncultured Desulfopila sp. | reverse complement strand
GTCGGGCCCCAGGAGGTGAAAGGTTCCTGCGTCCACCGGTCGATCATCCCCCCGGGCGGGGAGGATATTTCCCGGTTATCCGAATGTGCTGTTTCCTGCATGACCGACAACCTCATCGTGCGATTTTGCTGTAAGTGTGCCGGTTTCCGGCCACACCGTTTACTGGCAACAGCCTAAGATCAGACCACCCGATCCCAGCAACCATGATCAATCGTAACATATCGCAGTAATATGTTGAAATACCGCTAAAAACCACAAAATCAGGTCTGCGACAACGCCAGCTAATGCGGCCGACGCAAGAATTTGATAAGATACCGGTTTATCTAAGCAGTGTACGATATCCACTCAACCGGTCCCATCACCATGCCTCAGTTACAGCTGCCAATATTCCCTGAAGGAACGACCCTGATTAACGGCAACCTCGGTTTTGTTAAAAAAGATCATTCTATCACCTACGTCTACGGAAGTCTGCCGGTGTTTTCGCACGATGTCGACGACATCCGGACCTTCCGGATGATCACCAGTCAGCTGTATATAAACGGCAGCGCCAGCCAAGCCGAGATTTGCCGGGCCTTCGGGGTGAGCAAAATCAGTGTCATGCGAAGCGTGAAAGTATATCGGGAAAAGGGTATCGCCGGATTTTTCGCGGAACCTAATCGCCGAGGCGCGGCAGTTTTAACCCCGTCAATCCTCAATGCGATACAAGGCCTGCTTGACACAGGTCGGTCAATTCCCGAGATAGCCAAGGAGTTGACCCTCAATGCCGACACCCTGCACAAGGCAGTACGAGCCGGAAAACTGCATAAGCCTCAAAAAAAAAGACCGGAGCACGCCGGAAATACCAACTGCCGGAACGAGTAAAAGCGCAAGAAGCAGCAATGATGCCGCGGCTCCCATAGGAATGGGGGCGACCAACACGGCTGGCAGATTACTGGCCAGTGCCTTCAAATCCGGCCCACAGGACCCGACTTTCTGCAGTTGCCTCGATGTGCCGAACGGCGGGGTATTGCTCGGGCTCCCCGGTCTTTTGAGCATGGGCCTGCTCCGTCATACGGAGAAATACTTCCAGCTTCCGAGCGGGTATTACCGACTGGACAGCATCTTTTTGCTTCTTGCCTTTATGGCGCTTGCCCGGATCAAGACGATTGAAGATTTGCGGTACTGTGCTCCGGGGGAATGGGGCAAATTGCTCGGTCTTGATCGGATCCCGGAAGCGAAAACCCTGCGGGAGAAAGTGCATCTGCTGGTTCAAAACGATCAGGCCAGCCAATGGGGAGGAGAGCTGAGCCTCGACTGGATGGGAATGTTTCCGGAAACCGCCGGCGTTTTATATATTGACGGCCATGTTCGTGTGTACAACGGCCACCGGACCGAGTTGCCCCGGCATTATGTAGCCCGCCAGAAACTCTGCCTGCGAGCCACCACCGACTACTGGGTGGGCGCCATGGATGGTCAACCGTTTTTCATGGTGAATAAGGCTGTTGATCCGGGGTTGCTCACGGTCCTGACCGAAGAGATCGTTCCCCGCCTGGAACATGATGTTCCATGCCAACCCAGCCTGTTTGAGCTGGAAGAAGAGAAGTATCTTGTCCGCTTCACCATGGTCTTTGATCGTGAGGGATATAGCCCCGATTTCATGATCAGGATGAAGGAAAAGCGGATTGCCTGTATGACCTACCATAAATATCCGGGAGATGACTGGCCTGAAGAGGAATTTCACGAGCACATGGTCTCTTTGGCCGCCGGCCATAGAGTCACTATGAAACTGGCCGAACGCGGCACATTCCTTGGCGGGAAAATATGGGTTCGGGAAATCCGCAAGTTGACTGAGAGCGGTCATCAAACGGCGATCATCTGCACTGATTACACCAGGGAACTGACCACTTCCGCAGCCGCTATGTTCGCTAGATGGTCACAGGAAAACTTCTTTAAATACATGCGCAAACATTATAATCTAGACAGCCTTGTCGACTATTCACTAGAGGATATTCCTGAATCCACCAAGGTAGTTAACCCCTTGTACCGAGAGGCCGACGGCAAGGTCAGGAAACTGGCGGCTCAGTTGGCCAGGAAGCGCTGTAAATGCAATGAGCTTATCCTTCGTGACGATATTGAGCCGAAGAAGGTCGAAGAATATGAAACGAAAAAGCAGGCTTTGCTGGAAGAAGTAGCGAGTATGGCGCAGAATCTGGTGGAGTTGAAAAACCACCGTCGAGAAACGCCCAAACATATAAAGTTCTCCGAGCTTCCGGAGGAGGATCGCTTTAAAATGCTCGGCATGAAGAGCAAATATTTCATCAATGTCATCAAGCTTGTGGCTTACCGGACGGAGACGGCCATGGTAAATATCGCCCGGCAAACCATGCGACGTCAGGATGAGGCCAGGAGTTTACTGTGTAGTCTGTATGCCACGGACGCGGATATCTTGCCTGACTATGAAGGAGAAAGACTCACGGTTCGCCTGCATCAGCCCGCTAATAATTGCA
>CAYTVF010000351.1:0-2521 GCA_964441345.1 uncultured Desulfopila sp. | reverse complement strand
GGCAGTTTTCTTTTCCACTCCCCTGTTCGCGGAGCAGATTGATGCAAAAAGGTTCTATGCAGGGCTGGGTGGTACGTATGCTCTTGAAGATTTTAAAGGCGGCGGCTTTGATGATACGTGGGGTGCAAATGTGAAGTTCGGTTATAATTTACACCCGATGGCTGACATTGAATTCGACTTCGACTATCTCGATGAATTTGAAGAAGTCGAGGGTTTTCCAGCGCAAGGCATAGGTGTCGATGGAACGGCCGAGGTGGAAGTAAGGACATATATGGTAGCTCTGAAAGGGTATTTCCCCATTCCTAACGATAAAGTCAGGCTGTCGGTAGTGGTTGGTGGAGGTTTTATGACGGTCAATTCGGATTTCCCCATTGATTTTGATGGTGATTCCAGTTCGGATGCCATCGATGAAACGGATCCATGCGCTAAGGTTGGGATGGGAATTGACTTCTTTGCCAGCCCGGAGATATCCATCGGCATTGAAACTAACTACACACTTGGCTTCTTCGACGTTGAGGATATACGGTATTTCCATATCATGGTTGGCGCTGCCTATCATTTTTAACCGGAGCTTTGCCAGGCAGGTTCGTCCTTTTTTTGGGTTCATTCGGCAAATGATTACCTGGGATACGATCTTGTCGAAGAGATTTATTTGGGAGGATGAGCTATCGAAATCGCTATCGCTATCGCTATCGAAATGGCATGGGAAACGGCGCAGGGACACTTGGGCAATTGCTTTCTTCTCATCCAACGAAAATTCCCCTGACCTTCCGAGATCCCGATAGTGATTTCGATTTCGATTTCGATAGCGATTTCGATTTGGAGACCTCCCTCAACAGTTTTACTGTGGTGAAGGCAACAGACCTATCGCATGGCAATTGATTGCCGACGCTTTCTTTTGACTTGATACATAGCGTTATCCGCATAGAGGATCAGCTCATTCCCGTCCTCGCCGTTCTCCGGATACACGGCAACGCCGATGCTGGGGATGATCTGCAGTGTCACCCCGGTAAGTTCATAGGGTTCGGAGAGGGTTGCCAGGATTTTTTCGGTGACTCTGGCCGCATCGTCGGGCTGTTTTATGCCATCAAGGAGAACGATAAATTCGTCACCGCCGATACGCCCTATCGTATCCGATTCACGGACACAGCGAGTCAGGCGACGTGCCACTTCCTGCAGCAGGTGATCGCCCACGGTATGACCATGGGTGTCATTCACCTGCTTGAATTTATCCAGATCCAGATACAAAACCGCCAGCCTGGTCCGTCCCCGACGGGCTCTTGTCAAAGCCTTCTGCAGCCGGTCCAGGAAAAGCGCGCGGTTGGGCAGATCGGTTAACTGATCGTGTTGCGCCATGTACTCCAGCCGGGAATGCATTCTTTTGCGCTCAACGGCCGCGACGACCTGGACTGCGACAAATTGCAGCAGTTCCCTGTCCTGCTCGGTAAAACGAGCCTCGTCGGCAGAGCTCAACACCACCAGCGCGCCGATAATGCCGCTGGCTGACTCAAGCGGGACCCCGAGCCAGTTCAGCGCATCCGGACTCACCACGGTATCCAGTTGCGACAGGACGGCAGCGGCGTTTTCCGGCGTGAGCAGCAATGGCTGGCCGGTACGAATAATCTGCGCGGTCAGACTGTCCGACTTCAGCGTTTGCGGAGCCGGCGCCACGCTGCACTCGTGAGCATAATAAGGAAAACTGAGTTCGTCGTTCTCAGCGTCATAGAGCGCAACGATAAAATTGGTAGCCAGGAGCAGATCATCGACCACTTCGTGGATACGCTGAAACAATGCCAGCAAATCTCCGGGCGCGCTTGCCGCCTCGGAGATGGCGTAAACGGCGGCCTGCTTCGATTCCGCCCGCTTTCGTTCGGTGACATCGCGGGCCACCGCCACCCTGATCCTTTCGGACTCCGACCAGCGGGCAGACCACATGATATGGGCGATCTTGCCGTCTTTGCGCACATAACGATTTTCAAAATAGGGTTTCGGTTCGCCATTCAGAATTTCATTGACGGCTTGCAGCGTTTTTTCCCGATCCCCGGGATGCACGAAGTCGATAACGGCCTTGCCGATCATCTCTTCCGGCGTATATCCGAAAATGTGTTCACTGGCTGCGCTGACAAAGAGGAAATACCCTTCACGATCGACCACACAGACCGCATCCAGCAGCAAATCCATGAAATTATTTGGCGGTACCCGGGGTATCATTATCATGATAAAAGACTATAAAAGACTGTAGTGCGATTATTGCCGCGTTGTGTGATGTGATGAGGATACCAGGTGACTATGACACGTGCGATTCTTGGCACAACGCGAATTATACGTTAAAAAGAATAAGGGGCACAAGAAAATTGCAAAATCCGGCATGAGGGAGTAGCCTGACATGAACTGGGGGCGTCAAGCCGAACCGCCTGTATCGAGGATGGAAACATGCCTGAATTAACCTGCAAAGGGTAAAAACCGAGGAGTTGAATATGGGCTATCCGGAACTGAGTCGTGGAGATCGAGGGGAAGAGGT
>CAYTVF010000350.1:0-2542 GCA_964441345.1 uncultured Desulfopila sp. | reverse complement strand
GTTAGAAAAATGGTTTAGGTGCCAGAGAAACTTCCTGCAAGTAAGGACTTCTGAGGGTGGCCGGATCGCATTTGCAGCACCCTTTGCACGTCCCGGCGGCACGCCCGGCATGTTTCTTTGCCTTGCCCTTTTTGACCCAGAGTTCGAGCAGGGGTTTGACGGTATCGATATCCACCCTGAAGTGCAGGGCGATATCCTGGAGCGGCACAATCCGCCGCTCACGCAGATAATGTTTCACTTGCAGCAAATCCATGGTCATCTCCTTATCTTTCGGCAAGACCCGATGTAATACCCGCGAGTCCGGCGATTCCGGTCCCCGCAGGCTGCAGACGGGTCTTGATCCTCGATCTCCAGCCTATCGATTTCATAATGAAAATCACGCTGGCAAAGGCGCAGAAATCGATACCAATGATCGTCAGGGAATAACCGGGATGGGCCGCAAAGTTGACCGTCTGGTAGAAGAGGGTCGAGACCAGGTAGGCCAGAAAGGTGGTCCAGAATGCGGCAAAGGCGGTCCAGACCAGGTTGGTCTCCCGGTAAACGGCGGCGGTCGCCGCGGCGCAGGGAAAGTAGAGCAGCACGAACAGCATATAGGCAAAGGCTGCACTCTGGCTGCCGAAGAGGGTGACCATGGAACCGAAGGTGGCAACGTTGACCGACTGCTCTTCTGCTGCTACGGAGGCATCGCTGATGTCGCCGATGGAGATGCCGAGCGGATCGGCAAAGGTGTCGATAACCCCGAGAAGATTTTCCGGAATTGTGGCAAAGGCCCCGGTGATACCGCCCCAGAAGTCGAAGGGCTCATCGGCCTTTTCGTCTGCGGCCGCCTGCTGATCGATTCCGGTGTAGAGCGCATCGAGGGTGCCGACCACCGCTTCTTTGGCAAAGATCCCGGTAAAGATGCCGACCGTGGCCGGCCAGTTTTCTTCGGTCACGCCCAGCGGTTTCAGCACCGGGGTGATGATCTTGCTCACCCTGGCAAGCGCCGATTTGTTGGTATTTTCATTGCCGAAACTGCCGTCGGTACCCAGCGAATTGAGAAAGGAGAGGATCATGATCACCGGCACCAATACTTTGCCCGCCTTGAACAGAAAGGACTTCAACCGGTCAAAGGCGCGGAGGAGAACGGAGCGGAACGTGGGCAGATGATAGGGCGGCAGTTCCATGACAAAAGGGGTAGCTTCGCCCTTCAGCAGGGTCTGTTTGAGGCTCAGCCCGGTGACCACGGCAAAGCCGATACCGATGAGATAGAGGAGAAACACCAGATTCTGGCCGCCGATCGGGAAGAATGCCGTGGCAAAGAGGGCATAGACCGGCAACCGCGCCCCGCAGGACATGAAGGGAGTCATCATAATCGTCAGCGTCCGGTCCCTTTCGTTCTCCAGGGTCCTGGTCGCCATAATGGCCGGGACGCCGCAGCCGAAGCCGACCAAAAGCGGCACGAAGGCCTTGCCCGGCAGGCCGATGAAGCGCATGAAACGGTCCATGACAAAGGCGGCCCGGGCCATGTAGCCGGAGTCTTCCAGGAAGGAAAGAAAGAAAAACATGAAGCCGATGGGTGGGATGAAGGTCGCCATGGTCTGGATGCCGCCGCCGAAACCGGCGAGGACGGCGATCAGCCATTCCGGGGTCTGAAGGACGGTCAGCCCGGCTTTCAGGCCGTCGACGAAGATAGTTCCGGCAAACTGGTCGAAGAAATCGATAAAGGCGCCGCCGAGGTTGATGGTGAACATGAACATCACATACATCGCCGCGAGAAAAATCGGGATGCCGAAGATCCTGCTCAAAACGACCCGGTCGATCCGGTCGGACAGGTTGGCGTTGACCAGTCCCCGTTTCTTGACAAGACCTTCGGTCAGCGAGGAGACGAAGCCGTAGCGGGCCGAGGCGATGACGATATCGGCCTCCTCATCCTCCAGCTGCTCGATCTTTTCCTGCAGGGCGGCGGCCTTGGCCACGATGGCGGGACCGGCCGTCTCCTGCGCCGGACCGTCCCCTTCGAGCAGTTTCAGGGCCAGCCAGTGGGGATCGACCGCTTCGCCCTGGCAAACATCCTTCAGATCCCACGCCAGCGCGGCCCTGGCCTCCTGGACCGAGACGGGGTAGGTGGTTTCGGCCATCGGCAGGGTGATCAGCTCGGCCCCCCGAAAAATCGTCTCTTTGAGCTCGTCCACCCCCTTGTTTTTCGCGGCGGTGAGCGGAACGACCGGGCATCCCAGCCGCTTTGCAAGCCCTTCGACGTCGATTGTCAGTTGCCGTTCCGCCGCCATATCCATCATGTTCAGGGCGACGATCAGCGGCGCCCGCATCTCCAGGAGTTGACTGGTGAGGTAGAGGTTGCGTTCGATATTTGAGGCATCGACGATGTTGACGATGATGTCCGCCTGACCGGACAGGACGAAGGTCCGGGCGATCTTCTCGTCCAGGGAGGAGGCGGCCAGGGAATAGATGCCGGGGGTATCGACCACCTCGACCGCGCTCTCCTTGAACGGGTGCAATACAAAAAAGTTACACCGTTTAAGCAGTCAACGGTAAGTCATTG
>CAYTVF010000349.1:0-2553 GCA_964441345.1 uncultured Desulfopila sp. | reverse complement strand
GCGGTGGCCCGTGCGGCCAAGGCGGGGATTCTCGTCAAAGGAGGCAGGCATCTCGAAGAGGTGGCGCAGGCGGACGTCATCCTGTTCGATAAAACCGGCACCCTCACCCTCGGCGAGGCGCGGGTGGATGAAATTGTCGCCGGGGAGGGGCTGTCGCGGGAGGAGATCATCTCCTGCGCCGCCGGGGCGGAGCAGAACTGCACCCATCCCCTGGCCAAGGCGGTGATGAAGGCGGCCTACTACGCCAAGGTGACCGTGGTTAAAGCCGAAAACATGCTGAGCGAGATCGGCCTCGGGGTCCGGGCGATGCTGGACGGCAGTCTCATCGAGGTCGGCAGCGCCTATCTCGGCAACGGCGCCGCCGCCCTGCCGGCCCCCCTGCGAGCCAGCCTGGAAGGGATGGAGGAGAGGGGCGCAACCCCGCTGGTAGTCTACCGGGACCAGAAACCGATCGGCATCCTCGGCGTGACCGACACTATCCGCAAAAGCGCCCGTCATACGGTCGGAACACTCGGCAGCCTGGGGATTGCCAGGATGGGCATCCTCTCGGGCGACCACCCGCGGTCGGTGCAGCGGGTCGCCGCCGACATCGGTATCAAGGAGCAGTGGTCGGGGCTGAAACCCGCCGACAAACTGCGGATCATCGAAGATTTCCAGCGCCGGGGCCACCGGGTGATGTTCGTGGGCGACGGGATCAACGACGCCCCGGCGCTCGCCAGGGCCAATATCGGCGTGGCGATGGGAGGTGCCGGCACGGACGTGGCCCTGGAAACGGCCGATATCGCCCTGACCCATGACGAGGTGGCTAAACTCCCCTTCCTCATTCGTCTCTCCCGCCGGATGCTGACGCTCGTCAAGGTAAATATCGGCCTCGGCCTCCTCTTCAACGCCGCCGCGGTCTACGGCAGCTTCACCGGCGTCCTCAGCCCGATTGCCGCCTCGCTCTTTCATAACGCCGGCTCCATCGTCGTGGTCCTCAGTTCGGCCAGCCTTATCTTTTTTCAGGATATCCATGCGGCCGGAGGGGATGCATAGGATGGAAGAACCAGTCATCGACCAGATCGACGAACTCACCAGGCTCCTTATCGAATTTTACGAGCGTTTCTCCTCATGGGAACATGGCGTGGTGAAAGGCACCGGCATCACCCTGCCGCAGATGCACACCCTGGAGATTCTCGGCTCCTCGGGCAACCTGCGGATGAAGGAACTCGCCGAAAAAATGGGGGTCACCACCGGCTCGCTGACCGTACTGGTCGACCGGCTGGTCCGTGCCCAGCTGGTGGAGAGGCGGCCGAACGAGCATGACCGGCGCTCGATCCAGGTCGGGCTGACCCCGGAGGGGGAGAAACACTTTATCGAACACCATAACCTCCATGCCCAGCTCTCCCAGGATATCGCCGGGGCGCTCGCCCCCGACGAGGCCATGCACTTCCTCGACATGCTGCGCCGGATCGTCTCCCACTTCTAAGTTGTCTTCTCTTGCCGGCGCCTGCGACCGGGCAGTTTTCTGCCCCGGTCGCAATGCTGTATTTCCCTCACTCGCAAGAGTTTCCGGCCTTCACTACCTCTCCACCATCCGGTTCTGCAATCGACCCAAACGTTTGGGTTTTAAAATTTACTTAGGGTTGACTAAATAAATATTGACTCTTTGACCAAATATTGTAGATTCGCCTTCTAATCTTAGCGGCACCTAATCATGTGATACATCACTAACGATAATATGCCGTTAGCATGGTCTTGTGAATACAGAAACCGGGGGGCAGCGGGCCAGGCCTGGTCACTTGAAACATGAACGGTTCTTATCCAATACGAGGTGGGAGGGTATATGCATTACTGCTGTGCAACAGAAAGGAAAGAGTCCGATCTGGGTTCTTCTTTCCCGCTTGCCTTTGCCGGTGAGGGCGAGAAGGTGCGAATCGTCTTCTTCCGGGGCGGCGGGGCGATGCGCGAACGGCTGCTCAGCATGGGCATCTGCCAGGACGACGAAATTATGATCGTCCAGAAACATGACGGCGGGGCCGTCCTCATCGCCAGAGGCGGCAACAGGATTGCTCTCGGCGGCGGGATGGCCCATAAAATTAACGTAATCAGGTGCTAGAACATGGAAAAGACGTTGGCTGATTTTGTAGTGGGCGAGGTTGGGCAGGTCCTGGGCTTTACCAAGGGCGCCCATGGCTACCGGCAGAAACTGTTGGCGATGGGCCTCATCAAGGGCACGGAGTTCCGGGTGGCAAGAGTGGCGCCGATGGGCGATCCCGTGGAGATCAGGGTGAGGGATTTCAGCCTCAGCCTGCGCAAGGATGAGGCAAAAACCCTGCGCGTAGAGGAGATACGGAAATGAAAAACGAAAACGGAAACAAAAAGATCGTGATCGGAGTAGTCGGCAATCCCAACTGCGGCAAATCGACCCTGTTCAACTGCCTGACCGGCGCCAAGCAGCAGGTCGGCAACTGGCCCGGAGTTACGGTAGACCGGAAGACCGGCTCGTACCGGTTCAAGGGGGTGCAATACAAAAAAGTGACAATCTAAAGAAATTGCATCAAAATTAAGAAA
>CAYTVF010000348.1:0-2574 GCA_964441345.1 uncultured Desulfopila sp. | reverse complement strand
CTCCCGTCAAGGGAGGGGAGGCTAAAACCAATCAGACAAAGTGCATACTGTTGAACTGAATAATTACAGTGCAGGAATGACCATTTGCCAAAAACAGCGATCGCTGTGTCATTCGTATTTCGACCTTCTCAAAAGCTGCCGATTCTGCTACATATCGAGAGTGGAAAAATTTTCTGCATCGGCAGATTTTTATTTTTCAATCAGGCACAGGCACCCCAGGGAGCAACGCCATGGCACAAAAGGATACGAAAATGACAAAACCCTCCACCGACGAAAAGAAACAGAAGCCTCAATCGGAATTTTTCATAATCGAAATCTTCAAGAAACTCTTGGAATTCAATTATATGAAGACGGGGATCAAAAAGAAATTCTAGTGACGTACCGGAAGGTATCAGCCTCCGGAAATTGCCGGGAAGACGTCGATTTCATCGCCGTCTTCCACAAGATCGTGGCCCATTAAGAGCGTGCCGTTGCGAACCGCAAGAATTCCGCCCAACTCGACCCCGGGCCGGGCGGCGCACCGATTAATCAGAGCCTCCCATTTTTCCGGGCCGTTGAGCGGGATCTCGACCCTGCCGATCTCGCTCAATCTGAAGGTGACGATTACCATTGCCGGGCCAGCAGGCTCTCCTCATCGGTGATATCGATCTTTTCCCCGGTCTCCGGCTGCGCCTCTTCGTAAAAAGTCTCGGCGAAACGATAATCGTGCGCAGTAATGCCGGCATCGAGATTGAACTGATGCTCTATCCTCAGGGTCTCCTTTACCAAATCGTCAAACTCCGCCTCGCCGATTTCCACCCCGTGCTGGGATTTGATGAGATCGAGAAGCGGCGTCATATCGTTCTGCACCGAATAGCGGACGAAATTGCACATGCCCATAGCATCCATCCGCGAACCGATTACCTGGAACTTTTGCGACAATTCGACCTTTCCTTCCTTGCTGGTCGGCACCGCCTCATCCCTCAGGGTGAAGCCGAAGGTGTGGTCGGCCCCCATCGGTGAAGACAGATAGGTCATGGCCATCCCCTTGGTGCCGCGCGGTTCGTAGGCCGGAATGGCCTGGCCGAGGACGTGGGGAGCGTGGCGCACCCCCAGCACCCTGGCGGCAATCTTGCAGCCGGAAGCAAGAATCCGGCCAAGCGGCGTAAGGTTGCGAACCTCTTCCATCAGTCTGACCGCCGCCTGAGTATCGCCGAATTCGGCCAGCCCCGCTTCCATGGCCACGCCAATCGCCGCGCCGACATCAAGCGTATCGACGCCGGCATCGTTGGCAATTCGGTTCATAACGGCAATGGTGTCGAGATCCTGCAGACACAGATTGGACCCCATCAGCGCCATGGTCTCGTACTCGATCGGCGAGCAGAGCAGTTTGCCGTCCTTATCCGGATAAACATTGGAACACTGGATGGCACAGGGATTCATGCAGGCATGCTGGGTCCGGCCCTCGCCGCCGCGCGCCTTGATGGTGTCGTACATGGTCTGGGCATTGATTTTTTCCGCCCCTGCCATGACCCCATGACGAAAATTCCCGGTCGGCAGGACCTTCAGCGCCTGGCAGATATCAACCATTGCCGCGGTCCCGTACTTGGTAAAGGTCGACGATACCGGATTGGCCTTGAGCAGATTGACAATCTTTTTGCTCCCTTCCTTGAACGTCTCCTGATCGACAAACTCCGACCCGACCTCGCCGTCGTCCAGGATCACCATGGCGATGATCTTCTTCGAGGCCATTACCGCCCCCAACCCGCCCCGCCCGGCATATCTGGAACAGACCCCATGGGGATCGGAACAGGCGATGCCTGTGGCAAGCAGCAATTTTTCGGCAGTCGGGCCGATGGTAATACAGCCGGCCTTCCGGCCAAATTGTTCGACCAGCAATGCGGATTTCTCATAAACGCCCTTTCCTGCCAGAAATGTTCCGTCGATCAACTCGGTCTTTTCCTTGCCGATAACAATGATTTTCCAGCCGGCATCGCTTTTGGGCGCATCTTCCAGGGCGATACAGCGCAAACCGTGCCGGGCCATGCGGATGCCGACGATTCCGCCGGCATTACTCTCCTTGATACCGCCGGTGAGGGGGCTTTTGCCGCCTATGCTCAAGCGGTTGGAGCTGGAAACCGTAGTGCCGGCGAGTGCGCCGGTACAGAAAAAAAGTTTGTTGTGTCTGCCGAGCGGATCGCAGGTGGCCGGCACCTCGCTGCCGACAAGCCGGGAAGAAAGGGTTCGCCCTCCCAGAAGATATTCTTTGGTGGCAAAGGATTCGGTCTTGGTGGCACCGGTTGCGGTGTTGATTCGTAGCATGGCAAACATAGTATTCTCCGTGGGATCGTCAGTTTTAAAATGGTTATGAACAACTCTCAGCAGTTGATTGTGCATGAAATGCACGGTCCCCCTATTTTCCGGGCGGCCAATTGGTCTCACGCGAAGACGCGAAGACGCGATGGCAAAATTCTGGAAAACCGGAGTGTAAACCCTTCGCGAACTTCGCGGCTTCGCGTGCTTTTACTTAAGCAGCACCGCAGGCTGCGGCGTCATTCCGGTGAAAACCGGAATCCATTTTGTAAGCAATTCTGG
>CAYTVF010000347.1:0-2659 GCA_964441345.1 uncultured Desulfopila sp. | reverse complement strand
ACCACCGCCACTGCCGCCACTGCCGCTGCCACCGCCGCTGCCGCTGGAACTTCCGGACCCACTTCCCTGACCGCCGCCGGCGGAGGACGAGGAGCTTCCTTTCCCGCCGCCCAGACCGGTCGCGCCGGCGACGTCACCGCTATGACCTTTTGCGGATTTGGAGTTCGTCGAACTCGCCAGTGCGCTCCCGGCAAGTCCGGTTCCGGAAGCCTGAGCTGCCGCCTGCAGCCCCAGACCGTGCCCCTTGGCATTGCCGGTTTTGGGGTTGCGGGCCGTGGCCTCGGCCAGCTCGGTCGCAGTGACGGTCTCTACATTCACTTCATCCCCGGTGCCGGCACGATTTTTTTTGCTGTTGCCTTTGGTATGGCCCAACCCGAGCGCTCCCGGATGCACCCCGAGTTCGTGGGCTATCTCACCCCAGCCCATTCCATCTGCGCGCATCCCGGCGATTTCATCGCTGCGGGTTCCGGTGGCATCGGCCAGTGCCTCCCGGTATGCGGCTTCCGCCAATGCGAGTTCAGTCTCCGCCGCCAACTTTTCCGCAGGTGTAGTGGCGCTGTCTACAGCCTCCTGCGCCGCCTCGACATCGCTCAACGCCTCCTTGACACCCGGATCGCTCAGGGCAGCCTTGTCGGCCAATTGCGAGGTATGGGCAGCCTGGGCCGGATTATCGAAAAAGCTTTCCTCGGCCTCGACCGTGTCGACAGTGGTTGTTGTTTCGGTTGTTTCGGTTGCCGCCTCGACAGCTGCGGCTCTATCAGCCCGAAAAATTAAAAATAAGGTGATTAAAGCCGCATACATAAGCAGCGACAACGGCCGCGCCGTTTCCTTTTTCCGTTCCTTTTTCATATCGCATTGCTCCTGTTGGATTGTGCCAAAGACCTGGTAAAGATGAGCAGACCGGTCGTCAATTGCCGATCCGAGCCGTTGGCGTCGGTAAACGTTTCCGCCACGTCAAACCAACTCCCCCTGACGGGGATACCATGCTCATCGCCCAGATGTTTTGTCAGTTGCGCCTGCAGGGCTGTTGCCGTCGCTTTCGCTGCACTCCGGTTGCCTTGATTGTAAACCACCAGATGCAGTTCATTTCCCGGCGCCCGGGCAAGAGCCCCGGCAAGATGGATCGACTCCTGCCGCCCTGCCGGGGAGTCCGGCGAAAGCAAAGCCGTCATGTTCAAAACGACCCGGCCGGCGCCGATACGGTAGCTGCGGAAGGTGAAATTGCCCATCTCATGCAGATGCCGGGTGGCCCGCGCCACCCACTTCCCGGTCCGGTGATGTTCGAGATAGCTGAGAAATGCCTGTTCCGCCCGGCCGGTATCCTTCATCATCCGGTAGGCGAGCGCCCGATTATAGAGGGCACTCCCCTCCAGGGGGTCGACCTGCAGAACCTTTTCGTACTGCAGCAGGGCTTGCTGGTATTCACCGCTTTCCAGATAACTGTGCCCGAGATTGAGCAGAGAAGGCAGATAGTCCGGCTGGTCCTGCACGGAGGAGAGGTAACTTTGCCGCTCCTCGGCCGCTTCCCCCATGGTCCAGTAAGCCACCCCCTGCCAATGGGCGAACTCGGCAACCCCCGGCTCCTGCCGCACCGCCTGCCGGAGGAACGGGAGGGCCTGGTCTTCATGACCGGCAGCCAGCAATCCCCTGCCGATCAGATAGTTGGCCTCGGCCTTCTCCGCGAGCACAACCATTGCGCTCCCCGGCTCACCGGCCAAGCCGGCCTTGCGGTGCTGTTCGGAATATTGTCCGGGATACTGTCCGGAAATGGTCCCGAGCCAGAACGCGCCAATGGAAGCGCCAATGGAAACGCTCAGGGCGACAATGACGGTCACGACCAGCCAGGCCGGAGAAAAGCTGACCGATTGCGGACGCAGCCACCACTGCCGCATCTTCTCGGCCAACGACGGCCGCCGATCGTCGATCCGCGCCATGATCCTCGTGAGCAGCCACGGCGGCGCCTCCGGTTCAACCGATTGTGCCAGGAGCTGTTCCAGCTCCTTTCTGTCAAAGTGTTTGGGTTCCATCGAATCCTGCCTTCTGTAATTCCTGCTGCAGATCGTCAAGGCCCCGCTTGATCCGCATCTTCACCGCACTTTCCGAGATCTTGAAAACCATCGCCGCTTCGCGAATGGAACGCTCGTGCCGATAGCGAAAAATCAGCAGCTCCCTCGTCTCGACCGGCAAGCCGGCCAGAGCCCGGTCGATAACTTCTTCGGTCTCCTTTGCCTCGACCAAGGCCTGCTGGTCTGCCGGCGTCTCGGAGAACATCGCCTCTTGAACATAATCGTCTACCCTGGCCTTCCGCCTCGCCCGGCTGCGACTCCAGTCGTTGGCTTGATTGACGGCCAGGGCATACAACCAGGGGAAAAAGCTGGATCCTGCGCGGAACGATCCCAATCGGTCAAAGGTCCGGACGAACACTTCCTGGGTGAGATCCGCCGCTTCTTCCATATTGTGAGAATACCTGTACATCAGGTTATAAACGGGGCGCTGGTAACGTTCCACCAGCACCGCGTACAGCTCTTTCTCCCCGGCCAGGACCCCATCGACTATATCTTCATCTGAAAGGTTCATTGGCTCCGGGTTCGTAACTATTCAGTTTATTTCAATAGTATCCACTTTGTCTGCCTGGTATTAGCCCCCCTCCCTTGACGGG
>CAYTVF010000346.1:0-2660 GCA_964441345.1 uncultured Desulfopila sp. | reverse complement strand
CAGGCGGTGCCGCTCAGCGACTGGATGACCGGCGAGGGCAAGGATGTCACCGACCCGATGCTCGATGTCGATGACTTCATCGGCAAATCGTTTACCACCGGGCCGGACGGCAAACTCTACCAGATCCCCGATCAGCAGTTCGCCAACCTCTACTGGTTCCGTTACGACTGGTTCAAACGCCCCGACCTGAAGGCCAAATTCAAGGAACTCTACGGCTATGAACTGGGCGTGCCGGTCAACTGGTCGGCTTATGAGGACATCGCCGAGTTCTTCTCGGAAAAAGTGAAGGAAATCGACGGCAAACGGGTGTACGGCCATATGGATTACGGCAAGAAGGACCCGTCGCTCGGCTGGCGCTTCACCGATGCCTGGCTGTCCATGGCCGGGGCCGGCGATGCGGGCATCCCGAACGGTTTGCCGGTCGACGAATGGGGTATCCGGGTTGACGGCTGTCGTCCGGTCGGCTCCTCCGTCTCCCGCGGCGGCGACACCAACGGTCCGGCCGCGGTCTATGCCCTTACCAAATATATCGACTGGCTGAAAAAATATGCCCCGCCCGAAGCGGCCGGCATGACCTTCTCCGAGGCCGGTCCGGTACCCGCCCAGGGCGCCATCGCCCAGCAGATCTTCTGGTACACCGCCTTCACCGCCGATATGGCCAAACCCGGCACCCCGGTCGTCGACGAAAACGACAATCCGAAATGGCGCATGGCGCCCTCCCCGCACGGCCCGTACTGGTCTGAAGGGATGAAACTCGGCTATCAGGATGCCGGTTCCTGGACCCTGATGAAATCCCCCCCGACCGACCGCCGCAAGGCCGCCTGGCTCTATGCCCAGTTCGTTATTTCGAAGAGCGTCAGCCTGAAAAAGACCCATGTCGGTCTCACCCCGATCCGCGAAAGCGATATCTGGGATAAATCCTTCACCGAGCGGGCGCCGAAGCTCGGCGGTCTGATCGAGTTCTACCGCAGCCCGGCCCGGGTGCAGTGGACACCGACCGGCACCAATGTTCCCGATTATCCGAAACTTGCCCAGCTCTGGTGGCAGAACGTAGCCGATGCGGTAACCGGCGACAAGACCCCGCAGCAGGCCATGGATTCCCTCGCCATGCAGCAGGACAAGGTGCTTGAGCGCCTTGAGAAAGCAGGTATCCAGGGCGAATGCGGACCAAAGCTGAACAAGGAGCAGGATCCCTCCTACTGGCTGAACCTCCCCGGTGCTCCCCAGCCGAAATTGGCCAATGAGAAACCGAAAGGTGCAACCATCGACTACGATGAGCTGGTCAAGAGTTGGGCTGCCGCGAAAAAATAACGAGAAAAGATTTATATCCATTCAGTTCTATGGACAAAGTTCCCCCTCCCCTTGCGGGAGGGGGTAGGGGGAGAGGGAAGCAGCAAAGTGCAGTTTCGTTCCAAGCTCATCCACCCTTGGAGCAAACTCACCCACCCCTCAATCCCCTCCCGTCAAGGGAGGGGAAGCTAAAACCAAGCAGAAAAAGTGTATACTGTTGAAACAAACTGAATAGTTACAAAGACTTATATTGTATTGGCGGTGAGCTTTTCGCCAACCGCTGAAAGCTTTCAGTTTCTCAGCTTCCCCACACGGAGAATCTCATGGCATCGCACATCCTCGCAATCGATCAGGGAACCACCTCAAGCAGGGCTATCGTTTTTAACGATCGGCTCGAGATAGTCGCCGTCGCCCAGCAGGAATTCGAGCAGTTTTTCCCGCAATCGGGCTGGGTGGAACATGATCCCGAGGAGATCTGGAACTCGACGCTTGCCACCTGCCGCAAGGCCCTGGAAAAAGCGCGGCTGACCGCCGCCGATATCGCCGCAATCGGCATCACCAACCAGCGGGAAACCACGATCATCTGGGACAAGGACACCGGCAAGCCGATCCATAAAGCCATCGTCTGGCAGGACCGCAGGACTTCGGAGTATTGTACGGAGCTGCGCGAGGCCGGCCATGATCCGATGATCACCGAGAAAACCGGGCTGCTGCTCGATTCCTATTTTTCCGGGACCAAGATCAAATGGCTGCTCGATAATGTAGAGGGGGCAAGGGAGAAAGCCAACGCCGGAAAACTCCGCTTCGGCACCATCGACACCTTTCTGCTCTGGCGCTTGACCGGCGGCAAAGAACATGCGACGGACGCGACCAACGGTTCCCGGACCATGCTCTTCAATATCCACGACAACTGCTGGGACAAGGAATTGCTCGAACTGCTCGACGTCCCGGCCTCGCTTCTGCCGGAGGTAAAAGACTCGTCCGCCGACTTCGGCCTGACCGATCCGGCCCTCTTCGGCACGGCCATCCCGGTCGGCGGCATCGCCGGCGACCAACAGGCAGCCCTGGTCGGCCAGGCCTGCTTTCAGCCCGGGATGATCAAATCGACCTACGGCACCGGCTGTTTCATCGTCCTCAACACCGGCGACCAGGCGGTCCGCTCGCACAACCGGCTGCTCACCACCATTGGCTACCGGATAAACGGCAAAACCACCTACGCCCTGGAAGGCTCGATTTTCGTGGCCGGCGCGGCGGTCCAGTGGATGCGCGACGCCATGGGGTTGATCGAATCGGCCTCCGACACCGGCAAGCTCGCCCGCCAGGCCGACATCAACCAGGACGTCTACCTCGTCCCGGCCTTCACCGGCCTC
>CAYTVF010000345.1:0-2664 GCA_964441345.1 uncultured Desulfopila sp. | reverse complement strand
CCCCTCAATCCCCTCCCGTCAAGGGAGGGGAGGCTAAAGCCAATCAGACAAAGTGCATGCTATTGAAATAAAATGATTAGTTGCTAAAAAATTAACATTAAAATATGAAAATCCATCTTCGGCGCATCGGTGGCGGAAGAGGTTTTTTTATTTGCAGGACTATCGGGCGAAACAATGTTACACGACAATGTATTAAGCGCTATCGGTAATACCCCCCTCATCCGGATCAACCGGCTGTTCAAGAGCGACTCGGTGCAGATCTATGCCAAACTGGAATCGTGCAATCCAGGCGGATCGGTGAAGGAACGCATCGCCCTGTCGATGATCGAAGCGGGGGAGGCGAGCGGTGAACTGACCAAGGATAAGATCGTCCTCGAGGCGACCAGCGGCAACACCGGCATCGGCCTGGCGATGGTTTGTGCGGCCAAGGGCTATCGTTGTGTGCTGGTCATGCCGGAATCGGCGAGTATCGAGCGGCGGAAAATCATGCAGGCCTACGGGGCCGAGATCCTGCTCACCCCTGCCTATCGGGCGACCGATGGGGCGATCGAGAAGTCCTATGCGATGGCGCGGGAATTTCCCGACCGCTATTTTCTCACCGATCAGTACAACAACGAGGCCAACTGGCGCGCCCACTATGACAATACCGCCCCCGAGATCTGGCGGCAGACGGACGGCAAGGTCACCCATCTGGTCGCCACCCTGGGCACCTCCGGCACCATCATGGGGTTGTGCGCCTGGTTTCATGAATTTCAGCCCCACGTCAAGGTCATCGCCGTCGAACCGCACCTCGACCATAAGATCCAGGGCTTGAAAAACATGAAGGAGTCCTATAAGCCGGGCATCTTCGACAAATCGGTGCCCGACAAGATAGTTATCGTCGACGACGAGGAAGCCTTCAGCATGGCGAGGCAGCTGGCCTGCAAGGAAGGGCTCCTGGTCGGCATGAGCAGCGGCGGCGCCATGGCCTCGGCCATCGATTATGCCAAGGGAATTGACAGCGGCCTGGTGGTAGTCATTCTGCCCGACGGCGGCGAGCGTTATCTCAGCACGCCGCTCTTCACCGCCCCGAAAAAGGCGGACGCGAAGAGGAAGCTGCTCAGCTTCTACAACACCATGTCCAAGAAGAAAGAGATCTTTGTGCCGCAGCGGGAGGGGCAGGTCACTTTTTACTCCTGCGGGCCGACCGCCTATGAAGTTGCCAATCTTTCCCTGTGCCGACGGTTTATCGTCTCCGATCTCATCACCCGCACCCTGGAATTGAAGGGGTTACGGGTGGATGCCTACATGAATTTCACCGATATCGACGATAATACCATCGCCGGGGCGGAAAAGGCGGGCAAACCGCTGCGGCTCTATACCGAAGAGTATATCGCCGGCTTCATGGAGGATATCGACGTGCTCGGGGTAAAGCGGGCCAAGGGGTACCCGAAGGCCTCGGAGAATGTCGCGTCGATGGTCGATATTGCCCGTGAACTGATAGACAAGGGCTATGCCTATGAGAAACACGGCTCGATCTATTTCGATATTTCCAAATTCAAGAAATACGGCCGGCTCTCGGGGATCGATCTGAGCAAGATCCAGCTCGGCAAAACCGTCGACCTCGATGACTATGAGAAGGATAATCCTCGTGATTTCACGCTGTTGAAGCGGTCAACCCTGGCCGAGCTGAAAAAAGGGATTTTCTACGAGACGGACTGGGGCAATGTCCGGCCCAGCTGGCATGTGGAATGTTCGGCCATGGCCACCAGGAATCTGGGCCCGACCATGGATATTCATACCTCGAGCCGGAATCTCATCTTTCCGCACCATGAAAACGAGATCGCCATCGCCGAGGCCCTGACCGGCAAACCCCTCGCCAATTTCTGGCTGCATTCGGAGCTGGTGCTGGCGGGCGGCAAATTCATGTCGAGCGATGCCGGCAACAATGTGACCCTCAAGGAACTGCTGGCCCGCGGCTATACCGGCCGGGAGATCCGTTTCATGCTGCTCTCGGTGCATTATCGCAAGCCGCTCAACTTTTCCTACAAGCGGCTCGATAACGTGCGGACCGCCCTCCGCCGCCTCGATGAGTTCACCTGCAAGCTCAACTGTTTGCCCTCCGGCCGGCCCCATCCCGAGGTCACCGCCTTTGTTTCGGCGATGGAGGAGCAGTTTTTTGCGGCGATGGATGACGACCTGAACGTCTCCAAAGGGATGGGGGCCATCTATAATTTCCTCCGCAAGGTCTATCCCATCCTCCAGGTCAATAATCTCGACAATGACCAGAAGGACCATATCCTCAAGAGTCTCAGCAGGATGAACGAGGTGCTGAACGTGTTCCGGCTGCAGGGCTGTCCTCTGGCCCCCGATGTCAATGCCCTTATCCAGCGCCGGGAGCAGGCCAGATTGGCAAAGGACTGGCAAGCCGCCGACGAGGCCAGGGACGAGCTGGCCAGGAAGGGGATAGTGATCATCGACACGGTCAACGGCCCCGTCTGGAAAAGAGCACGAGATATGGAATAAGCGCAAGAATGAAGTTGATTTTTGACGGACTTTGAGTATTATGTCGTCCGTGAATCCTCTCTCCAATTTCTAGCGAAATCTGCGCCCGTAGCTCAGCTGGATAGAGCAACGGCCTTCTAAGCCGTAGGTCGCTGGTTCGAATCCAGCCGGGCGTACCAA
>CAYTVF010000344.1:0-2685 GCA_964441345.1 uncultured Desulfopila sp. | reverse complement strand
GCTCCCCGGCCAGCATTTCCCTGGTAACATAGGCACCGCTGTCGTTTCTGGCAAGAAGGTCGATCGGCTGCTGCAAAAGATGGCTGAGCTGTTCGGCCAAGCCCGCCCCGGTACCCCAGCCGAGTCCGCCGGTCGAATAGATATTGGCGAAAGAATCGCCGAGCAGCAGCACCGGCCCGTTGCGGTCCGGCTGCCAGAACTCGTGCTGACCGGTCGTGACCTGGTTGATCCGCACCTGCTGACCGGTAAAGAGCGACGCCTTGTCCGGCAGGGTCAGCATCCGGGCAATATCGCCCTGACCGACCAGTGTCTGCGGCTGGGTCTGAAAACCGGCAATGCCCCGGAGTTCGGGAAAATCCGATTCAATACGGTTGGCAAGTTCCGCGGCCACCGCCTCCATCGCTCCGGGCAGCCAGTGGGTATCGGTGGCGAGATAGGCATCTCCATGCTTTTCGGCAAAGTCCGCCAGCACGGGCCGGGCGTCGAAGAGGTGCACGCCGTTTTCCTTAAGGGCTGCGACAAACGGTTGCCACGACCGGTTGGCCAGCGGCCGATCGATCGGCCGGGCGGAGAGCTTATCCGGCTGGATGGCCGCCTTCACCGGCACCGGCATGACGATGAGTTTGATCCCTCGCCGGTCGAGCTGGGTCTTGAAGTCGACGATCGCCGCGACCGGGTCCGGCTGTACCGGCTGTTGCCACAGTTCATGAGCTTCCGCCCTGGCGCGGAGCTGATCGGGACCCAGAAACGGCGGACCGGTGAGGTACGAAACGCCCGGGGCAAAATGCAGCCAGCCAGCCCGGCCGGCAATCGCCTTTTCGTTGCCCTGCCCGAGATAACGCAGCAAAACATACTGGAGGGGCGGCAGGAAGGCTTTGCGCAACAGACTCTGCTCCTCGAGCGTGGTTTCGAGCAGATCGATATTTTCGAGGATTGCGTTGTTCCGCAGCTCGATCTCCGCTGCCAGGGATTTTTTTGTTTTTTCCCCCCGGTGACCTTTATTGCCGCCGGCCAGATTAAGGGAAACGGTTGCGTTCTCCATCTTGTCGCAGGCGAACTGGACCATCGGCACCAGAAAGACGGAAAGCAGAAAGAAGACGGAAAGGACGATGGACAATGTCCGACTGACGGCGGTCAGGCCGATCTCCATTTTGGCAATCGCCTCTCTGTTCGGCATCTTCCCGGACATAAGCTAAAAATTGAAATAAATAAAGGGATTATATGACTGCATGCTGAGCACCGCGACGGAAAAAATAAACACTGTCATCACCGTGGCAACCTTCATCGGCCCCAGCTCTTTCGACCAGTCCCAGGTCTGGGGCGACCACCAGACAACCAGCGCGGCCATGGCCATGGCCAGCAGGGAATAGGGGGTATAGAGCAGTCCGTCGAGCAGCAGCGACGAGGCGGGGACATCGACCAGGCCGAACATCGAGCCAAGATAGGTGAGCGCTCCGCCAAAGGTTTCCGCCCGGAAAAAAACCCAGGCGATGAGCACCAGGATAAAGGTCGCGCAAATTCTCAACCCCCTTGGCAGCATGAAATAGAAGGGTTTTTTACCAATCAGCCGTTCACTGCCGAGAAGAATGCCGTGGATTGCCCCCCATGCCACGAAATTCCAGGAAGCCCCGTGCCACAGGCCGCCCAGCAGCATGACGATGGCCAGATTGAGCGCCGTCCGGGTCGGGCCTTTGCGGTTGCCGCCCAGCGGAATATACAGATACTCCCGCAGCCAGGTGGAAAGGGAGATATGCCAGCGCTGCCAGAATTCGCTGATTGAGGCCGAGCGATAGGGCGAATCGAAGTTTTTGGCAAAGACGAAGCCGAACATCAAACCGAGGCCGATGGCCATATCCGAATAGCCGCTGAAATCGAAATAAATCTGGAAACTGTAGGCGACAATGCCGAACCAGCTGTCAAGCCAGTGCAGGGAACCGGCGGCAAAAGCGGTATCGGCGATCTTGCCGCAGGAGTTGGCCAGGAGCACCTTCTTGGCCATGCCGAGGCTGAAGAAGGCCACTCCCCGGGCAAATTTTTCCCATGAATGGACCCGCGACGCCAGCTGGTCGGCGACCTCCTGGAAGCGGATAATCGGCCCGGCCACGAGTTGCGGAAACATCGAAACGAAGCAGGCAAAATCGAGAAAATTGTGAATACAATCACAATCCTTCCGATAGACATCGATGGCATAGCTCATCGACTGAAAGGTGTAAAAGCTGATCCCGAGGGGCAGGAGAAAACTCAGTACCGGCACCGGATCGAAACCGTCGATGCCAAGGAGGGTGAAAAGCTGATTGTAACTCTCCATGGCAAAGCCGGTATACTTGAAAAAGCCGAGCAGCGAGAGGTTGCCGGCAATCGAGACCAGCAAGCCGATCTTCCGTCGCCGCTGCTGATCATCCCGGGCCAGGCCGATCACCAGACCGCAACAGTAGTCGATCAGGGTGGAGTAAAACATCAACAGGGTGAAAAGCGGATTGGACCAGCCATAGAAAATATAGCTGACTCCGGTCAACAGGACATTCCTCCCCCGTTTCGGCATGCAATAATAGAGGAGCAGGCTCAACGGCAGGAAGTAAAAGAGAAAAATATGCGATGAAAAAACCATTGAAAAAAACGAATGAGATTGAAAAAAACGCCGTATCCACTCAGCTCTATGGACAAAGTTCCCCCTCCCCTTGCGGG
>CAYTVF010000343.1:0-2713 GCA_964441345.1 uncultured Desulfopila sp. | reverse complement strand
CCCGTCAAGGGAGGGGAGGTGGAGGCGGCGCGGCTCCCGCAACAGGAGTTCGACTTCCGCGGCGGGCAGAGGCCGGCTGAAGTAGAACCCCTGCATCTCGTCGCAGCCATGGCCCCGAAGATAGCTGAGCTGCCCTTCGGTCTCGATGCCCTCGGCGATAACCTGGAGGTTGAGGTTATGGCCGAGGGCGATGATGGCCTTGGCGATCGCCGCACTGCTTGGGTCGTGGGGCACCTCGCGGACAAAGGAGATGTCCATTTTCAGTTTGTCGAAGGGAAACCGCTTGAGGTGGCTGAGGCTGGAATAGCCGGTGCCGAAATCGTCGATGGCAAGGTGCACCCCCAGCCGCTTCAGGTCGTCCAGCATGGCGGTGGCACTCTTCACGTCCCGCATGACCATGCTCTCGACGATCTCCAGTTCCAGGTAGCGCGGCTCAAGGCCGCTGTCCCGCAGAACATTCGTGATAGTCTCGTGCAAGCCCGGAAACCAGAATTGCCGGGGTGAGAGATTGACCGCCATGACCAGGGGGGCAAGCCCCTGATCCTGAGGAGTTCCTGGGCATCCCTGCCGTCCTTTGGAAAGATGCCGACGCCGATGGAGCAGGAGAGTTCCATCTCGTGTTCGTCGATGCGCAGCGGCTGACCGAGGGCGATCCGGATCTTCTCGACGACCTTCACCACATCCTCATCCGTTCTCAACACCGGGAGGATGACCACGAACTCGTCGCCGCCATGGCGGGCCACCGTATCGTCGGCCCGCACCGATTCGGTCAGCCGCCGACCGATGATCGTGAGCAGCCGGTCGCCGAGGTTGTGGCCCATGCTGTCGTTGATGAATTTGAAATTATCCAGGTCGACGAACAGTATCGCCACCTGGTTCTGCTGGCGCCCGGCATGGAGAAGCGCCAGCTGAAGCCGGTCGGCAAGGAGGACGCGGTTGGGAAGGCCGGTGAGGGCGTCATGGCTGGCCTGATATTCGAGCTTTTCCCGGGCCTGCCGTTTCTCGATTTCCCTGGTGGGGACATAGGTTTCCACCACGTCGATGTCCAGCCGCTGCTCTTCGGCCAGGTCGCTGACCTTATCTTTGGTCTCGAAATAGATTTCCATCATCGGTTGATGCGCAGCAGAATAACGCCGAGCAGGGTTGACGCCGTGGCCAGCACTTTCATGGCATCGAGCCGTTCCTTGAGAACTACGACGCCGAGTAGCAGGGCAAAGACGATGCTGGTCTCCCGGATGGCGGTGACCAGCGGTATCGGGGCCACGGTAAAAGCCCAGGTCACCATGGCATAGGCGAAAAACGAGGTGCCGCCGCCACCGAGAGCAAGCCGCCAGTCGCGGCCCGCAACCCTAGTCACCATGCCCGGCCGCAAAAATCGCATGATCGCCGCAAAAAAGACCGCATTAATTACCGACAGCCAGCCATAAAAACCGAGCGCGGTGCCCGCCTCGCGCGCCCCCAGGCCGTCGACCAGCGAATAGGAGGCGATGAATCCGCCGGTGATTATGGCAAGCGTTGCGGCTCGGCCGTTGCGCAGCCCGTCACGATGGCGCACTATCGCAAGACTCATGATGCCGGTCCCGATGATGGTCACGGCGGCGAATTCCAGCCAGGAAAGATGCACTCCCAGCAGCACCACCGAAACGGAGGCGACAACAAGGGGCGCGGCACCACGGGCCAGGGGGTAAACCTGACTGAGATCGCCGATGCGATAGGAGGCCAGGAGAAACAGCTGGTAGCCCACATGCAGCACCGCCCCGGCAAATATGTAGGGCAGCGCCTCCATTTTTGGCAGAGGCGCATAGAGCAGCGCAGCTATCGCAAAGGGCGTATGCCCCAGCACCACCGCGCTCATGCTCAAATATTTATCTTCCGTGCGTTTGACCAGAAAGTTCCATGAGGCGTGCAGCAGCGCGGCAAACAGCACGATAAACATCACCGGGAGAGACATAGGCGGCTCCACCTGCATTGGGCAGTTTTTTAAGAGTTCCGGAAATGGATATCGGCAGCGGGAACAGCGGTAATCTTACTTTTTTATATATTCCCTTTCATCGCCTCGTACCACCATTTTTATCGATCCAGCACATCTCGCACCTTGCGGGCCAGATCGTCCGCCAGAAAAGGTTTTTGTATGAATGTTCCGGGAAGATCCGAAATCCCTTGCCTGACAATGGCGCTATTGGTGTATCCCGACATATACAGAACCTTCAGCCGCGGCTGCGCCGCGCACAATTTTTGGGCGAGAGATACACCGTTCTCTTCCCCCGGCATGATGACATCGGTCAGCAGCAGATCGACCGCCTGGCCATGGGCGGCAAAGACCTCGACCGCGGTCGACGCGCGATCGGCTGTCCAGACCGTATAGCCGAAGTGGCGCAGGGCCTGGGCGACAATTTCCCGCAAACCGTCATCGTCTTCGACGACCAGGATGGTCTCCCTCCCCCCTGCCACCGCCGGTGCAGCCTCGCCCGGCAGCGCCGCGCAGCCGTCGCTCACTTCTTCGGCCAGCCGCGGCAGGTAGATCTTGAAGCTGGTACCCTGACCGAGCTCGCTGTAGCCCCAGATGTGGCCGCCACTCTGCTTGACGATGCCATGCACCGTGGACAGCCCCAATCCGGTCCCTTTACCCGGGGCCTTGGTGGTGAAAAAGGGTTCAAATGGGTGCAATACAAAAAAGTTACACCGTTTAAGCAGTCAACGGTAAGTCATTGAT
>CAYTVF010000342.1:0-2734 GCA_964441345.1 uncultured Desulfopila sp. | reverse complement strand
CCCCGCCAAAGGAATTTCTTCGCCTTTCAGGCGCAGCGGGTACCCGGAACCATCCCATTTCTCATGGTGGGCCATCGCTATTTCGTATCCCAGCAAAAGAAAGATCGATCCGGTGCGCTGATACAATTTATTGAGAATGTTGCCGCCGATTATGGTGTGATCCTTGATAATTTCATATTCTTTCGAGGTGTATTTCCCCCGCTTATTCAACAGCCCGTCAGGCAGGCCGTTTTGGCCGATATCGTGGAGTACGCTGAGATTGGCGATATTTTCCACCAGCTGTTCGGTCAACCCCAGAGAGGGATTGTGAAGCCGCAGATCATCGGCCAGCAGATAACAATATTTTCTGGTTCGCTGGAGGTGGGCCGCTGTTTCACCGCCACGCTCGGCGGCCTGTTCCGCCAGTCCCCAGACCAGATCGTATTGATCCTGGAGTCGCAGCATTCGCAGCGCCCCCTGCACTCGCAGGCTCAATTCCTCGGGGACAATCGGCTTGCCGACAAAATCATCCGCCCCATGGTGCAGACCTTGCCGCAGGGCCTCATCATCCCCGGCAGATGTCAGGATCATGATAGATGTATACAATTCTTCCTGGGCGCGAATGGTCTTGATTACCTCAAAACCGTCGACCAGAGGCATGGCCAGGTCGGTAATCACGATGCGGATCGCCCTCATTTTTTCCGCCCAGATCTCCAGTCCGGCCTGGCCGTTTTCCGCAGTAATAACGTAGTATCCCTGGCTTTCTAAATTCTTCTGCAACAGCTGCCGTTCTGCTGCCTCATCGTCAATGACCAGAACCGTCGGTTTTATGGTTACGGAATCGAACATCGCTGCTCTCCCAGGATCCTGTCGAAGTGCATTGTTGGCGAAACGTCCGCAGGACAGGACGCTCCACTGTGAACCAACCTTATTGAATCACAAACGGACCGTAAAAAACAAGGCGGGAGAGAAAGTACGGACCCGGCACAGTAAATTTGGCATGAAAAATGATAGGACAATTTTATGCAGGAAGGGGGAGCAATTTCATCCTTATTGGATTGGGGGATATATGGCTGATGAGAAGATAACCGTAGTAGTGGTGGATAACCTGCCTGTTGTCCGGCATGGAGTGGTCTCGATCCTCCATCAATCTTGCAATATCGGAGAGATCGGCGAATCCTGCGGGCAGGCGGGTCCGGTGATCATTAAAAATTTGCAGCCCGATGTCGTCATTCTGGAGATTGCCATGGCCGAGGGCGGCGGACGCGACTGTATCGCGGAAATCCGCAAGGCCTGCCCGGAGGTGGCGATAATAATCTTCTCAACCGATACAAATGCGGAAAGGATAATGCAAGCCATCAAATCGGGGGCAAAGGGCTATGTCTTGAAAACCGATCCGCTGGAAGAATTGCCAAAGGCCATACAAAGCTGCCTTCGCGGTGAACTCTATTTTAGCCCGGCTGTTTCGGCGGAAACCATGCGGGCCTTTCTCGCGGGGGCGATTGCTCCAGTCAGCCCTTTGCATTGTCTGACTGAAAGGGAGTACGAGGCAGCACGTCTTTTTTCCGACGGCAAGAGTACGGAAGAAGTAGCCGAGAAACTGTTCATCAGCCCCAAGACGGTTCGTAATCATCGGAAGAATATCATGGGGAAGCTTTCCTGCAAACACGGCAATGAATTGCTGATTAAGCTGCATAATTTTTTTCATTTACAAATAACTACCGAGGAGCAAGGTGAGAATTCGTCCGGTGAAAAAATGCCTTAGCCTTTTGAGAAGATTTTTCCTCTCCCTCCCCCGATCGTCAGTTCGTGCCCGGGACTTTTGCCTATACTGATCCGGGACTTTTGCCTATATTCTAGGCATTTTTCCCAGATGCAAATGTGTGTTTTGCCTATAGATTTAGGTCACGCACTTCTTTATACTTCACTCGATTTCTCTATAAACTGCATAGTTCGACCAATCAACCGGATATCAGGAGTGAGCAAATGAAACATTACTGGATGGTATTGCTTTGTTGTCTTGGACTGGTTCTCTCCCGTGCACCTATGAGTTTTGAAGACCTTTGGAATATACAGAATGGCGGAGAATATGGAACTGCATCGGCCTATGACTGTTCCTGTTATTCCTATGATAACTACTGTATTGTTTCAGGCGGTGCGGATGCGGGTGTCGACCCGTGGGTTCGGCCGACTGACTATTGCCTGTGCATCAATTATGGAACAAACGAGTGCAGCACTCCTCCGGATGATGGGTCGGGCTTGGGCGGTGGAACAGATCCGGGCGCTGGAGGCGGCGATGGCGGTTCCGGAGGTGGATCCGGAAGCGGCGGAGGCCTGACCCCCGAGCAACTCCAAGCCATTGCGGCCGTCATTGCAGCCCTGCAGAATGCCGAAAGCGCCGCAAATGGCGCGGCCGGCAACCTGGCGACCCTCAATTCCCTCTACGCCAGTCTCAGCAACCTGCAGGCGGCACTCGCCGACTCCCGCGGCCAGGTATCCTCATCCATCGCCACCATCAACAACTCCCTGGCTCTGGTTACCGGCTATTTACGGCAGGGCGAAGCGCTCGGTCCCCAGGCCCTGGAGATGATCGAACTTCAGGTGGCAACGGCCGTGCTGCAGCGGGCATTTGCCGATGAGGACAACAAGAACACCCAAGGCAGCACCACCGGCGACCCGGTCCTTATCGCCAGCGGTTTCGAAAGCTACAAGGCGGAAGACCTGAACTACAAGGCAGTAAGCGATCTCATCACCA
>CAYTVF010000341.1:0-2739 GCA_964441345.1 uncultured Desulfopila sp. | reverse complement strand
CGGCTGGCCGAGGGACTCTTTCCGGGAATGACCATCCGCGAACACCATATCCTCGCCGCAGCGGAAAACGTTTTCATTTCCACTGCAACCGGCCTCGCCATAAGCCGCCGAGCCATTACCGGACATAACATTAAAGGCGATCCGGAAACAGCCATTGAAGAGCTGTCCGGCGGCAATCAGCAGCGGCTGCTGCTCTCGCTCATCCCCGAAGATGTCCGGCTCATCCTGATGGAGAATCCGACCCGCGGCCTCGACGTTCAATCCGCGGCCTGGACCTGGCACCAGCTCCACCGGCGGCAGCGCAGGGATGGCGCCATTATCTTTGCCTCGCCCGATCTCGAGGAAATCATGGCTCAGGCAACCCGCGTGATAGTTTTCTATAACGGCGAGATGAGTCTCGACACCCCGGCGCGAGCCACCACGTATCAGGAAATTTCCCGGGCCATTACCGGTCAGGTTGGCTCTCGGAATGACTGACCGGTTCCGATCCATTACCCACCTCTCCTCCATGTAACTTTCTAACACAATGAAATCTCAATTTTTTTTCCGAGCTTTCCGGATCTTCGCGATCGCTAGCCTGGCCTTGGGTGCGGTCAGCCTGCTGCTCCTTGCTCTCGGCATCTCGCCGACCGATATCGGCATCACCATCGCCCAAGGGTCGGTCTTCTCCCTGCAGAAGTTCAGCCATGCGCTTACGGTATGGATTCCCCTGCTGCTCTGCTCCTGCGGTCTGCTCTTCACCTTCCGGGCCGGCCTCTGGAATATCGGGATTGAAGGCCAGGTCGTCTGCGGGGCTATTGCCGCAACCTCTCTCCTCCGTCTGGATGGCCTCGCCATGCCGGCTGCCGTCATCCTTGCATTGGCACTCATCCTGGGCTTTCTCGGCGGCGGGCTGTGGGGAGGGTTCGCCGGCTTGTTAAAAAATCGCGGCGGCGTCAACGAAATATTCGGCGGCCTGGGACTGAACTTCGTCGCCCAGGGCCTGATTCTTTGGCTCATCCTCGGCCCCTGGAAACGGGCGGGCATCGCCTCGATGAGCGGCACCGACATGTTCGCCCGCGAGCTGTGGATGTATACCCCGCCGGGCTGGCGGCTGGCGCCCGTCGCGCTGATTCTCGCCTTTCTTGTTTTTGCCGTTACCGCACTGATCCTCGGCGCCACGCGCTTCGGCCTGCAGATCAAGGCAACCGGCAACAATCCCGCGGCGGCCCGGTTGTTTTCCATCCATCCCGATCGCACCGGACTTGCCGCCATGGCCATCGGCGGCGGGCTGGCAGGACTTGCCGGCGCGCTGCAGGTGAGCTGTGTCTATCACCGCCTGCTGCCGTCGATCTCCAGCGGCTACGGCTACCTGGCGCTCTTGGTGGTCATGCTGGCCGATTATAGGATCCGACCGGTACCGGCCATCTGCCTGTTTTTTGCCTGCCTGGCCGCGGGCGCGATCCAGCTGCCGATTGTCCTGAAAATAGACTCATCGCTCTCCGGGGTCATTCAGGGTGCCTGCGTGGTCAGCGCGCTGCTGGTGCACGGACTGCAGAAACGGCAAAAAGGAGCGCCCTGATGGATATTTCATCCTTCCTCGCGGCCATCGCGGTCATGGCCGCCCCCCTCGTCCTCGCCGCCCTCGGCGAAACCTTGACGGAGAAGGCCGGGGTCGTCAACCTGTCGCTGGACGGCACCATCCTGCTCGCCGCCATGACCGGCTTTGTCGTGGCCAGCCGGTCGCAGTCGCTGCTGCTTGGTTTTCTCGCCGCCGCACTCACCGGCTGTGCGGTGGCGGCGCTTTTGGCCCTGATCGGGGTATGGCTTGGCGCGTCTCAGGTGGCGGTCGGCTTTGCTTTAACCTTTCTGTGCCGGGATCTCGCCTATTTTCTCGGCAATCCGTACGCCAGGCAACAGGGCCCGCAGCTGGCGACCCTGCCTATCCCCCTGCTCGCCGATATTCCATTTTTCGGCAAGGTGCTGTTTTCCCACTCGCTGGTCGTCTATGCGAGTTTTCTTGCCATCCCCTGCTGCATCTTCTTTTTATATCACACCAGGCACGGCTTGATCGTCCGGGCGGCCGGGGAAAATCCGGAAGGATGTTGGGCCCGCGGCATAAACCCGGCCACGGTTCGGATACTCGCCGCCATGGCCGGCGGGATGCTGGTCGGACTCGCCGGAGCCGCATTTTCCCTCTCGGTCAAGCCCGGCTGGGGCCACCCCCAAGGGTGCGAAGGGATAGGCTGGATCGCCCTGGCCCTGGTTATCTTCGGCAGCTGGCATCCGCTTCGGGTGGTTGCCGGCGCCTATCTTTTCGGTCTGCTGCAGCTGCTTGGCATCATCCTTCAGGATTATTTCACCGCCGTCCCGGCCCAGATCTTCCAGGTTGCCCCTTTCCCGCTGATGATTTTTACCCTGATCCTCATCCACCTGAGCAGTAGCACAAAAAGTACAAAAAGTACAAAAAGCCGCCTCTTTGCCGGCTTCATCCGGCTGTTCAGCAGCCCTCCGCCTAAATGGCTGGGCAGGCCTTACCGGCGATCATGACATGTGGATGACATCCAAAAAAAACTCTTCAACAAGCTCGTACCCCAGGTACTCGTTTGCCGGATGAACCACCGATGGGATATGGGGGGGGAAGAACCTTGGGTAAGCGTTAGCAGTCAGCTCTCAGCTGATTGCTGCTGAAAGCATGGTACTGCGTATCCATTCAGCTCTATGGACAAAGTTCCCCCTCCCCTTGCGGGAGGGGGTTAG
>CAYTVF010000340.1:0-2743 GCA_964441345.1 uncultured Desulfopila sp. | reverse complement strand
TCCGACACTGTGGGCGTATGTGTGGTTTATTGTCAGCGTCAAGGGAGGGGAGGCTCAAACCACCATACCACGATACTCACCGCAGTGAAAGCCAGTGGTTGGCGACATCAAGCATTCGATTGGCAAAACCCCATTCGTTATCGAACCAGCAGAGCATCTTGATCAGCCTGCCGCCACAGACCCTGGTCTGCGTGCCGTCGACAATCGATGAGCGTGGATCGGTATTGAAATCGACGGAGGCATGGGGCTCTTCGGTGTAGCCGACCAGACCGCGCAGCCGGCCGAGCGATTCCCGCTGCATGATCGCATTGATCTCGGCGGCGCTGGTATTTTTGCGGACATTGATGGAGAGATCCATGAGCGAGACATTGATGGTCGGGACTCGCACATGAAGACACTCGAAACGATCGGCAAGATGCGGCATCAGCCGGTTGATCCCCTTGGCCAGCCCGGTGTCGACGGGAATGATCGAGTGCAGGGCACTGCGCGTGAGGCGCAGGTTGGTATGGTGGTAGCTGTCGATCACCGGCTGATCGTTCATGGCCGAATGGATGGTCGTGGTCACCCCGTTTTCGATGCCGAATTCCCGGTCGAGAATGTCGAGCACCGGGACGATGCAGTTGGTGGTGCAGGAGGCGTTCGAGACGATGCGGTGGGCGCTGCGCAGCAAGGTGTGGTTATAGCCGTAAACGATGGTGGCATCGACTTTCGGGGTGGCCGGGTGAGACAGCAGCAGCCGCCTGGCTCCGGCGGTCAGATGCAAATCGGCGGTGGCCCTGTCGTCAAAGGAGCCCGAACATTCAAAAAGCAGGTCGATGTCCAGATCGGCCCAGGGAAGAATGCCCGGGTTCGGTTCGTTGATGATACGTATCCTGTCTTCCCCGATGTGCAGGTATTCCCGGTCGAAGCGGAGAGGATAGGGGAAGCGGCCGTGGGTGGTATCGTATCTGGTGAGATAGGTCAGAGTCTCAATACCTGCCAGGTCGTTAATGGCTACTATCTTGAATTTTGACCGGAAGGGGGTCGAATAGATCGCTCTCAGCACACTCTGACCGATTCGTCCGTATCCGTTAATCGCAACTTGAAAACTCATCTTTTTAAATATGCTCCCGAGGCTGACGGCTGACGGCTGAATGCCGACAGCTAAATGTTCTATCAATACTCCTGTTTAAAAGAGATAACAACCGGATTGTTATTTTCCCCGAAGGGCGTCTCCCGGCCGCCTCAGATTCCCCGAAGTCCGGGAAGCTCCCGCTGAAAACGGAAAAAATAAATCGGTAAACTGAAAAAAATGTCGCTCCGATCGACGACTGTCAGAAAATTGTAAGAAATGCGCAGTAAGCAGATACACATACGTTTCGGTTTTTCTCTCACATGTCTTCGATGGAGATACGATCATGCAAAATTCTGCTTACGATGCACTTATCCAGTGGTGTTTGATCTTTGCCAAACCGCTTTCCCGGATCGAGCTTGTCGATTCGACCCCCTGTACCCTGCATGGGATGATAGTATGGCAGAACCTCGATGCATTTCTCCGGGAAGATTTCAGCGAAGAGTTTGTGCCGGGAGAGATTTGCGAGGATTTCGGCGAAGATGGGTCGGTGATTCAGGGGGGGATAACCTGCACTCTGGGCGAGTTGCGTACCGGGAAGGTGAAGGCCCGGCTAAGCCTTGAATTTTCTCCGGAGAATAAAAACCAGAAAGTGCTGCGCAATGTCTGCTGGCAGGATATTGCCCGAACCCCTTTAAAACCGTGGCTGAAATCGCTGCAGGACCAGATTCGCGAAAAGAAACGGGCCGACAGCGAGGTTGTCTGTCTTGCCGGCCTCGGTCAACGAACAGGATACGTTTGGGAGCGAAGCCTTAAATATAAAGCAGCCCTCGCCGCCGCACGGGGGGTGTCCGTCAATGAAGTCCCCCTTGCCCAGGTCTACCGCTTTGTTGCCCGGGAGATTGTCGATAAAAAAGAATATGTCGGCCGAGGCACCAGTGCGAGATTGGAGATGTACAACGAGCAGGGCGAACTTGTCACCACCGGCACAATGACGCTCAACTGACGAGCCGGGACGGGCGGTTCTTCCACCGAAGGCGCCGAAATTTTCAAAAAATTCAGTCTCTCGATTCCCCTCCAATCAACCGGTATTTGATTTTTTTCTTTTTACCTGCCGGTATTTCCGCACTGCAAAAAAGGAGTGCCGATGTCGGCAATTCCTGGTAAATTATTTGTATCAGCCGATCGAGCGCTCAGTCTTGCTGGGTTGCTCGTCCGCAAATGGGACGACCCCTTTTGATTAGCTGTCGTCATGCCGAAAATCAGGTATTATTCGTGTGGAGTAGGGTGCACTTCGTGCACCAATGGTGGTGCACGAAGTGCACCCTACCAAAACAAGGTCTGAAAATTGTTCATGACAATAAAAATCATCGTATCTATTCAGCTCTATTGACAAAGTTCCCCCTCCCCTTGCGGGAGGGGGGTAGGGAGGGGAGGTTGAAACCCCTCAATCCCCTCCCGTCAAGGGAGGGGAGGTTGAAACCCTCAATCCCCTCCCGTCAAGGGAGGGGAGGCTGAAACCAATCAGACAAAGTGCATACTCTTGAAACAAACTGAATAGATACCGATTTCGATAGCGATGAAGATAAGGATGAAGATGAAGATGAAGATAGAGATAAGGATAAGGCTTCCCCCATCCTCAACCCTTCTTCATCAACAGCGCCAGGCTCAGCCTGCCCTTCGTCTGGGTTT
>CAYTVF010000339.1:0-2811 GCA_964441345.1 uncultured Desulfopila sp. | reverse complement strand
CTTTAGTTCAAATCCCACTTTTGCCTCCTTACTGGTAGGTAATTATTCTCCGGAGGTTGTCACCCAACTGCAACGGCAACCTCCCCTTTTCACAAACTAGCCATGCAACAAGAGGTACAAAATGTTTCCAATAAGATGCTTAAACTCAGATGTTCTAACTCGTTTTCGCGATGATCCGCCTCACCTTGGTGAGGTGCCTGAAAATTCTTCAAAAATCACCCTTGTTTCTTTCCTCTTGCCTCCATTCTTGCTTTTAATCGGGGGAATTTCTCGATTTCCGTATGCGGCAGAAACATCGCTGCAATATAATTGTCCATATATGAAGGCGTCTCGGACAGCTCGAAATTGGTCATCCTCCGAGTCACCGCCACGACATCCTTGCGTATTCTGTTGGTGAGCGAACTCATCCTCGCGCCCATCAGCGAACCATTGCCGATAAAGGTGACGCGATCGGGATCGATTTCCGGCAAAAGACCAATGGTCATCGCCTTCTCAAGATCTATATAACTGCCGAATCCGCCGGCCAGAATGATCCGTTCGACCATATCCATGGTCAGGCCGACCTCTTCGAGCAAGGTCATGCAACCGCTGTAGATGGCTCCTTTTGCCCGAATCAGGTTGTCCAGATCGGGTTCGGTCAGGACGATGTCGCGCTCAAGCTGGGTTACCTCCTTCCAGGCGACGACATATTCCCATATGTCGTTGGTCGATCGTATCCGCGCGGTCCCGAGATCGCGATTGAACTTGCCCCGGTTGTTGATTACGCCCATCTCGAACATGACCGCGACCATGGTAATCAGCCCCGAACCGCAGATCCCCTTGGGCCGGACATCGCCGATGGTGAAGATCATCGGCTCATAGGTAATCGGGTCCAGGGAAAAATCTTCAATAGCGCCTTTGGCGGCACGCATGCCGAATTCGATCCCGCCGCCCTCGAACGCCGGTCCGGCGGAACAGGCGGTACAGGCCAGCCAGTCCTTATTGCCGACGACCAGTTCGGCATTGGTGCCGATATCGAGAAAGAGCGTCAACTCTTCATCGCGGTACATTCCCGACCCCATGACCCCGGCGACAATATCCCCGCCGACAAAACTCGATACCTGGGGATAGGTTAATGCTATGGCATGTTCGTTGAGGTTGATCCCCACGCTGGTTGCCGAGAAAGGCGGATAGAGCGTCGCGGTCGGCACATAGGGCGACCGGCGGATATTGCGCGGATCGATTTCCAGAAACAACTGGGTCATGGTGGTATTGCCGGCAAAAGTAATCGTCGAGATATCTTCCCGATCCACCTTTGACGCGGCGATAATCTTGGTGAGGACGCTGTTGATGGTGGCAGCTACCACTTCATGAAGTTTTGCCAGCCCACCTTGTTTCTCCGCATACATAATGCGGGTTATCACGTCTTCTCCGTAACTTATCTGACCATTAAAATCGCCCGCTTCGGCCAGACACTCGCCGGTGGTGAGATTGATGAGTTGGCCATAGATGGTAGTGGTGCCGATATCCAGGGCGACTGCGTAGTTGTGAGCGGTTCTGTCGCCGCCCTGCACATTCAGAATAACATTTTTGCCGTCGTCTCTGACCGCACGGATGACCGTAACGGTAACCTGCCAGTTATTGGCACGAAGAATTCCCGGCAGTTTGCGGATGACCGGCAGGGTCAGTTCGAGCTTGTGCTCGTTCATTTCCTGTTTCAGGTATTCGATGAGCCTGGTCACATCGGGCATATGATTCAGGGCGCTGGGGGGCGTCAGGGAGAGAAACAATTTTTCTACGGGAGGAATGAAGAGCCCTTCTTCCTTCAGGCTTTCAAAATCCATATGCTGAATTGTGGCGGTCCGGCGCGGCGTGACCTGGAGATTCATCACGCTTTTGTCCATGGCGGATTCTACCGGGATTCGCACCGTGACATCTTCTGTGGCCTTGGCAAGACAGGCGAGGCGGTAACCTTTGGCGTAGTCCTCCTCACTGATCCTTTCGGACAACCCACCGGAAACACTCCCTTCCTCCAGCAGTACCCGACACTTGCCACAGACTCCTTCGCCGCCGCAGGAAGCATTGATATGCACACCGGCTTGAAGTGCAGCCCGAATAATACTCTCCCCGGCAGAGACGGTTACTGATCTCTGATGGGGCAGAAATGTTACTGTGCATTTACTCATGCGGGTTTCCTATGCAGGTTTCCATATTTGCCGGGGAAACAGCTGGAATTAATTATCTTCTTTAATTCACCGCGCGGCAGTGTGCAGCGAAACGGCAACAACCTTCCACTCGTCGGAACACTGTTTGCCTTACAACTCTGCAGCGCAAAAAGATACGCTCCCGAAACTACCCTCGAGCATGCTTTGAAAAGCACCGCCCAAATATATCATATATTTTTACACTTACAACGTGTAATTGGGGTAATTTCCGTTTAAACTCCATTAATTCTGGAATAAACGTCAGATCTTTTTTTCTGTAATTTCATATCATTGATATTGATATCATTCATCTCCCGCCACATCCCCGCAATTTCGCGACGAATGTTACACTTGACGGAAACGTAACCTTCATGTCTCGGTCCGCCGGTCCGTTTTCGCGATCCATCGGGGAACCAGATCGCCTGCTTCGCCATGCCGATTCCCGCGAGCGCCTCAGAACTGCTTCACTTTTTTTTCTTTATCCAAAAAACAAATAATACAGGACGTACGAAACTTGCAATAGATCTGAGGGTCTGAACACTTAAGACACAGAGGGCAGAGGTGGTATTGATGTTTCGTGCAATAGTAGGAACTCTCAACCTGAGGATGATTTTTACACTTGCCCATA
>CAYTVF010000338.1:0-2821 GCA_964441345.1 uncultured Desulfopila sp. | reverse complement strand
CCCCTCAATCCCCTCCCGTCAAGGGAGGGGAGGTAAAAACCAAGCAGCATCGTCATGGGTGCACGAAGTGCACCCATACCTACTGTATGTCTTCAGCACTATTGACAAAGTTCCTCATCCCGTTGGGGGAGGGGAGGTAAAAACTAATCGGATAAAGTGCGTACTTTTTTTCGATTTCGATAGCGATTTCGATAGCGATAAGAATGTTGTTCCGCTCCTGGTTTTGAGATGGAATATCTTAATGTTGCGATGGCCACCTCCTTTTTACTGCCGGTGCGCAGGCTCCAGCGGCTCGCTTTTCGGGCGATAGCCCGCTATGCCGATCATGAATCGTATCAGCCCGTAGCTGAGCCAGCTCACCAGACGCAGCGTGGCAGGCTGTGATTTCCAGGTCTGCCCGGATATTCGCCTTGCCCCCATCTTGATGGCCTGATCAAGGCTGTCCTTTAATGTCCCGGCAAAACCCCGATCGTCGACTACGATATTTGCCTCAAGGGCGAGCAGCAGGCTGAATGGGTCGAGATTCGAAGAACCCACCGTCGCCCAATGATCGTCGATCACCGCGACCTTGGCGTGGAGAATGCTTTTATGGTATTCATAAACCTCGATCCCCGCATCGAGAAAGCTGCCAAAGAGTGCCCGTGAGGCATAGTATGCCAGGCGATATTCCATTTTCCCCTGCAACAGCAAAACCACCCGCACGCCGCGCCTCGCTGCCGCCAGAAGCGCATGCCGAAAATTCAGTCCGGGCAGAAAATAGGCATTTGCCAGAATAATTTCACGTTGCGCCCGTTTAATCGCCTGGAGATAGGCCTCTTCGATGGCGCGGCGATGAAGGATGTTATCCCGGACCAGAAAGGCCGATCGCATATTTCCCGCGGGTTCCGGCGGAGGAGCCTTGCGTGTTTGGTCCCGGTCCCAGGCAAAATGTCGGTGGCGGGACCAGACTACACGCAGCCACAGCCGCCGGGCTGAAGCATGGATTCTTTTTACCAGCGGTCCTTCCACGCTTACCGCATAGTCATAACGGGGCGAAGTCTCACCGGGCGCATCCATATCATCTATAATATTAATTCCGCCGACAAATGCCAGCCTCCGGTCGACGACCGCAAGTTTCCGGTGCAAGCGGCGCAGTCTCTGGCGCCGCAGGGTCCAAGGCGATATGTGCGGCCGAAACTTCAGCACCATGACGCCTGCCTCTTCAAGGCAGGCGATCACGGTATCCGGCAAACCGTTCGACCCGAATCCATCGATCAGCAGGCGGGTTTTTACCCCGCGCAAGGCCGCCCGCCTGAGGGCTTCGGCAATGCGCCGGCCGGTGCGGTCATCTTCGAAAATATAGGTTTGCAGATATATTTCCTGCACCGCCCGGTCGAGGGCCGCTTCGAGCACCGGGAAATAGGCGTCGCCGTTGTGCAGCAGGGTAATCCGGTTGCCCGGAATCATTTTGGTCACAGCAGATTCACCGTTGTAATCATGGTTACCTCTTCAGCCGACAGGGAAAAGCCATGTTCGGCGAAAACAAAAAACAAAAAACAAAAAATCCCGGACCTGCTTCATTATCCACTACGATTTCCATACGTACTTTATCTTGAACAACGGTTGTCTGCCATTTTTTTTGTGGAATCGGAGCGGCAGTGAGGAGGGTCGAGGTACGGCGAAGAGGAAATGGATTACAAAAAAAGTGGATGATCGTTGGACAAGAGCCTGACTAACAAGGTAAGATGGATTTCTGTCACATGCTTGCTTAAAGACCACCGGTTTGCCTCCGATCCCGGCGAACCGGGAGAACACAAAACAATAACCATTCAGCACCGTGGGGGACATTATGAAATGGATGCAGTTTTTTACCCCTGTCTCTTCGATCACCTGGGATGAGGCGAATAAACTGGTGGCCGATAGGCCCGGGGACGAGGTTCTTTTTCTCGACGTTCGCCAGCCCAGGGAATATGCGGACGGTCACCTGCCCGGGGCGAAACTGCTGCCGCTGGGCGACCTCGACAACCGCCTGGCGGAACTTGCCCCGGATAAGCCGACGGTCATTTACTGAGCGAGCGGCGGGCGCAGCCGGGTTGCTGCGCAGATGCTGGCGGGTAAAGGATTTACGCAAATCTACAACCTCACCGGCGGCATCAAGGCCTGGGGCAAGGAGGTCGCGGTCGGCCCTGAGGACAGCGGCCTGCATCTCTTTGCCCGGGCGGGCGATGGGGTGGAGGCGGTGGTAATCGGTTTCGGTCTGGAAATGGGGCTCCGCGATTTTTACCTGTCCATGGGGGAAAAAATGACGGCGGAGGCGGCCAAAACGCTCTTTGCCAAACTTGCCGATATTGAAATCCTCCATCAGGAGCGGCTGGTGCAACTCTATGGCGAGCTTACCGGCACGACGATTTCCGTGTCCGAGTTTGCCGCAAGAATCGCCGAACCGGCAATGGAGGGCGGGCTGACCACCGAGGAGTATCTGCAGCGCTATCATGTCGATCAGGAATCGGAGTTGGAGGTGCTGGGCCTCGCCCTGGCCATCGAGGCCCAGGCGCTTGATCTTTATCTGCGGGCGGCGGCCGGCAGCGACAATCCGGAGGCGGGAAGAGTCCTGCGCCAGATCGCGGGCGAAGAGCGCAGCCATATCGCCCACTTGAGTCACTTTATCGATCACCGGCAGGACTCTCTGTGAGAAAGCAGCATCTCCTCCTCATCGGCGGCGGCCATGCCCATATGGTCACCCTGGCCAATCTGCGGACCTTTGTTGATAAGGGGTTCGAGGTGACGGTCATCCAGCCGTCCGAATATCATTACTACAGCGGCATGGGGCCGGGCATGCTGG
>CAYTVF010000337.1:0-2863 GCA_964441345.1 uncultured Desulfopila sp. | reverse complement strand
TTATTCATCGGTTCGACTCCGATCGCCGCCTCCAGCAATTTCAAAGGGATTACAGATGAATAAAATCTGTAATCCCTTTTTTTATTCCGCATTCGTTTTCCCGCCGATCTTCGGAGCAGCCGAACCGCTCGGCTATGTTTGCCGCAGCCGGATAAAATCAGGCCTGTAGATACCCGAAAATCCCGTTCCGGTCAAGGCGGTTGACAGGGGAGCTTGTACCCCCTGCCCGCCACGGCGCCCTCCCCCGTCCTGTCATTCGACTTTAATGCCCCAGATTTCCTCGGAATACTGCTTGATTGTGCGATCGGTGGAAAACTTGCCCATGCGGGCGACATTGAGAATGGCCTTGCGCGTCCAGGTCGCGGTATCAAGGAAGGCGTCATTTACCCGCTTCTGACAGTCGATATAGGATTCCAGGTCGAGAATGAGGAGAAAGGGATCGTGCTTATTCATCAGGCTATCGACCAGCGGCTTGAACAACTCCTTGTCGCCATTGCTGAAAGAGCCGTCGCCGATGCTTTCGATCACGTTGCCGATACCCTCGTTGGCCTGGCAGACCTGCGACGGGGTGCGGCTGACATTTTTCCGCTCAAACTCGGCCTCCTCGGCGGTCATGCCGAAAATGAAAAAATTTTCATCGCCGACTTCTTCGCGAATTTCGATATTGGCGCCATCGAGCGTACCGATGGTCAAGGCGCCGTTCAGCGAAAACTTCATATTGCCGGTGCCCGAGGCCTCGGTGCCGGCGGTGGAAATCTGTTCGGACAGATCGGCCGCCGGCATGATGATCTCCGCCTGGGAGACGTTGTAATTGGGCAGGAATGCGACTTTCAGCAGGTTTTTCACCCGCGGATCCTTGTTCACCACCTCGGCGATCGAGGTGATCAGCTTGATGATCAGTTTGGCCCGCCAGTAGGAAGGTGCCGCCTTGCCGGCAAATATGGCGGTGCGCGGCGCGATGTTGTCCGCCTCGCCATGGATGATTCGGTGGTAGAGATGAATGAGATGCAGGGCATTGAGCAGCTGCCGCTTATATTCATGGATCCGTTTGACCTGGATATCGAACATCGAATGGGGATCAACGGTTACACGGCAGTGCTTCTTGATGTATTCGGCCAGATGGACCTTGTTGTTCAGCTTTATTTTCCACCATGCGTCGCAAAATTCCGGATCGCCGGTGTAACTCTCGAGGCCGCGCAGCAGATCGAGATTGGTTATCCAGCCTGCGCCGATCCGGCTGGAGATGAGCCCCGCCAACTCCGAATTGATATCGAGCAGCCAGCGGCGCGGGGTTATGCCGTTGGTCTTCGAGTTGAACCGGCCGGGGAAAAAATCATGGAAGCCGGGGAAGACCCGGCTCTTGAGGAGCTCGGAATGGAGCTCGGCCACCCCGTTGACGGAATGGCTGCCGATGATGGCCAGATGGGCCATCCTCACCATTTTCACCGGCCCCTCCTCGATGATGGAAAGATCCCGCAGCCGCTTCTCGTTGCCCGGATAGCGCTGCGCCACCTCGTCGAGGAAACGCTTGTTTATCTCGTAGATAATCTGCATATGCCGCGGCAGGACCCGGTCCATCATATCGACCGTCCACCGCTCCAGGGCCTCGGGCATCAGGGTGTGGTTGGTGAACCCGAAAGTGTTGACACAGATGGCCCAGGCCTCCTCCCAGCCCAGCCCTTCGATATCGAGCAGCATGCGCATCAGCTCGGGAATGGCGATGGCCGGATGGGTATCGTTCAGCTGCACCGCAACCAGATCGGCAAACCTGGCGAATGAATCGTGCTTCTTCTTATACCGCCGCATGATGTCCTGGAAGGTGGCGGCAACGAAGAAATACTGCTGCTTGAGCCGCAGTTCCTGGCCGGCGTAATTATGGTCGGGGGGATAGAGGACCTTCGAGATGGTCTCGGAACTGACCTTCGATTCCACCGCCTTGATATAATCGCCCCGGCCGAAATCGGTAAGATCGAGCTCGCGGGAGGCATGCGCCGACCAGAGCCGCATGTTGATCACATGGTCGTTTTTATAGCCCGGCACCATGATATCGCTGGCCTTGGCCATGACATCCTTGGTATTGACCCATTTTGCCCGATACCGCCCCTTTTCGTCCATGTAGCCGGTGACATTGCCGAAAAACTGGATCTTGAAAATCGGCATCTGCCGCTCGAACTCCCAGGGCGTACCGTTGCGCAGCCAGTTGTCGGGACCCTCCACCTGGTAGCCATCGATCAGCTGCTGAAAGAACAGGCCGTATTCATAGCGGATCCCGTAGCCGTAGGCGGGGATTTTCAAGGTAGCGATGGAATCCATGAAACAGGCGGCCAGTCGGCCCAGACCGCCATTGCCGAGGGCGGCATCCTCCTCCTGATTCCTGATCTCGGACATTTCAAAGCCCAGTTCCTCGACTGCCTGCTTGACGTCCTCGAGGATACCCAGGTTGATCATGCTGCTGCCGAGCGACCTGCCGATGAGAAACTCGAGGGAGAGATAATAGACCCGTTTTTTCTCTTTCGCGTAGAAGGTCTTCTGGGTGGAGATCCATTTCTGCACCATCAGATCGCGCATGGTATAGGCCAGGGCCTTATAGACATCCGGCGCTCCGGAGCGCTCAGGATCCCGCCCCTGGAAACTCATCAGATGATGAATGATATTTTCCTTGATGGCATTGACGGTTGATGGAGTAGGGAGTGTTGGCAATGAATCCCCTGCCCGATTTTTCTGACTCAGAACTTTTTCCAACACCTTCATGGTAATCCTCCAAAGAAAATCGTCTTATAGTTTTATTGGTAACTATTCAGTTTATTACAATAGTATGCACTTTGTCCGATTGGTTTTAGCCTCCCCTCCCTTGACGGGAGGG
>CAYTVF010000336.1:0-2867 GCA_964441345.1 uncultured Desulfopila sp. | reverse complement strand
TTTCCCGAAGTGATCGCCGCGGTCGATAATCTGGGCGCAACGGTGCGGGGAATCGGCCCCCTTGATGAAAAAACCGGTCATTTGATTCAGCTGGCCGCCGCGGCGGCAGTCGGTTCGGAGGGATCGGTCCACTCCCATACCCGCCGGGCGCAAAAGGCCGGGGCCAAACCCGACGAAATCTATCACACCCTTCTGCTGCTCATCTCGACTATCGGCTTTCCCCAGGCCATGGCCGCCGTTTCCTGGAGCCGCGACATTATTGAGGGTTAGTTGAGGGTTAGGCGAGAGGGGCTCCGGAGAAAATCAGACTGCCGGTTTCATAGCAATCATCATAGCAATCGTTTATGAAGAAATCACGGATACTCATCCTTCTCCTGTCGCTCGCGGCAGGCGCCGGTCTGCTTCTTGCCCTTATCGCCGGGCCCTATGTTGCCGAACTCAGCAAGGAGATCCGCGAAAAGTTCGATGGCAGGCGCTGGTCCTTGCCCGCCACGGTCTTCGCCCGTCCCCTGGAATTGTATCCCGGGCTGCAGCTCGCCCCGGAGATGCTTGAGGAGGAATTGCAGCTTGCCGGTTACCGGCATGAAGAGCGGGCGGGTAACGCCGGCAGTTATGAGCGAAACAAGGGGACCATCCGCCTTGTGACCCGGGATTTCCATTTTCCCGCGGGCTTTGAGCCGTCGCGGCATCTCACGATAACTTTTTCGGCGGGCCAGGTCACCGCTCTCACGAAGAGCGAGGACGGGACGCCCGTTTCCTTTGCCCGGCTCGATCCTGCCAGGATCGGCAGTTTTCATCCCCTGGTCCACGAGGACCGGATCCTGCTGAGCCGCGAGGAGATTCCCGAACTCTTGGTGAAAACCCTCCTGACCCTCGAGGACCGGGATTTTTATACCCACCGGGGGCTTGCACCTTTGGCCATAGTGCGGGCCCTGCTGGCAAATATCAAAGCGGGGAAAACCGTCCAGGGCGGAAGTACGTTGACCCAGCAGCTGGTAAAAAATCTCTTTCTCAGCCGCGAACGGACCCTGCTGCGCAAGTTGCAGGAGGCGGTCATGGCCCTGCTGCTCGAACACTCCTACACCAAGGACGAGATTCTCACGACCTATGTCAATGAGGTGGCTCTCGGTCAGGACAACAGCCGGGCGATTCATGGTTTTGCGCTTGCCGGCCAGTTTTACTTTCGCCGCAATATCCAGGATCTCCGGCCCGATCAGATCGCCGTTCTGGTTGGCATGGTCAAGGGACCCTCCTATTACGATCCCCGCCGCAATCCGGAAAATTGTCTTGCGCGACGCAACATGGTGCTTGAGACGATGGCCGCCCATGACCTCATCGACCGTGCCGCCCTGACCGAGGCACTCAGTATGCCGCTCACCGAGTTTGCCGTGCAGAAGGGCGGATTCAACCGCTTTCCCGCCTTTCTCGATCTGGTCCGGCAACAGCTCGCCGGAGAGTATCGGGAGGAGGATTTAAAGACCACCGGCCTGCGGATCATCACCACCCTCGACCCGAACATCCAGTATCAGGTGGAGCGCGGCCTTGCGAAGACCATTGCCGCATTGGCAAGCCAGCCGAAGTATGAGAATCTTGAAGGTGCGGCGATCGTCACCAGTCGCGAGACCGGTGAAGTGCTGGCCGTCGCCGGCGGCAAACAGCCCCAGGATTATGGCTTCAACCGTGCCCTGCACGCCAGCCGGCCCATCGGATCGCTGGTCAAGCCCGCCATTTATCTGGCCGCGCTGGAGAAGGGTTTTACGCTTGCCAGCCCTCTCGATGACACCGCCATAACCCTTGAGACCGCAGGGGGATCGCTATGGAGTCCGGAAAACTACGACAAAAAGGAGCATGGCAGGGTTCCGCTGTACTCGGCTCTGGCCCACTCGTATAATCTGGCGACTGTCCGCCTTGGCCGGGAGATCGGTCTGGATAATGTCATCGCGACCATGCGGCGGCTTGGTTATGACGGGGAGATTGAGCCGTATCCGTCCCTGCTCCTCGGGGCCGTCGATATGTCCCCGTACAACGTGACCCAGATGTACCATACCATAGCTTCGGGCGGATTTTTCACCTCCCTGCGCGCTATCGGCAGCGTCATGGCCGCCGACCACACCCTGCTCGATCGCTATGGGCTGGCGGTGGAGCAGCGGTTCAGTGCGGCTTTCAGCTACATTTTATCCCATGCCCTGCAGCGGGTGACCTCGGAGGGCACCGCGACATCGCTGTTACGTTCGCCGCTTAAAAATCATTTCACCGCCGGCAAAACCGGGACCTCAGATAATCTTCGGGACAGCTGGTTCGCCGGTTTTACCGGCGATCACCTGGCGGTGGTCTGGCTGGGCCGTGACGACAACACGCCCTGTCATCTCAGCGGTTCGGCCGGCGCGCTGAAGGCGTGGACCGCTATTATGGCAGGGGTAATCACGTCGCCGCTGCAACTCGTCGAGCCCGCGGGAATCGGCTGGGCGACCTTCGACCGCGCCACATTCGGCGAGACCGGGAGTTCCGGCGCGAGCAGTACCCGGTTGCCGTTTATTGCCGGCAGCGAGCCGGCCGCGGAAGATCAGAACTTTTTTGAAGAAAGCGGCGACACCGTGAAAAAAGAGGTTAAAGGTGCATTCAAGACCATCAACAGCTGGTTTAAGTAAGAAATGAAATTACGCTCAGGTCAAACCATGCGTGACATCAAAATCATCGCGGCGGCAAGCCGCACCCGTCGGCTCACCGTCTGCCTCTGTCTTCTGCTCCTGCTGCAAAGCGGCTGTGCCGCCGTTCGACCGAAACATCGGGTGCCGCTGCCGGAGGCGCCGCCGGTGTTCGCTGCCGACGACATTACCGACCGCTCCGAGCGTTTCATGGCCTCCGAG
>CAYTVF010000335.1:0-2880 GCA_964441345.1 uncultured Desulfopila sp. | reverse complement strand
CTGGAGAAACTGCCGGAGACGGTCAACCTGTCGATTATTACCCAGGCCACTTTCTATAACATTGTCCGCTGCATCAAATTTTTCATGCGGGCTCTGGCAATAGACGGTATCACCTCGCGGCGGCTCTCCACCTACCTTTCGCTGCTCGAAGCCTCTTTGAAAGTCCGGCGCTTCTCCTACACGCAATATTTGGATATTTTCCGCGGGATGTCGGAGGGGGTCAAGGACATTATCTATGCCTTTTACACCAATATCCACCAGAACAATCTGTCGATCATCATTCCGCAGATCGGTCGGGAAAATATTCTGGAAAAATTCAGCAGTTTTTACGATGAGTCGGAGGTCGGCACGACGGTCCAGCGGCTGTCCGAGGTGTTCTTCCGCGAGCTGATTTCCTCGACGTTCGGTCTGCAGCATCTCGATAATTTCATTCTCCGCATTCTTCAGACCCTGGAGAACCAGAAAGATCTTCTCGACCAGGAAAAGCTCGATCTGCTCATGACCTACAACCCCGAGAGGGCTCTCTCCCTCTTGCATAAACCGAACCCCTACACCAATAACCTTATTCATCTCGGCAACAAGGGCTATAACCTCGCCACCCTGATCGGCGACGGCAAACTTGTCCCGCCGGCATTTGTGCTGACCACCGAGATCTTTCGCTGCCGGGAGATTGTCTTCGGTTATGCCAAGACCCGGGAGGAGATCATGGAGCGGATCCGCCAGGCGCTCACCGAGATCGAGGTGTTGACCGGCAGGACTTTCGGTTCCCCGGAGAAGCCGCTGCTCTTGTCGGTGCGAAGCGGCGGGGCGATTTCCATGCCCGGGATGATGGCCACCGTGCACAATGTCGGATTCAATGAAGAGATGATCACCGAATTTATCGCGGGCCATGGCAACAGTTACCTGGCCTGGGATAATTACCGGCGTTTTCTCCAGTCGTGGGCAATGATTTCCGGCATAGGCCGGGAAGATTTTCAAACGCTGATGAATAAGGCGAAAGCCAAACATAACGTCAGCCTGAAGCGGAATTTTTCCCCGGAGCAGATGAAGGAACTCGCGCTCTCCTATCAACGGCTGATTCGTCAGAGGGGCCTCGGCATCCCCGACGATCCCTGGCTGCAGCTGGTCAACGCCATTCAGCTGGTCCTCGATTCCTGGGAAACCCAGAAGGCGATTGAATACCGGAGAATCATGGATGTTTCCGATTCGTGGGGAACGGCGGTCATTGTTCAGGCCATGGTGTTCGGCAATATAAGTGCCAACTCCGGGGCGGGGGTGGTGTTTACCGCACACCCTTATCGCAAGGTGCAACGGGTTGCCCTCTGGGGGGATTACGCTTACGGTGACCAGGGAGAGGATATCGTCTCCGGTCTGGTTTCGAGTTTTGCCGTATCCGTTGAGCAGGCAAAACTCGATGGACGGTCGGTCGACGAAACGCTTGAACTGAGATTTCCGCGGATATACAAGCAACTCCTCAATATTTCCCGCGAGCTCGTCTACGAAAAACGCTGGAACCCACAGGAAATAGAATTCACCTTCGAGGGGCCAGGGCCTGAAGAACTCTATCTCCTGCAGACGCGGGACATGATAACGATCAAAAAGAAGGAGCATCTGAATGTCTTTGTCGAGAGTCCTGCCCTGGAGAAGGCCCACCTCGGCAAGGGCGTCGGGGTCTCCGGCTCGGCACTCTCCGGTCGGGCGGTCTTTACCGAAGACAATATCAGGAAACTGCGCCAAACGGATCCGGACACCCCGCTGATCCTGATCAGACAGGATACCGTGCCCGAGGATATCAAGGTGGTGAGCCAGTCCGAAGGTCTGCTCACCTCCCGCGGGGGCCAGACTTCCCATGCCTCGGTGGTTGCCGTGCGGCTTGAAAAAACCTGTGTGGTCGGATGTCGCAGTCTGAAGGTGTATGAGGCTGAACAGTACTGTGAGATCGCCGGAGTGAGAATAGGTTTCGGCGATCCGATATCGATCGACGGTCGCAACGGGCAGGTGTTGAATGGGGTTCATGCCACGGTGGAAGAGTACCACATCCTGCCGATATAAAATGACGGCGAAAATGACTGCGATAAGCGAATTTTCTGTGCGTTTACGATTTGGAACGTTATTCTGGAAATGTACATCCGGACAGGATCCTGGCCCAGGCGGAGGCAATTTTGCAAATGAATTCCGGCATCGACAAAACGACGTGAGCAGGAGACGTTAAAAACATATACTGTTTGTTATGTGGGGGTGACGGTGAAAGGATATAAAAAAGGTCCGAAACTGTTTTCGCTGGCCAGGAAAAAAGCGCTGGCTCTCGGGGTGCCTCAGGAAAAAGGGGTCAAACTTGCCGAACTTATCTGCCGGATCCAGATGAAAGAGGGGAATCCGCCGTGTTTCCAGCAACGCGAGGTATGTTCGCAAAGAGACTGCTGCTGGCAGGCATCCTGCAATGTGTTGATTGTGGAAGAACAGTAATAAAATTGGATTGTTACTGACGGCTTTCCGGAATCCCGACCATTTTGAGGATGAGGCCGAGCGGGCAGAATTTTGAAAAACCAAACTGAAAAAGATTCAACCCGACGAAGGCCGTGAAAAACAGCCAGTACTTGCTGTGGAAAATGGGGCTGGCCTCGACCCCGAAAGAAAGACTGACGAGAATGAAAAATCCAGCGATGACATGTATCCAGTCTGAAACGATCATGGGTGTTCTCCACAGTTGTATCCGGCGATGGAGGCGGGAGGGCCTCTTGCGGGCTAAAAGTTGGGACAGAACAGGACACGCATTTTCTTGATGAGTTCGAGGATGCGTTTGTCGACAATTTTGTTGTAGATGAAATTGGCGTCCTTGCGGTAATCGATGATGCCCTGGCCGCGCAAAATGTTCAAGTG
>CAYTVF010000334.1:0-2959 GCA_964441345.1 uncultured Desulfopila sp. | reverse complement strand
CGATCCCGTTGCTGTGTCGAAAATACAATCGAATCAATGATTTGAAGAGATGATGTACTTACAGGAGGAGTATCTACGTGGCTAATCATAAATCAGCTGGAAAAAGAAATCGTCAGGCTCAGGTTCGTCGTTTGCGCAATAGAATGAACAAAAGCAAAATGAAAACAGTCATTGGCAAACTTGATGAGGCTGTTGCCGCAGGTTCAACCGATGAGGCTCAAGAAGCTCTGAGAAAGGCTATTTCGGTTGTTGCCAAGACAGCGAGCAAGGGTACTATCCATAAGAAAAATGCCTCACGCAAGATCTCGCGCCTGACCAAGCGGGTCAATGCGATGACCGCTGCAGCGGCATAGGAATCCTGCCGCCGACCGTATGCAGGGTCGGAGAGATGTGATGAAGAGCCATGGAATCGCGAGATTTCATGGCTCTTTTTTTTTCGTCCATCCCTCTCGGACTGGACAAGAACAACCGAGAACTGGTATGGTGTTCATCGGTTTAACGTAACGAAACAATCCAGCGAATTTAGCCGATCACGGACCATGGCAAAAATCACATTTTTCCCCGATCAAGAGACCTTTCAACGCGATATGGCCGCGGCCCGGCTCATTCCGGTCAGCACGCAGATAGTCGCCGATTTAGATACGCCATTGACCCTGTTTGCCAAGGTCGCCGACGGACGCAGCCACGTCTTCCTCTTCGAGAGTATGGAAGGGGGCGAAAAATGGGGGCGTTTTTCATTTATCGGCTATGATCCGCTGGTCACCTTTACCTCTAAAAACGATTCGGTCACCATACGGGAGGGAGTTCCTGGGGGCGGTAATTCCCGAAGCTTTCGCGCCAATCCTCTCCATGCCCTGAAATCCCTGGTCACTGAACTGGGGGCCGCCGAGTATGAACAGCTGCCGCGGTTCTGCGGCGGTGCGGTGGGTTTCCTCGGCTACGATATGGTCAGGTTCATGGAAGATCTCCCGGATGATCGGCGACCGGAGAATGAGCTGCCCGATTCGTCGTTCATGGTGCCGAAAATCGTTCTGGTTCACGACAGCTTCAAGCAGACGGTCACCATCGTCTGCTGGGTCAGAACCGATGAAGGGAGCGGCGAATCGCTCTGCGAATCGCTCTATAAGGGCGCCTGCGGACTGATTCATGAAGTGATCGACCGGATAAAGCAGCCCGTTCCGCCGGCCCTGTTCAAGGAGAGCAGCGCAGGCTGTGCCGGAAGTCATGTCTTTTCCACGAACATGGCAGAGCAGCAATTCAAGGACATGGTGGAAAAGGCCAAAGAGTATATTCGCGCCGGCGATATCATTCAGGTGGTCCTTTCCCAGCGCTTCCATACCCGGACTGCACTGTCGCCGCTGGTGCTGTACCGGGCGCTGCGCCATATCAATCCAAGCCCCTATCTGTTTTATCTGCAGCTGGGCGATGTTATTCAGATCGGCTCCTCACCGGAAATCCTGGTGCGAAAAGACGGCGGCAATATCGAACTGCGGCCCATTGCCGGGACGAGACGGCGGGGGGCGACTCCGGAAGAGGATCTGGCCCTGGAAAAGGAATTGCTGGCCGACCCGAAGGAAACCGCGGAGCATCTCATGCTGGTCGATCTCGGCCGCAACGATGTCGGCCGGGTTGCCAAGGGCGGCCATGTCAAGGTCCAGGATCTGCTGGTGATCGAACGGTACAGCCATGTGATGCACATTGTCTCCGGGGTGCACGGCGAGATTGCCGACGGCCGGGATCAGTTCGACGTCATGGCGGCCTGTTTTCCGGCCGGGACGGTGAGCGGAGCGCCGAAAATCAGGGCCATGCAGATCATTGACGAACTGGAACCGGACAAGCGCGGGCCTTATGCCGGCTCGGTCGGCTATTTCGGTTTTTCCGGCAACATGGATTTTTGTATAACCATCAGGACATTTGTGATGAACCGGGACAATCTGTGGATTCAGGCCGGGGCCGGCATCGTCGCCGATTCGGATCCGGACAAGGAATTTGAGGAAACGGTTAACAAATCACTGGCATTGCGCCGAGCGGTTGAACTGGCTGAGAAGGGTTTTTAAAAATGATTGTCATTATAGATAATTACGATTCTTTTACCTACAACATCGTGCAGACCATAGCTGCAAACGGTCTGGCTGAAGGTCGAACCGAAGACATCAGGGTCTTCCGCAACGACAGGATCACCGTCAGGGAGATCGAAGAGATGCAGCCGGATCGGTTGCTGATTTCGCCGGGACCATGTACTCCGAAGGAGGCAGGAATATCCATTGCCGCAATCAAGTATTTCGGCGGCAAGCTGCCGATTCTCGGGGTCTGCCTCGGCCATCAGGCAATCGGCGACGCCTTCGGCGGCACGGTGGTGCGGGCCAGGCGAATCATGCACGGCAAAACCAGCCCGATGCTCCATGACGGCAAAGGCGTTTTTACCGGCCTGCCGAATCCTTTCGACGGGATGCGCTATCATTCCCTGGTGGTCCAGGACAGCGATCTGCCCAGTTGTCTGGAAGTCACCTGCCGCACCGATGAGGGCGAGTTGATGGGCTTGAGGCACAAGGAACTGGCAATCGAGGGGGTGCAGTTTCACCCCGAGTCGATCATGACTCCGGCCGGCATTCAACTGCTGAAAAACTTTATGGGAAGTAATTATCAGGAAATGCTGCGGCCCTGAGCGATAACCGGAAAATTTAACTTTTCAAACAACATCATGAATATCAAGCAAGCGATAGGCAAGGTAGTCACCGGTCGAAGTCTGGATGAGGCTGAGATGGTTTCAGTCATGAACGAGATCATGGGTGGAACGGCAACCGATGCGCAGATAGGATCCTTCATTACCGCCCTGCGGATGAAGGGCGAAACGATCGATGAGATAGTCGGGGCGGTCCGGGTGATGCGCGAGAAAGCGACCTTTGTCGATTGCGGAGTCGATACCGCGGCGGGGGAGGTGCTGATGGATATCGTCGGC
>CAYTVF010000333.1:0-2973 GCA_964441345.1 uncultured Desulfopila sp. | reverse complement strand
CCAGACCCCGGTCATCCTGCTGTTCGACGAGGCGGTCGGCCACCTTCGCGAAAAATTGATCGTTCCCGAGCAGGGCGAACTGCCGATCGTCGACCGGCTGCACACCTCGGTACCCAAGGACGTCGACTACCATCCGTACCTGCCGCGGGAAGACGGCCGTCTGCCGATGTCCGATTTCGGCGGCGACCATCGCTACAACGTCACCGGCCTCTTCCACGATATGTGGGGCTTTCCGTCCAACAACCCGAAGGTGGTAAACGAGCTGCTCCGCCACCTGGTCGACAAGATCGACAACAATATCCAGGCCATCACCCGCTACAAGGAACACTGCCTGGAGGGGGCCGAATATATCCTCATCTCCTACGGTTCCTCGGCCCGCTCGGCCATCCATCTGGCCCAGAACCGGCGGGCCAAAGGCGAAAAGATCGGCGTGCTGGAGCTCCAGTCGATCTGGCCCTTCCCGGCCGAAATGGTACGGGAGAAGTGCGCCGGCGCCAAAGCCGTGCTGGTTGTGGAAATGAATATGGGCCAGGTCATGGCCCAGGTAAAAGCGGCGGTCGATGAGCCCGGCAGGGTCTTTCTTGCCAACCGCATCGACGGCAAACTGGTGACGCCATCAGATATCAAACAACTCCTCCGGGTTATCCAGGGGAGGGGAGTGTGACATGCCTGTAACAGATTATCTACGCGAACGATTTTTCCCGCATATGTGGTGCCCCGGCTGCGGCCACGGCACCGTTCTCAATTCGCTGCTCCGGGCCATCGAGGAACTGGGGCTGAACAAGAACGACATCGTCATGACCTCGGGGATTGGCTGCTCCGCCCGGATCTCCGGCTATGTCGATTTCCATTCCCTCCATACCATCCATGGCCGGGCTCTGGCCTTTGCCACCGGGGTGAAGCTGTCCAAGCCGGGCCTCAAACTCCTCGTGCCGATGGGCGACGGCGATGCCCTGGCCATCGGCGGCAACCACTTCATCCATGCCGCAAGGCGAAATATCGACATCACCGCGATCATCATGAACAACCGGATCTACGGCATGACCGGGGGCCAGTTTTCCCCCCTCTCCGGCCCCGGCAAGAAGGCCACCACCGCGCCCTACCTGACCATCGACAGCGAGTTCGATATTGTCAAACTGGCCGAGGCGGCGGGCGCGACCTTTGTCGCCCGCTCGACCACCTACCATGCCAAGGAGTGTATCGACTTCCTGAAGAAGGCGATCGCTCACAAGGGTTTCTCGGTGGTCGAGATCCTCTCCCAGTGCCCGACCCATTACGGCCGGAAGAACAAGGAAGGCGATGCGGTGCAGATGCTGGAAAATTACAGGAACAATACCGCAAAAATCGGCTCGAAGGCGCTCACCGAAAATCCGTCGCTGATCGCCCGGGGTATTTTTGTCGATGTCGAAAAGCCTGAATACTGCCAGGAATACGACAAAATCATTGAACGTGCCATGAAGGGGTAATGAGAATGAACAGGACCAGACTCGTCTTTTCCGGCTCCGGCGGCCAGGGAGTAATCACCGCCGCCATCATTTTAGCCGAAGCAGCCGTCATCCATGAGGGGATGAACGCCACCCAGTCGCAGAGCTACGGCGCGGCGGCGCGTGGCGGCGCCACCCGCAGCGATATCATCCTCTCCGATGAGGAGATCAACTTCCCGGTGGTGACCCAGCCGAACATCCTCGTCTGTCTGACCCAGGAGGCCTACACCTCCTTTGCCCCGATCATCCGGCCGGGCGGCACGCTGCTCACCGACTCGCGCTTCGTCCAGACCACCAGAAAGGTCGATGCCCGGCAGATCGAGCTGCCGATCTATGCGCAGGTGATGGCAAAAATCGGCAAGCCGATCGTCTTCAATATCAGCGTGCTCGGGGCGCTCCTGGGCATCGCCCCGCTGGTCAGGGCCGAGTCTCTGCTGGCGGTGATAAGGGAGCGGGTGCCCAAGGATTTCATCGGCCTGAACACCGATGCCTTTAATCTTGGTCTGGAAATCGGCCGTGGCTCTTGCCAGGGCACAAACTGACACTTTTCGGCGGTAACAACTTTCTCAATCCCGGGAACACCCATCCCGGACAATGGTGTTTAAAATGGATACAGTGCTTGCAAGTAGTCTTGAAATGGATTCCGTCAGTTATCCCCTGCCGCAGGCCAGCGGGGCCAATATCATCGGCCGCGCCCAGGCGGCGGGCCTCGACCCGCGCGTTCTCTATGAGGCGGTCATCGATCTCTCCGCCGGCGGCCTGCTCACCGCCAACTGCATCAATCTGGCCGCCGGCATCCTGTTGAAAGATCTGGGTCTGCCGCCCTATTTTTTCGCCCATATCCAGAAACCGGCCCTGGCCCAGCTGCTGCAGTCGATCGCCTCGAATATCCGGGTGGTCGGCGGCAGGGTCGAACTGTTCGGCCGGGTCGCCCATATCGACTTCAACCTCAGCTCCGGCAGCGAGGCCCAGCGGGTGCGGATCGCCACGGAAGAGACTCGCGACAGCATGGAGCACCTGCTCGAAAATATGATCTCCGGCCACCGCCGGGAATATTACTACAGCCCCGACAGCGGCTATTACACCTACATCATCCGCCCGGAAACGGTCCGCGATTTTCCCGCCGAGGCCTATAACGGCTCGCGCTTTCTCTTTTCCCTGGCCGGCGATTACCATGTCACGCCGCTACCGACGCGAAAACGCTACGAGAAATTCCTCCAGCAGTGTGAAAGCGCGGTCACCCCGGCAATTGAAGTCTTCAATCTGCCCGAGACCGGCGAGACCCGGCTGATGTTCAAGTCCGATTTCGAGTCGCCGCAACTGCCGATCCTGCGAAAGATCCTCGCCGACCGCGGCTATACCCTGGTGCGGGCCTACTGGGAGCCGTATCTGACCAAGACCGCGGTGCCCTCGTCGATCTGCTCGATCTACATCAAAGAGGAACTCAACCGGCGCGACGAGAAGATTTTGCTTGCCGACCTGCGGGCAT
>CAYTVF010000332.1:0-3063 GCA_964441345.1 uncultured Desulfopila sp. | reverse complement strand
CCTGACTAGCCGCGGGCGGCAGCGGGGCGCGCAGCTTGCAGACATCGACCGCGGCGGCGGTCTTCACCTTGGCGATGATCTCGCCCTTCATCGCGTCGATATCGTAGGAGATGACGCCGGAAGGCTTCCTGATGAAATCGACCGCCCCCTGCTCCAGGGATTTTATGGCGATTCTCGCATCCTTGATGCCGGAGAGGACCACCACCGGCACCGGCCGTTCGGCGATGATATGGGCCAGGGCGGTGAGCCCGTCCATCACCGGCATGGCCACGTCGAGGAGGACGACGTCGGGGTGGAGCTGCTTCACCTGGCGGATGGCCTCTTCGCCGTCGGAGGCCGTGCCGACCACCTCGATGGCTTTGTCCGACTCCAGAATATACTTGAGGGCCTTGCGCATGAAGCTGGAATCGTCAACGATCAGGGCGCGGATCATGGCCATCCTTTGTCAAATTCGTTCGATCCCATCAGCCCGCCAGGACCGCCGCCACCGCGTCGACGATCTCCTTCTGCTTGAACGGTTTGCGGATATAGCCCGCCGCCCCGAGATCGCGCGCCTCGGCTTCCTTCGTCTCCTGGCCCAGGGCGGTTACCATGACGATTTTCGCCTCGGGATAATTCTCGCGGATTTTTTTCAGGGCGGTCAGTCCATCCACCCCCTTCATGAGAATATCCATGGTCATGAGGTCCGGCATGAGCTCCTTGTAAAGCTGCTCGGCCTCCGCCCCATCCTTGCCCATCCCGACGATCTCATGACCAGCGGTCTCCAGAATGAACTTCAGCGAACCCCGCATGAAGGAAGCATCGTCCACAACTACTATTTTTGCCATTTTTTCTCCTTTTTCCGGTACGTATTCAACACTGTCACCAATTGCATCGGGAGTGCCGGCAAATATTCGCCGGCTTGCAATCAGCCGCCCTGCAATGGTGTACTCGCCTCCTCTTCGCCCGCTCCCTTCGCCTGGAGGTCGTCGATCACCCTGTCGAAGGCGTCCGGCTCGACCACCTCGCTTGTACTGAGCACCCGTTCGGCGTCGAGGAGGATGATTAACCGGTTGTCGATCAGCCCCACGCCGAGCATATAGCCTTCCGGCAGGGAAGAGGTGATCGACATCGGGATCTGCTGCACCTTCTGGGCGGGAATCCTGATCACCTCTTCGACGCTGTCGACGATGACCCCTACCGGAAAACCGGCGTGCTCCATGATGATGACCCGGGTATCTTCATCCATCTCCTTCTCGACGAAGCCGAACCACCTTCGGAAGTTGATCACCGATACGAGCCGGCCGCGCAGGTTCAATATACCCTGGATGTGGACCGGGGCGTTAGGGACCTCGGCCACGTCCATCATGGCGGTGATCTCCTGGACCCGCATCGCCTGAATGCCGAATTCCTGAGTTTTTATGACAAAGACAAGATATTGATCCCGATCGATCTCTTCCTCGTCCGTGTCAAGGTTCGTATTTACCTCAACCATTGATGTCCTCCGTGTAGTAAAAGCCGGGGCCGTTCCTTCTCCGGAATCCCTGCTTAATTCGTTCTTATCGCCCCCAATCTCCTGACGGGAGTTTTCGGCTGCGCCGCTTCGGTTACATCGAATTTGCCGACGGTGAGCTGGAGTTTCTCGGACATCCCCGCCAGGGTCGTGGCGGTGTTGGTAAGTTCCTGCATCTTCCCCAGCAACCTTTTGGCGCTGCCGGCAACCTGGGTGCTGGCGGTCGAGGTGTCACCGGCGATGCCGCTGATCTTGTCGAGACTCTGGGAAACGGCGTCGATACTCTTTTTCTGATCGGCCGCGGCCACGGAGATGTCCTTGGCCGTCTTCGAGGTGGTCTCGATCGATCGGGTAATGTCCCCGAAGGCCTTGGAGGTCTGCTCGATGGTGTTCTTGCCGAGGCGGACGTTCTCCGCCGTGGTCTTGATGGTGGTTACGGTCTCGGCGGTCTCTTTTTGCACCGACTGGACCAGGGTGGAGATCTTCTTGGCCTGGGACTTGCTGTCGGCCGAGAGCTTCTTGACCTCCTCGGCGACGACGGCGAAGCCTTTCCCCTGCTTGCCGGCCCGCACCGCCTCGATGGCGGCGTTGATGGCCAGGATGTTGGTCTGGGTGGCGATGTCGCGGATGATATCGACAATTTCCTGGATCTGCTCGTTGCTTTTGCTGAGCGATTCGATGCTCGTCACCGATTCCCGCGAACCCTCCAGCATCAGGTCGGTAACCTTCATCGCCTCGCCCATCGCCTTGCTGGCCTCGGCCGATACCCTGGTGGCGACCTCGGAGATCTTGTTCATCTCCTCGGCCTGGGTGAGGGTGCTGGAGGCCGTCTTGCCGACCCCCTCGCTCTCGCGCGAGGCCTCGACGATCTGCTGGGCCTGGGACTTGGCGCCGTCGGCGATCTGCTCGACCGAGCCGGAGAGCTGGGTGACCATGGTGTTCATCTCCTGGCCCGAGCCGAGGAGGTTGGCGGAGACGGTGCCGATGTTGATGCCCGCCTCGGTCAGCTCGGTAACGATTCCCCGGAGGCTCTCGATGGTGCCGTTGATGCCGTTGACCATCGAGGCGAACTCGCCCATCGCCTCCACGTCCACCAGGCGGGTCAGGGTGCCGTCGCCGACCAGGGCCATGACGTTGTTGATGTCGCCGGTGATCTTGTTGAGATTGTCGACCATGCCGTTGATGATGATCTTCAGTTCGAGGATCTCGCCCTGGGCCTCGACCATGATCTTCTGGCCCAGATCCCCCTTGGCGATGGCCCCGGCCACCTTGGCGATGTCCCGCACCTGGCTGGTGAGGTTGCCGGCCAGCATATTGACGTTGTCGGTCAGCTCCTTCCAGATGCCGGCGACGCCCTTCACCTCGGCCTGGCCGCCGAGCTTGCCGTCGGTGCCGACCTCTTTGGCCACCCGGGTTACCTCGGCGGCAAAGGTGCCGAGCTGGTCGACCATGGTGTTGATGGTCTGTTTCAGCTGGAGGATCTCGCCGCTGGCATCGACGGTGATCTTCTGGCTGAGATCGCCGTTGGCGACGGCGGTGGTGACCTTGGCGATGTTGCGCACCTGGCTGGT
>CAYTVF010000331.1:0-3063 GCA_964441345.1 uncultured Desulfopila sp. | reverse complement strand
CACCGCCATCGCCACCGCCGAAGATCCTGCGCTGATGGGCCGGGCCTTCAGCCTGGCGGTCGAGGCGGGGCGACTTGGCTATCTCGCCAGGCTTGCCGGGATGAGTGAAACGGCCCGGGCTTCGTCGCCACTGACCGGTTTTTTAGATTAAGGGAGGCGGCAGGTGTCATTCTACCAAATCATTGAACGCTACAAGGGCTTTGATTTTCAGGGGTTCTTTGCCAGGGTCACGTCCGCGCGGGTGGCCGAGGCGCTGGCCGCGGAAAAACTCTCGGAAATGGATTTCCTGGTGCTGCTCAGCCCTCTTGCCGCGGCCAGTCTCGAGCAGATGGCTAAAAAAGCCCATGAACTGACGGTTCAGTATTTCGGCCGCACCATGCAGCTCTATATCCCGCTCTATATTTCCAATTTCTGCGCCAACGAGTGCGTCTATTGCGGCTTTCACCGGGGCAACAAGATCAAGCGGAAAAAACTCAGTCTGGCGGAGATCGAGGCCGAAGCCGCGACCATTGCCGCAACCGGCATGCGTCACCTGCTTCTCCTCACCGGCGAGGCCCAGGCGGTGACCCCCATCGAATACCTGGAGGAGGCGGTGCGGCTGCTGAAAAATCACTTCGCCTCGGTGTCCATCGAGATTTTTCCCATGGATGAACCGGACTACCGCCGCTTGAAGGAGGCGGGCGCCGACGGCTTGACCCTCTACCAGGAGGTCTATGACGAGAGCCGTTATGCACTGGTCCACCGGGCGGGCCGGAAAACCGATTACCATTATCGGCTGGACGCGCCGGAGCGCGGCGCCCGGGCCGGCTTTCGCATGGTGAATATCGGGCCGCTGGTGGGGCTTGGCGAGGTGCGCAGCGAGGTCTTTTTCAGCGGTCTGCATGCCGCTTACCTGGCCGATACCTATCTGCAGACCGAGATCAGCCTTTCCCTGCCGCGGATGAACCCGGCCGAGGGCGATTACCAGGCGGAATTTAACGCCGATGACCGGACTTTTGTGCAATTCATGACCGCGCTGCGCTGCTTTCTGCCCCGGGCCGGGCTGACCATCTCGACGCGGGAATCGGCCGTCTTCCGCGACAACCTCATCCGTCTCGGCGCCACCCGTTTTTCCGCTGGTTCCTGCACCGGGGTCGGCGGCTACGGCGACCGCGAGGGTGCCGGCTCGGAGCAGTTTGCCATCACCGACGAGCGGAGCGTGGCCGAGGTGGTCCGGGCGATCCGGGCGGCCGGTTATCAGCCGGTCTATAAGGACTGGGATAGAATCTGATGAAGGTCGGCATTGCCGGGGTCGGCGGGATAGGGTCGAATGTGGCGGTGAATCTGGTCCGTGCCGGCTGCACCTCGCTGCTGCTGGTTGATTTCGATCTGGTTGAACACGCCAATCTCAACCGGCAGTTTTATTTTGCCGATCAGATCGGCAAGGCAAAAGTTGCAATGCTGCGGGAAAATCTGCTGAGGATGGCCCCGCAGGCGGAGATCGATGCGCGGGAGCTGCGCCTCAACCCCGCCAATATGGCGGAAACCTTTGCCGGCTGCCGGTTTCTGGTCGAGGGGTTCGACGATCGGGAGAGCAAAAAGCAGCTGGTCGAGGCCTTCGCCGGCCGCGATCTGCCGATTGTATCCGCTTCTGGCATTGCCGGCACCGACCTTGCCGCCATCCGGGTGCACCGCCTCGGCAACTGCACCATTGTCGGCGACTTTACCAGCGATTTCCGCGAAAACCGCCTCTATTGTCCGAAAATATCGATCATTGCCGCCATGATGGCGGATATCGTCTTACAACAGGGAGACCTTCATGGCTGATATTCATGGTGATATACAGGAAAACGGTGTCCTTCCGGCCGGCTTGTACGGCATTACCGCCGAAAAATTCTCGGCTGGCCGCGGCAATATCGAGGTGGTCCGGCAGATGATTGCGGGCGGCATCAAGATCATCCAGTACCGCGAAAAAAAGGCGGCGAAAAGCTCCGCGGCAATGTTTGCCGAATGCCAGGCGATCCGCGAAATGACCAGGGCGGCCGGGGTCACCTTCATCGTCAACGACCATGTCGATGTGGCACTGCTGGTCGGCGCCGACGGGGTCCATGTCGGCCAGGACGATCTGCCGGTCGCCGAGGTGCGCAGGCTGCTCGGTCCGGACAAGATCATCGGCCTCTCCACCCACAGCCCGGCGCAGGCGGAGGAAGCGGTGCGACTGGGGGCAGACTATATCGGCGTCGGCCCGATCTTTGCCACCCGGACCAAGGACGACGTCTGCGCCCCGGTGGGATTTTCGTATCTGGAGTGGGTCCGCGACAATATTGCCCTGCCCTATGTCGCCATCGGCGGCATCAAACTCCACAATATCGACGAGATCGTCCGGCGGGGGGCAAAGACCATCTGCCTGGTCACGGAAATCGTCGGCGCACCGGACATTGTCGGCCGGGTGCGGGAACTGGAATCTGCAATAGCTGTCCCACGTAATCGGTGAGCGAAGAGGAGCGGGTCTGCTTCTCTCCGGCATCATCGGTAATTCGCGGCTTCACGGTTGAAAATCGTTTTGACCAGCACACTGGTGGAAGATTTAGCCGCTGCCAGGGTCTGGACACGTTCCCTCGTTTCCCGTTCGCAGGCGGTGGAGATGGCCCAATCGGGCTCATTCATCCCCCTCGACTCTTCGGCGTAGCGCAGGGCCTCGTCGTTTTTGGTCAAAGCGCGGAGTGCCTTGACGCCCCACTGCCGGTAATGCCAGGATTTGTACGGGGCGAGATCGAGCGGCACAAGAATTTCGGCATAACGTCCGGCGGCAAAAAGCGCACTCAAACAGGCTATAGTCCCCTTGAAATAGCCGCCGCCCGCTTTTCTGTCCTGCGTCCAGGCAAGCCGTAACCCAACTTTTTGCGAACTATTATTAAACTCCTATGAAACGACGGTTTTCGTTTGCGGTAAAAAAAATTTAACAAAATAATATTTTCTCCCATCGCGAAGTTGGCCTAAGAAATGCGAAGACCTGTCACCCATATAAGGCTGTTGAATTTCTCCGGCAACTGCTCATCAGAGGACACATATAACCATCCCAAG
>CAYTVF010000330.1:0-3085 GCA_964441345.1 uncultured Desulfopila sp. | reverse complement strand
GACGCCCGGCACCTGGGCCTGGCCGCCGAGCTTGCCCTCGGCGCCGACCTCTTTGGCCACCCGGGTTACCTCCGAGGCGAAAGAGTTGAGCTGGTCGACCATATTGTTGACGGTGGTGCCGATCCGCAGGAATTCGCCCTTGATCTGCTTGCCTTCCACCTCCAGCGCCATCTTGTTGGAGAGGTCGCCCTTGGCGACCGAGGTGATGACGCGAGCCACCTCGGTGGTGGGCTGGGCCATGCTGTTGATGAGGGTGTTGATCGATTCGACGCTGTTCCCCCAGGAACCGGGCAGTCCACCCAGGGCGACCCGCTCGGTCAGCCGCCCTTCCTCGACGACCACCCGCCCGACCCGGACGATCTCGGTCGACATCTTCTGGTTGATGTCGGCGGCATCGTTGAAGGCATTGGCGATGCTGGCCATGAGGCCGTTGGTTTCGACGGGGAGACGGATCGAGAAATCGCCCTCCTTCATGGCCAGAAGCGCCTTCAGCAGGATGTGCAGTCTCGGGTTGTCGATGGTCTCCGGCGCGATTTCGTGCGCGATTCCGCCAACCTCGTCTTGATGGGCGCTCTCCGCCTTCTGTCCCTCGAAAAACACTGCGCGTCCCGGTTTTCTCACTCTCCTCACCTCATCCATGGGAACCTCCCGTTTATGTGCAATTATTGAGTCCGACGAGCGCTGATCCGCAGCCGTATATTTATTCCCTCAGTGATTACCAATAGATATTGCATATTGCATATTGAAGGCGGCAGGCGGGAATGGTCCGGCCACTCGCCCTGCTCTACTTTTTTTTTAACCCATGATATATCCGGCAATATTCCCATAGGCAACGCCCGCCGGGCTCGTCGGCGCGTAGTGGGATATGGGGAGACCTTCCTGTTGCGTGCGGTAGATCAGGGCGGATTCGGGGATGACGAATACCCGCGCAAACAGCTTCGCCAGAGATGCTTCCATTTCCCGGCAGGGGTCGGTTTTTCTCAGCAGTCGCGCGACCATGCCGGGCGTCGCGCACCGGCAGAGCAGGGCCGTGGTCAGGCCGACGGTGTGGCCGGTCATCTCCCGGATCATCGTGAGGGAACGGCTGAGATTGTCCATGGCCTCGAGGGAGAAAATACCGGGATCGAACGGAACAACCAGATTATCCGCCGCGCATATGCCGTTGATGGTCAGGATGCCGGAAGAGGTCGGCAGGTCGATGAGAATGCAGTCGTAAAGGTCCCGTATCCCGTCAAGGAGCCGGGCGAGAACGAAGGTTGCCGGCGGAGAAGAGAGCAGGAGGAATTCGGCGGCCGAGAGGTCGAACTCGGCCGGGGCCAGGTGGAGGTTGCCGATGCCGGTGTCGAGGATGACCTCGTGCAGGGGGGCGCCGCCTTCTTCGCCGCATTCCTGCAGTACGGCATCGTAGATGGAACGTTCAAGGCTTGTCGAGTCGATCCCCAGGGCGGAGGTGGCGTTGGCCTGGGGATCGAAATCGACAACCAGCGTCTTGCGGCCGTTTTTTGCGAGAAACCCCGCAATGTTCACGCATGAAGTGGTCTTTCCCGTTCCGCCCTTATGGTTTGTGAAGGCAATGCACTCGGTTTTAGGGGTCATACACGCTTCCTCATCATGGGTCCATATTCGTGAAACCTTCATCAGAAAAGCTTATAATCATATCTTTTTTAAGTCAAGGCGGCGGCGAGATATTTGCGTCAGGAACGAGTCGATAACTTATCGATTTTTCGCAAAATCTTTGCTTTTGCAGGTTATTCAGGAAGCCTGCCTGGAATTCTTGTCCCTGCCCTGCCGCACCGGTATCGTAAACCTGAAGGTGCTGCCCTTGCCGAATTCGCTCTCCACCCATATCCTGCCGCCGTGCAGTGCGAGGAGCTTCTGCGCCAGCACCAGACCCAGCCCCGTGCCTCGGTATTTCTTGACGTTGGCCGGTTCAAGCTGATGAAAATACTGAAAAAGCATTAACATGTCCGCCTCTTTGATGCCGATGCCCGTATCGGCTATGCTGATTTCGATCGATTCGCCGCCCTCGGCCCCGGTCAGGCAGGCGCCGACGCACACCGAGCCCCCGGCCGGGGTAAACTTGACGGCATTGTCGAGAAGGCTGAACATGACCTGCCCGAGCTTGGTGCGATCCGCTTCAATCTCGGTATCCGGCGGCGGCATGGTCGAGAGCGTCAGGCCGACCCCCTGCCCGGCCGCCCTCTCCTTCATCATCAGGAGAGAAGATTCAAGCAGCTCCTTCAGCTTAAAGCGGGTCGGCCAGATCGCCCGCTCGCCCGCCTCCAGGCCGACAACCTGGATGATCTGGCTATAGGCTTCATTCAGTCTTTCTCCGCCCTGCAGGATGGCCGTCGCATATTGCCGCTGCTTGTCGGTCAAGGGCCCGCCGAGACCGTCCAGCATGATCTGCGAATAGCCGATGATCGAGTTGAGGGGCGTGACCAGTTCGTGGGTGATATTCGCGAGAAACTCACCTCGCGCCCTGATGCCGGCCTCGGCCAGGGCCAGGGCGTTGCGCAGATCCCTGTTGGCCTGGTCGAGCTCCCGCGTCCTTTCCCGTACCCTGTCGCTCAGTTCATCATAAAACCGTTTTATTTTCTCCTCCGCCCGGTGCCGTCTGAGGGCGTTTTCGATGGTCATGGGCATTATCTTCAGGTAGTTCCGGTCGAGATCCTTGATCAGGTAATCGTAGGCCCCGGCCTTCAAGGCGTTGACCGCGACGGCCTCGTTGCCGGTGCCGGTGGCGACCACGACCGGCAAGCCCTCCACCAGGGCGAGAACGTCCAGCGCCGTGCCGTCGCCAAGCGAGTAATCGACGATGACGATATCGAATGTCGCTGCTCCGAGCACCGCCGCCGCTTCGGCGACGGAGCCGGCCACGGTCAGGTCGTAGGGCAGCGAATGTTCCTTGATATATCGCCGCAACGCCATCTGATCGACCTTGTCGTCTTCGACGAGAAGCATGGTTATGATTTTGTTCATTTGGACGTTGCCTTATTGGCGGGTTATTTGGTGTTATTGGGCGACCCACCGGGTTTAACGGGCGACCCACCGGGTTAATCGGGAATCGGGCGACCCACCGGGT
>CAYTVF010000329.1:0-3119 GCA_964441345.1 uncultured Desulfopila sp. | reverse complement strand
CCGAGGGCTCGGCCAATTCGACGGCCTCCTTCAGCACCTTCCGCGTCTCGACGATATCATGGGGATTGACGGTAAAGACATGCTTCACTCCGACCGCCCGGCAGAGCGCGGGAAGATCGAGGCTGGCGGCCGCTTCGCCCTTGATCGAATAGCCGCTGGCCGGGTTGTGCTGCTGGCCGGTCATCGCGGTAATCCGGTTGTCGAGGATGATGAGGGTTGAGGCGGAATTGTTATACACCGTATTGATCAGGCCGGTGATCCCCGAGTGGATGAAGGTGGAATCGCCGATCACCGAAACGATCTTGTTGTGGCTGTCTTCGCCCAGGGCCTTGGCCATGCCGTGGGCGATCGGCACCGACGCGCCCATGCAGACACAGGAATCCATGGCCGACAGCGGCGGCAGGAAACCCAAAGTATAGCAGCCGATGTCGCCGGAGACGAAGACCTTCATCCGGGACAGATTGTAGAAGATGCCCCGGTGCGGACAGCCCGCGCACATATTGGGCGGCCGGTTGGGCAGTTCGACCGGTTCGAACAGCGCCGGCCCCGAGCCGGGCGTGATCGCCTCACGGACGATGGCGGTATTCAGCTCGCCCTGATTGGGAATGCAGTCCTTGCCGCGGCAGGCGATGCCCATGGCCTTGATGTGGGTTTCGAGAAAGGGATCGAGCTCCTCGACGATGAACAGCTCGTCGACCATGGCGGCGAATTCGCGGATCTTTCTTTCCGGCAGCGGCCAGCACATCCCCAGTTTCAGCACCGCCGCCTCCGGGAAGGCCTCCTTGACGTAGAGGTAGGAGACCCCGGCGGTGATAAAGCCCCGCTTCAAGCCACTTTCGGGATCACCCGGTTCGATGCGGTTGAAGGCTGCAGTCTCGGCCAGTTCCCGGCACTTCTGCATGCGCGCCTCGACTACCCCGCGCCGCTGCCGCGCCATGGCCGGCAGCATCACCAGTTTGCCCGGAATCTTATTGATGCCGCAGGCGGCGATGGTGGTCCGCTTTTCACCCCTCTCGACAACCCCCTTGACATGGGACACCCGGGTGGTGATGCGCAGCATGACCGGGGTATCGAGCTCTTCACTCAGATCGAAGGCAAGCCCCACCATCTCTTTCGCTTCACTCGGCTCCGACGGCTCAAGCATCGGCAGCTTGGCGGCAAAGGCATAGTTGCGGTTATCCTGCTCGTTCTGGGAGGAGTGCATCTCCGGATCGTCGGCGCTCACCAGCACCAGCCCGCCGCAGACTCCGGTGTAGGAGGCGGTAAAAAGCGGGTCGGCGGCGACATTGACCCCGACGTGTTTCATGGTGGCGAGAGCCCTGGCCCCGGCAAAGGAGGCGCCGATGGCCACTTCCAGGCCGACCTTCTCATTGGGCGCCCATTCGGTATATACCCCTTCATAGCCGGAGAGATTTTCCATAATCTCGGTGGAGGGGGTGCCGGGATAGCCGGAGGCGACCTTCACCCCGGCTTCATAGGCGCCGAGGGCAATGGCTTCGTTGCCAGACATCCACAGTGCGTTATCTTTCATTGTCGTCACATATTCTCCTGATCTTTTGACCATATTCCGATGCGCTTGCAAGATGACTCGAAAGCATGGTGGTGCACAGAGTGCACCCTACGAAACACACAGGCCATCTTGCATGCAAATGCGAACGAGGATTCTGGCTCGCCCGTCGCCGGCAGGTGGTTCCCGCCTTTGAAATAACTAAGCAAGCTACCCTGAAAGGCAGTTAGCAGGCAAGTTATTTTTCATCTGCGCAGTAATCAGCCGCCCCGCGGCCCGAAGACCAGCTTGCCGCCGAGATGACCGGCGAGCCCGGTTGCACCGAGCATCACCCCGGCTACCCCCAGATAGGTCATCCGCCAGGATGAACCTTCGGCCAGTACTGCCGGATCGAGCAGACGCCAGAACACCAGGACATTGGTGGTGGCGAGAACGGTGAGACCGCAGATGAGCTTGGTGATGAAGATCGCCGTCTTAAGCCCCTTGTACCGTTTCTGCCACTCGCAGAAACCGGTCAGCACGACAATCGGCATCGTCAACAGGACAAAGATAAGGTTATAGTAGGCGGCCGTCTCCAGCGTGACGATATTGAAAAACATCGAGATCACGAGAAATATCAATACGACGGGCAGCACCCCGTTGGGAAAATGGGCCGATATCGGGTGCAGATGCAGTTTCAGTATCAGATTAGCGAGTCTGCCACCCCAGGAGGGCGAATTCCTGCCGCTTTTTCCGCCAACCGCTGCCACGACCGTTTCGATCGCCACCGGTGCCGGCTCGCCTATGGCCTTGCCTTCCTCATCGATCTCCACGAACATCCCTTTGGGAGCGGCGCAAACCGGACATTTTTCCGGCGGCTCATCGCCGGTATGGATATACCCGCAAACTGTGCACCGCCACCTTTTGCCCGGCGCAACTCCTGCTCCACCGTGTGCGATGTGGTGCTCCATCGCCACAAACATCGTGCCGGGTGTATCGCAGACCGGGCATTTGTCAGGCGGCCCAGTGCCGGTGTGACCATGACCGCAGACGGCGCACTGCCATTTTTTCATGCCGGCTTCTGCCGCCGCTCCGCCGGTCTCGCCCTGCGATTCCTCGACCACCTCCTTGAACATCTTCCGTGGCGCCTCGCAGACCGGGCATTTTTCCGGTGGCCCCTCTTCTTTATGAATATAACCGCAGACACCACACTCCCATTTCCTCATAGAGCACACCTCAATAGTTCAAATGATGACCACCAGGACAACATGTATTGCGAAATTGTCACGCCTCGATCAAATAATCTCTTCTTTGTAAGGGATAATAACAGGAAGATCAAGGGCAGAAAGCTATGTCCTGTCAGGCGCAGGACAATGTCATTAACTTAATGCTGAAATGGTCGCTTGCACCGTCACCCCGGCGAAAGCCGGGGGCCAGAATTGCATTCAAAATCGGTATCCATTCAGTTCTATTGACAAAGCCCCACTTCCCCTGCCGGGAGTGGGTTTCGTGCAGTCATTCCCCTTCCCCTTGCGGGAGTGGGTTTTGTGCAGTCATTCCCCCTCCCCTTGCGGGAGTGGGTTTCGTGCAGTCATTCCCCTTCCCCTGGCGGGAGGGGGGTTCGTGCAGTCAT
>CAYTVF010000328.1:0-3121 GCA_964441345.1 uncultured Desulfopila sp. | reverse complement strand
CCCCCCCCTCAATCCCCTCCCGCGGGGGGAGGGGAGGCTGAAACCAATCGGACAATGTGCATGTTATTGTAATAAACTTCTAAGTAACATGGTCAGTTCCAGATCGCCTGGATGTCCAGATAATCCTTTCTCTCCCGCAGGCTGAGCCTTTCGGGATGGTTTTTGTCCTTCTTCCGCCGGTTTAAAGCGCAGACATATTGACTGCCGTCCTTAACCTTCACCAAGATAAATGCCTCGTATGTGCCTCTCATACTGTACTCCTTCATGTCTGGAATTCTTTTTACCCCGCCGGAGCCATCCCTGTGCAGCATCCGCCAAGGCTGAACCGTTTTTCGGTACCAAAAATTACGTTAACATTGGAGTAACGCCCCTTCCCCCTTCCCTAGTAACCTGTTCCGGGTCCTACAGTATTCTCAACACTGCTTACACATACCACTCAGTCCAATCTGGATCTTACTCTTACGGACAGTATATAACTTGTTATCATTGAGAACCAGTCCCAATAAAAATAAATTTACCTCTATTCGTCTCTTATAAAAGCAGCGCAACCGTCAGCGACACAAAAGAAAGCGCGGTCGAAACCACGATTGCCGCCGAAGCCAGATCGGTATCGCTGTTCATCTGGGAAGAAAGCACGTAGATGGCCGTCGAAGCGGGCAAGGCCAAAAATATCATGCCGACCTTGAACGGCACCCCGGTGACGTCGAAAAGGAAGTAGAACAGCAGGCCGAACAGCGGCAGGACCGCCAGCTTCAAAGCCGCAGCCAGCAATGAGGGGGCCAGATTGCCTCTAACCCCGGCGAAGGAAAGCGATCCGCCGATCGAAATCAGCGCCAGCGGCAGGGCCACCATGGAAATCAGGCTGAGGGAATTATTGATGAACACCGGGAAACCGCCGAACATCCGCGAATAGGCGATGCCCGCCAGACAGCCGAGAATGAGGGGGTTCGCCACCAGCGCCCTGCCGACAATCCCTGCCCTTCTCCTGATACCAACTTCTTTCCCGGAAAACCAGATAAGGGTGGAAACGGCAAAAAGGTTGATGAGCGGGATGGCGAGGCCGATGAGGATGCCGAAATATTTTACCCCTTCCGTGCCGAGGCCGTTGAGAATGACGGCAACACCGATATAGGTGTTGAACCGGTAGCAGCCCTGGGCGAAGGATCCGGCCTGGAAGTCGGTGATCCGGAACAGTTTGATGCAAAGAAGACTGAGGACAAACATGGCCAGAAGAGCGGCAAGGGAAGCAAAACAGAAATTCCAGTCGATCCCCTGGTCGAACGAGGCCCCGCCGATCTTCCAGAACAGCATTACCGGAAAGAAAAAATAATAGATGAGGCGGTCGGCGGTCGTCAGAAAAACCGAATCGGTCAGGCCCTGCCGTTTCAGAACGCAGCCGAGGAGAAGCAGGGTGAATATGGGGAAGAGGGAATTGAGAACGATCAAGGCATGCTCCGGAAAATAAAAGGGGGAATCTATGAGTTTATCCCCCCATTACACCTTTTCAAATAATTTCACAACCGGCGACACTCCGAGAAGGTACAAGGAATCAAAAATAAAAATCTTGCCTTTTCCCTTCCGTCATTACTATAATTTTTCGTCTATCGAAGAACTCGCGGCAACCGGCAAATTGCCGCCCAAAACAGAATAAACCTGGAAAAACAAACAACTATGCTGGATGAGATCAATAGACGAATTCTGATTTTAGAGGAAAAATCCGCCTATCAGGAGCAGACGATCGATGCCCTGAACGATGTCATCATCGACCAGCAGGCCCAATTGAACATACTCGAAGAGCAACTCGGCCGGCTCCGAACATTGCTGACAGCCATGCATGACCGTCCCGGCGGCGGCGACGACCCGCCGCCGCCCCATTATTAGCAACAATCATTGCAACAAGCAAGATCACAGACAGGAGCGACGTTTTGGCCCAGAAGACCATAGTCCATAAAGGGTATCACGGAACCATCGAAGTAAACATGAGCGACTTTTCGTTGTACGGCAGGATTCTGTTCATCGATGAGGAGTTCACCTACAGCGGCCGGAGCTTTGCCGAGCTCGAAGAGGACTTCCGTCAAGCAGTTGAAAAACACATTGAAAGCTGCCGCGACAGGGGCCAGGATCCGCCCTTTTCCGAGTAGCAGGGGGATAATAACACAGCGATGAATATCTTTTATATCGACGGCCAATTCGTTAACGAAAATGAGGCCCGGATTCCCGTAACCGATCTGTCGGTGCTGCGCGGGTTCGGGATTTTCGATTTCCTGCGCACCTATAACGGCGTGCCCTTTCACCTGAACGATCATCTCCTGCGGCTGGAGCGCTCGGCCCGGCTCATCGGGCTGCATCTGCCCCACCCGGTAAACGCCATGGCCGAAATCGTCAAGGAGACCCTGGCCCGCAACAGTCTGGAGAACACTCTCCGGGAGAGCAATATCCGCATTGTCGTAACCGGCGGTTCGAGCCTTGACGGGATCACCCCGGGGGCTTCGCCGCGACTGCTGGTAATGATCACCCCGGTGAAGCAGATGCCGGGCGAATGGTACACCAACGGCAGCAAAATCATCACCTGCCATGTCGAACGGTTTATGCCGGGGGCCAAAAGCATCAACTACATCCCGGCCATCCTCTGTCAGAACGAGGCCATGAGCCAAAAGGCCATTGAGGCGGTTTATGCCGACCGGGACGGCTACCTGCTCGAAGGAACGACCTCGAATTTTTTTGTGCTGCGCGGCGACACCCTTATCACCCCGCCCTGCGACCGGGTTCTACCCGGTATTACCAGGCAGGTAATCCTTGAGCTGGCCGGAAGGGAGCTCGCGGTCGTGGAACGCATCGTACATAAAGATGAAATCCGCCTCATCGACGAGGCCTTTCTCGCCTCATCGGTTAAGGAAGTTGCCCCCGTTGTCACCATCGATGCGGTTCGCGTGGGCAGCGGAGGGCCGGGCAGCCGGACCTTACGGATCATGGAGATGTTCAGGGAATATACTGCCGCTTACCGGGGATGATCAACTATTCAGCGTTCAACAGTATGCACTTTGTCTGCTTGGTTTTAGCCTCCCCTCCCCCGTCGGGAGGGGATTGAACCAATTCAGCTTCCCCTCCCTTGACGGGAGGG
>CAYTVF010000327.1:0-3134 GCA_964441345.1 uncultured Desulfopila sp. | reverse complement strand
TCCCCTTGCGGGAGGGGGTTAGGGGGAGGGGGAAGCCGCCACCCCAATTGCCCGCTGCTGCTATTCCTCTTCTTTCCAGACCTTGGCCCCCAAGCCGGAAAGTTTCTCCACCAGGTTTTCGTATCCCCGCTCCAGATGGTAGATCCGGGAAATTTCAGTTCTGCCCGATGCCGCAAGTCCGGCGATAACCAGGGATGAACTGGCCCGAAGATCGGTCGCCATAACCGGCGCGCCACTCAGTCCTTTCATGCCCCGGCCGGAGACCACCGCGGAATGTCCGTCGACACGTATTTTTGCCCCCATTCTCTGCAGTTCCGCCACATGCATAAAACGATTTTCAAAAATTGTTTCGGTTATGACGCACAGATCAGAACTGAGAGTCATCAGAGCCATAAATTGCGCCTGCAGATCGGTTGGATATCCCGGGTAGGGCATCGTTTTGATATCCACACTGCCAAGAACAGGCGGGTCCGGCGGGGTTGGCCAGCGTATGCTGATGGAGTTCGATGTTTCGGTTATCAGCAATCCTGCACTGCGAAGTTTTTCGAGCAGCGAAGGGAGGTGAGCTGGATTGCAGTTGGTGACCGTGCCGGAACCGCCGGTTGCGGCAATGGCTATAAGATACGTCCCGGTCTCGATTCGGTCGGGGATAATTGCACAATTCGCAGGAACAAGGTGTTTGACACCGTGGATGATCAGCTTGTCGGTGTCACGGCCCTCGATCCGTGCTCCCATCGACAGCAGCATATCGATAAGATTGCCGATCTCCGGCTCACGGGCGGCATTTTTTAAAACCGTCGTGCCCTCTGCCAGAACGGCCGCCATCAACAGATTCTCCGTGCCGGTCACCGACGGGATATCAAAATAGATGACACTGCCGCGCATCGGCCCGTTGACATGCGCATCGACATAGCCTCCTTCAAGTCTGCACGTAACACCCAGTCGCTCCAAACCCATGATATGGAAATTAATCGGTCGTGCGCCGATAGCGCAGCCGCCGGGCATCGACACCTTGGCCTTGCCGAGTCTCGCGAGCAGTGGCCCGAGAACCAGGACCGATGCCCGCATTGTTTTCACCAGACTGTAGGGGGCCTCGGCATCGACCAGGTTGGTTGCATCGAGAATCAGCAGATCGCCGGTCCGTTCACTTTTTACCCCAAGATTTTCCAGGAGGCGAATAAAAGTGCGGGTATCACGTAAGTCGGGGACATTTCTCAGGGTATGTCTCCCAGGAGCAAGAAGGGTCGCAGCCATCAGGGGCAATGCTGCATTTTTGGCGCCGCTGATTCTCACTTCTCCGTGCAGCGGCCGACCACCCTCAATAATCAGTTTTTCCATTTCTCATCACCTCTCAATATCATCCGGCTTTATCATCCGGCTTTCCTTGCATGCACAACCCTGTCCCTGCCGGTATAGTCAATCAGTATTTTTACATCATGAAAACCGGGAGAATCGTTGAAGTCAGCGGCAAACAGTCGGCCTACGGAGCCGCCCTGGTCGGCGCCGATCTCCATAAAAAACTGCCCACCGGGACATAGAACCCTCGGCAATCCCAGCCGTATTTCATTGATGATCGCGAGCCCATCTTCGCCGCCATCAAGGGCCAGATGTGGCTCATGCTGCTCAACTTCGGGTTCGAGACCATTTTCGACATCATTCCTGCTCACATAGGGGGGATTGGCAACAATCAGAGAAAAAACACCCCCTTCCTGTCGAAAAGGGGTAAGCAGATCCCCCTGGACCAGGTCGACCTGCCCTGCCAGGTGGTGTCGAAGCAGATTCTTCCTTGCCACCTGCAGTGCGTCGAAGGAGATATCCGAAGCAATAATCCTCCGTCCTGTCTCCTTGGCAAGTACCGTGGCAATAACCCCGCTTCCGCAGCACAGATCGAGTGCAGAACCACGGCCAACATTTTCCGGTGAAGTTAGGGCAAGAACCCGGTCGAGCAAAAACTCGGTTTCCGGGCGCGGAATCAAGACCGCCGGGGTAACGTAGAAAGGCATTGACCAGAATTCCCGCTCGCCGAGGATATAGGCAACAGGTTCCCGTTTCTTCCTCCGGCCAATGAAACCGAGAAACGTTCGCTGCGATTCCTCGTCCACCTCATTTTGACCGTTGAGGAAAATTTCAGTCCTGGTGATGCCCAGGCATCCCTCAAGGAGTAGGCGGGCATCCAACTGGTATTCTGTGACACCAGCCGTATAGAGTTCACCTGCCGCACATTTAAGAAGTTCTGCCAGACGCATCGGTACCCGAGTAATATGACACGTGCTGTTGTTCAGCACGACATAAAAAAAATGGAGAATCCAAATAGCTTACTGAATAGCTTTGAGTTTTTCTGCCTGGTCATGAGCGATGAGCGGATAAATCACATCCTCTATCTTGCCGCTTATTATACTATCCAGCTTGTAAAGGGTAAGATTGATTCGATGATCCGTCATTCGTCCCTGGGGAAAGTTATACGTCCGGATCCTCTCGCTCCTGTCACCACTGCCGACCTGACTTTTCCGATCCTGGGAGATCTTGTCATGGCGCTCCTGCTCCATCTGGTCGAGAAGCCTTGCCCGCAACACCACCAAGGCCTTCGCCTTGTTTTTATGCTGCGATTTTTCATCCTGGCAGGTTACCACCAGGCCGGTTGGCAGGTGGGTGACCCGGACAGCGGAGTCGGTGGTGTTAACCGATTGGCCGCCGGGCCCGGAAGAGCGAAAGACATCGAACTTCAGCTCATTCATATCGATATTCAGTTCAACCTCGTCGACCTCGGGTAAAATTGCCACCGTCACCGCCGAGGTGTGGATCCTCCCCTGGGTCTCGGTTTCCGGGACCCGCTGCACCCGATGGACACCGCTTTCGTATTTGAGCTTTGAATACACCTGTTCGCCGCTGATGAGGGCGATAATCTCCTTGAATCCACCCGTCCCGAGAGGATTCGAACTCATAACCTCGACCCGCCACCCCATGCTTTCGGCGAAACGACTGTACATCCGAAACAGGTCGCCGGCAAAGAGAGCGGCCTCGTCTCCGCCTGTTCCCGCGCGAATTTCCAGAAAAATATTCTTGTCGTCATTGGGATCCTTGGGGAGGAGAATGACTTTCATTTCCTGATCGAGCGTTTTCTCCTTGGCAACCAG
>CAYTVF010000326.1:0-3161 GCA_964441345.1 uncultured Desulfopila sp. | reverse complement strand
TGCCGTGAAATACGCAAAAGCATATAGCAGCAGGTTGATGACTCCAGGTGAAGCAGTGCAGACGATCAAATCCGGCGACTGGGTTGACTATGCCTGCTTTCTCGCCACTCCCATTACCCTGGACAAGGAACTGGCCAAGCGGGCGGGGGAGCTGGAAAATGTCAAAATCCGGTCGCTCGGCTTCCCCGGCCAGGCGGCGGTCGCCAAGGCCGACCCGGAGGGGCAGAGCTTCAGCTACAACAGCTGGCATTTTACCGGCGCCGACCGCAAACTCCATGACAGCAAGGTCTGCAACTATATCCCGCTGCTCTATCATGAAGGGCCAGGATATTACGATAAAAATGATATTTCCACCGATGTCATGCTGCTGCGCACCACACCGATGGACAGCAAGGGCTTCTTCAATTTCGGGGTCTCCAATTCCTTTACCCGCGCCCAGATCAAGGCGGCCAAGAAGGTCATTGTCGAGGTGAACGAGAAGATGCCCTACTGTTACGGCGGCAACGAGGAGCAGGTCCATATCTCCGAGATCGACGCCATCGTCGAAAGCGAGCATGAGGATATGTTCTGCCTGCCGGAGCCGAAGATCTCCGATGTCGATCAGCAGATCGCCGAAATCGTCGTATCCCAGATCGAAAACGGCTCCTGCCTGCAGCTGGGCATCGGCGCCATGCCCAATGCCATCGGCAAGCTGATTGCCGCCTCCAACCTGCGCGACCTGGGCGTCCATACCGAAATGCTCTGCGACAGCTTTGTCGATATTTTTGAGGCGGGCTGTATTTCCAATCGCCATAAGAAGCACGACGTCGGCAAATTCGTCTATACCTTTGCCCTCGGTTCGAAAAAGCTCTACGACTTCCTCGATCACAACTCGTCGTGCAGCAGCTTTCCGGTCGACTACACCAACCGGCTCGACAAGATCTCCGCCAACGACCGCGCAATCGCCATCAACAACGCCCTGGAGATCGACCTGTTCGGCCAGGTTTCGTCGGAATCGAGCGGCACCCGGCATATTTCCGGAACCGGCGGTCAGCTCGACTACACCTACGGCTGTTACCATTCGCGCGGCGGCAAGGCCCTCATCTGCCTGAGTTCGTCGGTGGTGGAAAAGGATGGCACCAGGCGGTCGCGGATTCGGCCCTTTCTCGAACCGGGCACCATCACCACCCTGCCGCGGGTCATGGTCAACTACGTGGTCACCGAATACGGACTGATCAATCTCAAGGGCAAATCGACCTGGGAGCGGGCCAATGCGCTGATCTCCATCGCCCACCCGGATTTCCGCGAGGAGCTGACCGAACATGCCCGGAGAATGAATATTCAGATGTAAAAGAGAACAATTTCAGGGGCAAAGACGATTCCGGACCTTTTGGTTTGAAGTCCATTCATCGCAAAGTATCCGGATCGTCTTGCCCTTCTCTCTTTTCCTGCCACCTGATTTCTGTTAGATTCTTTGTAGGGTGCACTGTGTGCACCATTGGAACGCCCCCATATACATGCAAATACGAATCAGCTAGGACGCCCGGATGAAGAAGGAGTGCGAACTATGTTTGCCTTGACCAGGATTCGCCATAAACTCCTTTTCTACTATACCCTCCTCTTTGCCCTCTCGCTTACCGTCGGTTTTGCCACTATCTATGTCATTATCCGCGATTCCCTGCAGAAAAATATCGAAAGCGAGCTGCAGAACACCACCACCTCCGTCTACAATCTGGTGCAGACCTCGGCCACCGTGTCGATAAAAAACTATCTGCGCGGGGTCGCCGAAAAAAATGTTGAGATCATCGACGCCTTGTACCAGCAGAGCCGGCAAGGGCTGCAGACCGATGCCCTGGCCCGGGAGAAGGCCGCCGCGGTGCTGCTGAGCCAGACCATCGGCGAGTCGGGCTATATCTACTGCCTCGACAGCAACGGCATCGTCGTTGTCCATCCGCAGCAGGCGCTGCTCGGCACCGATGTTTCGGACTATTCCTTCGTGAAGGATGTGCTGGCCAAAAAGCGGGGATACCTGGAGTATGACTGGAAAAATCCGGGCGAGGAGGTGGCCCGGCCGAAGGCGCTGTATATGCTCCATTTCGAGCCCTGGGACTGGATCATCGCCGTTTCCTCGTATCGTGCCGAGTTTAAGGGGCTGGTGAACGTCGACGACTTCAAGCAGAGCGTCCTCGACCTCAAGTTCGGTAAGACCGGCTATGCCTTTGTCGTCAACAGCGAGGGCAGGGCGATCATCCATCCCAAGCTGGAAGGCGTAAATATTCTGGCGGACGAAAGTTTGCCGAACGAATATCTGGCCGAGATCATCCGCCGCAAAAACGGCCGGATGGTCTATCCCTGGCAGAATCCCGGAGAGACCAAGCCCCGCTTCAAACTCTGTATTTTCAATTACATCGAGGACTATGACTGGATTGTCGCGGCAGCCAGCTACCACGAAGAGTTCTACCAGCCGCTCAGGACCATCGGCACCCTGGTGCTCGCCACCTTTCTCGCCACCATGCTGCTCGTTCTGTCGCTCTCCTTTAAGATCAGCAATTCGATCACCAACCCCCTGCAGAAACTGATGGACCATTTCGACCATGCCGGCAAGGGCGATTTCAGCCTGCGGATGGCGGTGACCTCAAGCGACGAGATCGGCAAACTGGCCCGCTATTTCAACCGCTTCATGGAACAGCTCGGTCAGTACAGCAGCGACCTGAAACAACAGATAGCGGTACGGCAGGAAGCGGAAAACAGCCTGAGGCAGAGCGAACAGCGCTACCGCTCGGTCATGGCCTCGGCTGCCGATCCGATCATCACCTATGACATGGAAGGGCGGGTGACCTATTTCAATCCGGCCTTTCAGCAGGTCTTCGGCTGGAGCCTCGCCGAGTGTCTCGGCGGGAAAATGGACCACTTCGTACCACCGGAAAACTGGCCGGAAACGCTTGTTATGATAGATGCCATCAAGGAGGGTCGGGTGCTGTCGGCGACCGAAACCAAACGGCTGACCAAGACCGGCGAGATCCGCCATGTCAGCATCAGCGGGGCGGTGCTCCGCGATCATAATCAGCGGCTGGCCGGCAGCGTGGTCATCCTCCGCGACATAACCGAGACCAAACGGCTGACCAAGCAGCTGATGGATATCGGCGACAACGTCCGCCAGACCATCGGCCAGGACCTCCACG
>CAYTVF010000325.1:0-3189 GCA_964441345.1 uncultured Desulfopila sp. | reverse complement strand
CTCCCCCTAACCCCCTCCCGCAAGGGGAGGGGGAACTATGTCCATAGAGCTGAATGGATACAATGGTTTTAGAAATCAGACAATACCACAAAGTGTGCATTTGCACATATTCCTGCCAATCTTCCGGCAAAATTTCCATGTCGTAATTTTATATTGCCAACTCTCACCCATATCGGGGACAATGGAACCGATCGCAACCTTCACCTCCCAGGATCCAACCCATGCAAACCCACATCGATTTCCCCGGCCTCACCGACCTCTTCTCCAAAGCAGCACAAGAGGGTCGTGATTATCTCTTCGAATACGAAGTCTACGACTTTATCCGGCTGATCGGCGGGGAAACCCCGCCGCAATTCTCGCTGCTGCCAAAAGATACGCGGTTCGACGGCCGGATACTCGGGAAACTGCCGGGAGACAAAGTGGTCCTCAAGGTCGTTTCGCCCTGTATCCTCCATAAAAGCGATGTCGGTGGGGTCCGGATCGTCCGCAAGAACAGCGAGGAGGTGCTTTCCACCATCCGGCGGATGAGTTGCGAAATTCCGGAAAGATATGCCGAGCTCATTCTCCAGAGGCCCGACCAGGCACCGGTTCCCTACCGGGGATTGCGTGATGACTTGCTGCGGGAGGCTATTGCCGGCGACATCCGGGGCTATATTCTCTGCCAGTACATGCAACCCGATTCCGAGGAGTTCGGCAACGAACTGCTGGTCAGTCTCCGCAACAGCCGGGAGTTCGGCCTCATCCTCAGCGCCGGTCTGGGCGGGCGGGATACGGAGCTGTATGCCGCCAGGTTCAGGAAGGGCCAGGCGGTTGTTTCCGCGTCGACGGCCGGGCCTTCTTCGCGCTGTTTAAAAACACCATCTCCTATAAAAAACTGGCAGGTCTCACCCGCGGCAGGAAACGGATCGTCACCGACGACCAGCTGCTGGAATGCTTCGCGGCCCTGATTCAGGTCGCCCGTTATTTTGCCCCCTTGGGCGGTCACTCACCCTATATAGTAGAAGAGCTCGAGGTGAACCCGTTTGCCTTCAGTAATTATCTGATGATGCCGCTCGACGGACTTTGCCGGTTTTCAACTACCAGGCAGATCCAGCCGACCAGACCGATAGACAAGATCGACAAACTGCTCCATCCGTCCTCAATCGGCATCGTCGGCATTTCCGCGCGCAAAACCAATATCGGCAGGATCATACTTCAGAATATTCTGGCAAATGGCTTTCCCCGGCAGGATATTGCACTCATCCATCCCGAGGCGAAGGAGATAGACTCCATTCCAACATATGGTGACATCGCCGCCTTGCCCAAAAAGCTTGATCTGCTTATCCTGGCGGTCGATGCCTCCCGGGTTCCGGCAATGATCGATACGATCCTGCGCGACAATCTTGCCGAAAGCGTCCTCCTGATCTCCGGCGGTCTGGGAGAGCAGGAAGGGCAGCAGCATCTGATTCAGGAAATCCAGGACAAGATCATCACCGCCCGCCGGAGGTCCGCCGAGGCCCCGATCTTTCTCGGCGCCAACAGTCTCGGCATCCTCTCCCACCCCGGCCGCTATGACGCGATGTTCATCCCCGACTCAAAACTGCCTAAAGATCGCGGCGACCATCGCCGCACCCTCGGACTGGTCAGCCAGAGCGGCGCCTACATGATCACCCGGATGAGCAAGTTGAACTTCCTCGACCCGGCCTACGCCATCTCCATCGGCAACCAGATCGACCTGACCGCCGGTGATTTCCTCCACTTCCTCAACGGGATGGACGAACTGCAGACCGTGGCCTTTTACATGGAAGGGTTTACCGATCTTGACGGGCTCAGTTTCGCCAGGGCAATCAGGGAGGCGATTCCACGCGGCAAAGAGGTCATTTTCTACAAAGCCGGCCGCACCCCCGAGGGCAAAAATGCCCTGTCCGGTCACACCGCCTCTATCGCCGGCGACTATATGGTCTGCGAATCGTGCATCAGTCAGGCCGGGGCGATGGTGGCCGAGACCTTCAACGTCTTCGAGGGACTGCTGCGCCTTGCCTGCACCCTCCACGACAAGAACATTTTCGGCCACCGGCTGGCGGCAATCAGCAATGCCGGCTACGAGGCGGTGGGAATCGCCGACAATCTGCTCGGTGAAGATTACCGCCTGGAAATCGCCGTACTCAGCGCGGCAACCCGAAACCGGCTGCAAGAAATCCTCAGCGCGGCCGGACTTGCAACCCTTGCCGCGGTGCACAACCCGCTGGATATTACCCCCATGGCCTCGGAGGATGTCTATGTCGATGTCATTGCCACCCTGCTGGCCGACGACAACATCGATGTCGTCGTGGCCGCCATCGTTCCGCTGACCCCGATCCTCCACACCCTGCCGGAGGAGATGGCGCCGCGGGGGGAAAAAAAACAGTCCAGCCGCGATAACTCGATCGTCGAACGGATTGCCGGACTGAGCGACGCCTCCCCTAAACCGCTGATCATTGTGGTCGACAGCGGCAACCTGTACGATTATCTCGCCGACGGATTCCAGGCCCATGGCTTACCGGTATTCAGGTCCGCGGATATCGCGGTCAGCGTCCTGGGCAAATATATTCAGAACCGCCTGAAAAACCGCCCTGCCCCAAGCCCTGGCCTAACTTGAGACAGCATCGCAAAAGATTGCACAACTCGGAGAGCGCATGGTCACTTTTTTCCCGTTGTATCAAGGAAACTCCCCCTCCTATCCCGCCGATAACGACCTTTATCGTACCTGCAACGTACATTTTGCACAACACGCACCTAGCAATTCTCTCACCCAAGATCCTTTTCACTCTTCCATGGCTCGAAGCCCCCGGCACCGCGTCTATTCATTTGTATTGATACAAATATATTTCGGTGAAAACCATTTGATAATCGAAGGCAATTATGGTACGAACTTCATGTTGTTGAATCAGATCGAACGGTTGCCCCGGCAGCCGGACCAGGGAGTTTTGTCCATCGACTGGAGAACATTATTTATGATTCAGCCGGCTTGTTCAGCCAACAAATATCGCACTCACGACCGGTTCCGGTCCTGTATTTTCTTCGCACAACCTTCTGTTTCAATGTTTCACAATACATTTAAAACCGTTGCAACCTTTAAAACTGGCTCATCCCGAGCCTCCATCCAACAAAGGAGTGAACCATGGCTTTAGATCCAACCAAACATGCGGACTGGGAAATTGCGCAAGATGC
>CAYTVF010000324.1:0-3314 GCA_964441345.1 uncultured Desulfopila sp. | reverse complement strand
TAACCCCCTCCCGCAAGGGGAGGGGGACAGACCCTGCTCATAAACCAATGCATGACAAGACCTGTTTGGGCCACGGGACGGCACTGTTGAAGCGTGGCAGGCAAGGTGAATGCCGAGCAGTTTTTTTTTCCATGGAGAGGGCAATAATGCCTGAAATTGACGCACTTGCCAGGGATGTGCCGTCGCTGAAATTATAATTGCTGCCAGGTGTCGTCACAAAAAGATGCGTTGCCGGGGCTACGGCATCCGCCATCGATGCCAGTCGCCGGTTGGGCAGTGGATTGCCCGACTCATCCAGGCCCGCTACGCTGATCACCTTGTCGTGTGAAGCGGGGAAGGCAATATTCTCCGCGGCGGGGTCATTGCCCACTGGAGCCGCAAAAACAATTCCTTTCTCATGACCGCTGTCAATCATCATGCCCAGCAGGGTATCGTCGACATATGCCCCAAGGCTTAAATTAACCACATCCGCTTTGGCCGTGATAGCGGCATCCAGGGATCGGACCAGGGATGTCGAGAAACATTCGCCCATGGCCGATATTTTAGTTACCTGGCGGCAACCCCGCAGTGCCAGCAAAGACACATCCGGCGCAATGCCGACAATGCCGTATTCATTCTGGCCGGCACCAATAATTCCGGCCACCGCGGTACCGTGTATCTCCCCCTGGTAGGAGCTGCCCGATATGAAGTTTTGGTATCCGATGATACGTGAGCGCAGATCCTCGTGCTCTACCTCTACCCCGGTGTCAACAACAGCCACGGTGATATTCTTGCCACTGACCTTGCCGTGCACTTCCGGCAGATCGAGCATGGAGACCAGATTCTGCATGGGACTGAGGGGATCTTTCCCGCCCATCGTGGCAAAGATATAATTGGGCTGTGGATTATATACACCGGACTCATTTTTCAGGTTCAGGGCGATCTCCGCCGCGTTTCCCGCAGTGGAAGAAACCACCATGATACGGTTGAGCGATTTCAGGACTGTTTTTTCACCGACATCGAGATGGTATTTTTTGGCAATTCGATCGAGGCCGGCAAGACCGGCCTTGTCATTATCAACAAGAAAAACAACCTGGCCAGGTACATGTTGGGCCGTCCTCTGTCCGTTTGACTCCTGCACCCTTTTTCTGCCGGTATATGCCAAGGCGCTGGGTTCTCCCTGCCCCGTGCTGACGGAATCCGCCTGAAAAGTGTTTTGCGGCATGGTTACGGCGGACCCGTCGCCGGCCTGACCCCCATCAACAACAATGGACGATTGATTCGCTGCATTTCTATAGCCAACGGCAGCGTTGATGGCGTTCTCGCCTGTGGCTTTATTAACGGCTATGCCGCGCAATTGCGTCCCATCCATGACGATTGCCGCCTGATTTGCCTGATTTCGACTGCCAACGGCAGCATTGAGCATATTTTTGCCCTTGGAGGTGTTGCTGACCGTCCCTTTGACCGTGCTTGCCGTCACCGCGACTGAAGACTGGTTTGCCTGATTGTCGCTGCCCGCCGCCATGTTGCTGGTCGATTTTGTCGCGACACTATTGAGAACAACTCCCCTGCCTGTCCCCCGGGAAATGGAAACAGAACCCTGGCGGGCAACGTTTCTCTTTCCGGCGGCAACGTTGACCGCGGTTTCGCTCTGCACACTGTTGACAACGGCGGTGCTCATCTTGACATTTTTGAGGACAACAGAAGACTGCTCAGCCTTGTTATCGCTGCCTGCTGCAATATTGGTGCTCTTTTCAATTCTGGCTGGAGCGTTGACGACAGTGCCCTGGACAGCGGATTCCGCCAATACATTCATGGGCGTGGTGAGGCAGAAGAGCAGGACAACCCAGAGTTTTGCCGCTTTGATGACCGGTCGGGGATTGGTGCAGTTTATCATAGGTGTCACCGGGTTACATGCTCTAAGGTACTAATAGACCGGCTCCGCAAACAATACAATTTCCGACTGTTTCAAGGTCCGCACAGCCTTATCAAGGTCGCTCCGGCTGCCGATGCTGACCACATAGCGCCCTTCCGTGCTGGGCCCGCCTCTGACTGATCCCTGGATGGTGTGCAACAGGCCGCGGATATCGGCCTCCGGAGCGTTTGGCCGAAAGACCACATTGATGCCGATATTTTCAGCATTTGCAGCGACTTCCGTTGCGCTCAAGGTCGCATATCTGTCTTGCCGGGGAGCAGGGACCAGCAAGAGCACAATTACCACAGCCTGTGCGGCGGCAAGCATCCACGGCACAGCTATGGATTCACGAACCTGCTGCCAGAAATTGCGTATGGAATCCGCCAGCGGGCTGGATTTTACCGGTGCTTTTCTTTCCGCCTTGTGGTGGGAGCTGACGTAACGGGATATCCGATCGAAGATCGCATCCGACGGCGATGGCTCGGCAATGTCGATTTGGCGATACAGTTTCTGGAACCCTTGAAAATCGTTGCACTCATCCAGCAGTTCATGATCTTCCCGGAGACGGCTTTCAAAAACAGCTTTTTCATTCGCATTCAGCCGATTGTTGCAGTAATCGGGAACCAAATCCGATTTGTCGTTGTCTTTATGTGTCATAGTCTGTGATGTTCCTGTCTTCCAGCACGTCCTTGAGTGCCTGTTTTGCATGAAAAACTCTTGTCTTAACGGTATTTACCGGTATCCCGATCAGTTCTGCCACTTCCACGTAACTGAATTCCTGATAAAAAACCAATTCAAGAATCTCCCGATGTTTCGCTTTGAGAGTCTGCAGGGCAGCTTTCACGGCCGCGTTTGTCGATTTTATCTCAACCCGAAACTGACTCTGTGTGTCCGCGGCACCGTACTCTTCATCAAAAGGTTCATATTTTTTAATCTTTCTAAACTCCCGAAACATAATGTTTCGCGCAATACCGATCAACCATGTGGTGATCCTCCCGTCTCCTTTAAAGGTATCGCACTTCTGCCATGCCACCGTGTACGTCTGGACGAGGATATCATCGGCCAGGCTGTCATTCCCCACCACCTTTTGCACATAGCGGGCGACCCTGCCATAGGACAGGTCGTAGAGTTGTCGGAAGGCAGCGGAATCACCTGCTGCCACCTGCACCACCAGCCGCCTTTCTTCCAAGAGTTCTCTGTCCTCAATCATATGTCTCTGGGTGTTTGGAAAAGGTTCAAAAAACCAATGAAAAAAGATGCAAATATGCAAAGGCCTTGTCCGCCGCAATGAGCAGGGCGAATACAGGGGCCCGATATATTGGACATGACTTTGCTTGAATTGGATGAAATTGGGTAACCGTTCCCTCAGCAATTCCCGGCTAAATTTTAACTTATTGAAAACACTCACAATGTCAAGTTG
>CAYTVF010000323.1:0-3345 GCA_964441345.1 uncultured Desulfopila sp. | reverse complement strand
TGAAAGCGGCAGAAGCTTCTTCTCTTGCTGCCAGATCGCTGTTGTCGTCTTGACCGTCTCTCTTAACGTTTTAATTACCAAATGTTCGGGAACCCTTGCCTTTGCGATCAAATCCACAAAGTGCGATTCCGACACTTCCTGCATTATTTTTGTGCCGGATAGATTCAAGGCCAGTTTATCGCCGGGGAGATACGGTACAGTCGCGACAAAATCATAGCCTGGGGCAAGCTGCGGGGTCCGGCCATCGACATAGACATAGGACCAGTTTTTCAAATGCATGTCGCCGTTGCCGATCAGAATATTGAAAACCAGTCGCCGCACATACTCCGCCAAGCCCGCCTCCCCCGTCAGCATCCACACCATATTGGCGATATTAGTGTAGTTAACCCGGCTGTATTTTTCATCGGGAAAGAGATTATATACCTGCGCAAAATCCTCGATATGTATTCTCTCCCCGGTATCTCGCCGATCGAACCGTTTCACGGCCAATGCAGTTTTTCCGGTCATGATGCCGAGGTCGGGCAGGCCGGCAATATCTTCGATTGGGATCAACCTCGTTTCCGGCACATTGATCCCTATTTTGCCGGCGAAATACAGCATCGCCCATTCGTTTTCCGGCACTTCCGGAAACTGCTGCGAAGGCAGTTTTACAATCCAGTTGCCACCCGTGCCACTGGCGGGAATAGTCAGGCCTCCGCGGCTTTCCGTCATTGCCGAAAATTTGAGCTGAACCCCGGCAAGAGAAAAATGGTACGGCGCCTCATCACGATGCCGGCCATGATCAACCGCAGGCAATCGATCCTTTGCCTCCTGCGCTGACCATCCGACCGATACCGCCCCCGGCAGATCCTCTCCCAGAAGTCCAAGGAGCTTGAATTCTCTTGTCGGATGTATCCCTCCCCGAGCAGCCAGATACGTGCGCAGATGTCCTTCGGGGAGCAGATTGGAAAAAAAAGGTGGAACCTTGGTTTTCACTACACGAGTTTCAGGCATTACCTCCCCGGTTCGGCCGAAGAAGGACTGACTGAGAACCGGTCGCTCCGGATCGTCCAGATAGCTGCTCAGAAAAGAGAAAAAAGTACACTCGCCGGGGAGCAGGGTAAGCGTACCGATCAATCTACCGGCAAGGAATACCTCCAGCAATTCCGTCATGTTTCGTCTTCCTCATCATCCGGCTGCCACATCGATTCGTGCGGATCTTTACCGTGCAGAACGACATCCAGTGCCGGAAGCAAAGAACGCGGCACAAGGATCAGTTCCAGATCGAGCATCCTGGCAATATCCCTTACCGTCGATAAGCGAGGATCGGTTAGTCCTTGCTCAATTTTGGAAATATGGCTCTGCGGTAAACCGAGTTTGTTGCCTAACTCGGCCTGTTTGAGCTGTTTTTCTTTTCTTGCACTCTTGAGTGCTTGGAGTATATCATCCATGTTTATATGCTAAGACATATATCGGAATGTGTAAATATGTTTTAGCATATATAATTAACTGGTTGCTTCGCGCCTCCATCATAACCTTTTCAATCTGACTGATGATTGTGATAGAATGTGCCAATACTGGTTTGCTCGTTATTTCATGGGTAATTCTCCGCCATAACCGCCCCGAACAGTAGAGGAGGCCGCCTTGATCCATCACCCTTATGTCAGATTTCTAGTTTTGGCGTGGCTTTCCTGCTGCTGGATTCCTTGCGCCTCCGCCACCACCTCGCAGGCGCCGGAAGTCACTGCCCGGCGGGGCCATGAGATGACCGGCAAAGGGACCGTCATGCCGGTCGTCACCCTCACCCAACCCTCGGGCGGCTGGACGACGAACCTCCAGATCGAGGTGAGCGGCACCTGCTCGGATCCCACCGCCGACCCCGTTGTCGCCAACATTAACGGCGTGCGGTATTACCTGCGCACGTTCACCGGGGCATTTTCCCGGAAGTTCCCGGCATCCAAAGGAAAAAACACGGTGATCGTCGAGTGCACGAATCAGGCCGGAACAGCCAGGGCAAGTGCGATGGTGGATGGTGTTATCAACCCCATTCCCCTGAAAATTGTACTGACCAGCGACACCGACGGGGTGTATACCGATCTTCATCTCTATGAGCCGGACCTGACCCATGTCTACTGGGCCGACACCAACTCCCCCTCAGGCGGAATTTTTTTTCTGAACAAGCAGGGCGATTCCTTCGATCAGCCCGGTTACGGGCCCTACCTGTACGTTCATCCGGCACCGCCCGTCGGCGTCTTCAGGGTTGACGTGAACTATTGGCCCGGCGGCGCCCTGCAGCACACCCTGGCCAATCTCGATATCATCACCGACGAAGGGCTGCCCGGCGAAAGCCGCAAGCGGGTGCGGAAACCCCTGGCGCGACCGGGCGAGACCCAGACCTTTGCCTACATCGTTGTCCGTGGCAACGGGCAGTCGCCCTTGATCTTCATCCCCGGACAGGACCCGGAGAGCAGCATGCCGGAAGAGGTGAAGGAGTATAAGAAAAAGGGCGAACCGAAACACGAGGAAGAGTACGCCTACTTCCCGGCAACGGATGAAAAGGCCCTGCGGGAATCGGTAACGCGCCTCGCCCTGTTGCAGGCAAAAAAAACCAGTCCCCTGTGGCATGATAAACAGCGCGATTGCGCTGGGCTGGTCAGATTTGCCTATCGCGGGGCGCTGCAAAACCCGACCCCCGCGGAAAAGCGAAAAATCGGCATCCCGGACGCGCTTCACCTTCCGCCCGTTTCCGACTTCGCCAAACGGGTTTTCCCGGATCATTCCCGCATCTGGCAGGTCGGTTTTGCCGCGACGGGATTACCCCGTTACGAACCGTTTGCCGACGCCGAAACGCTGATTGGCTTTAATTTCAGAAAGAAGACCCGGGACGTGACGCTGGCCCGGGACGGCGACCTGCTGGTCTATCAAAAGGGCCTTGCGGAAATAGAGCCGTATCATCTGATGATCTATGTGGCAAACCGCCCGGAAAATCTCGCCGTTTACCATAACGGCGCCGGCGACCGCGAAGCCCAGGTCCGAGTCGTGCGCATTCGGGATCTCATGGCATCCCCCGACCCGGTGTGGATTCCAGGAACCGATAACCCCTACTTTTTGGGAGTATACGAGTGGAATCGAATCGATCCGCAAAACAAAAAAATATTGTAACGGCACTTCTCGTGGGGCTTCTGTGCGGCGGCCTGCTGGTCTATCTGGTCATCAGGGTGCTGCACAAGGCGCCGGTCACTCAGGTTGCCAAACTCGTCCACAAGGATATTCCGATCCTCTCGCTCGATCTTGCCTTTACCGACCTCGCCGGAGATCCTGTGCCGGCCGGCGATACCCGGCTTTTGGCAGGTATCGCCCCGCCCC
>CAYTVF010000322.1:0-3349 GCA_964441345.1 uncultured Desulfopila sp. | reverse complement strand
ATTTTTATATGGATAAGGCCATCCTGGCGCTGGAGGATGAATTCCTCGACGACCAGAGCATCGTTTATGCCGTGGCGGTCGATACCAATGGCTATCTGCCGACGCACAATACCCGCTTCCAGCAGCCGATAACCGGCGATCCGGCCAAGGACAAGGTCGGCAACAGGACCAAGCGGATTTTCAACGACCCGGTAGGAATCGAGGCTGCCCGGAATACCGGCAAGGGCTTCCTGCAGGTTTATAAAAGGGATACCGGGGAGACCATGTGGGATGTTTCTTCCCCGATTTATGTAAAAGGCAAGCATTGGGGCGGATTCCGCATCGGCCTGTCGCTGGGTGCGATCGATGCCGCGAAAACCGAATTGAAACATACCCTCTTCGGCATCATGGCGGCGAGCAATCGGTTTCGGTCGGGTTGACGATATGCCGCAACGAAAATTGGTTGCGAGTGTTTGGAAATATATTAACAATTGTTGCCCGCACCGTAGCGCTTGCAATAGTTTCTCCTCTGGGTACAATGGGTAGTCCGTGTAGCCTGATCTAACATACAGCCTAATTCTGCAGCCACTTTTGATGCGATGAAACCACGTGAAATCCTATTTTATAATGCTGCCTACGTCTTTAAAAAGATCCGGTCAGCCTGCGCGGACTTGGCGCCCATCGTCGCAGTCATCATTTTTTTTCAGTTTGCGATTATCCGCAAGCCGCTGCCCGATTGCTGGGAAATTCTTTTGGGCACGGGCCTGGTAGTAATCGGTCTGAGTATGTTCATTGAGGGTTTGGAGCGTGCTCTTTTTCCGCTTGGAGAGGGGATGGCGCATTCCCTGAGTCGCAAGGGCAGCCTGTTTTGGCTCTTGATTTTCAGTTTTGCCCTGGGCTTTTCCACCACCGTTGCCGAACCGGCCCTGATTGCGGTTGCCAACGAGGCAGCGGATATCGCGATTCAGGGCGGGCTGCTTGACAACGACCTCAAAACAAGGAACTCCTACAGCCTGGGACTGCGGTTGACCGTCGCCTTTTCCGTAGGATTTGCCATTCTGCTCGGGGTATTACGGATTCTCCGCAACTGGCCGCTTCATTATTTGATCATAGGGGGATATTGTGTAGTCGTGCTGATGACACTTTTCGCCCCCCGGGAAATCATCGGCATCGCCTATGATGCCGGCGGCGTCACTACGTCGACCATCACCGTGCCGCTGGTCACCGCACTGGGAGTTGGCCTGGCCACCATTATCCGGGGAAGAAATCCGTTGACCGACGGCTTCGGTATGATTGCCTTTGCCTCGCTGCTGCCCATGATCTTCGTCATGGGATACGGCCTGGTTATCTTCAAGTGAGAGGTGGGTGATTTATGGAGACGTTGTATCAATTCGGCAGGGAATTCCTCCTGACCTGCCGCGATATTCTGCCGATCATTCTCCTCTTCGGCTTTTTCCAATTGGTGGTCCTTAAACAACCTGTCGCCAATCTGCGCTCAATTCTGGTTGGGACTGTCTATGTAATCATCGGCCTGACTCTGTTTCTGCTCGGCCTGGAAATGGCACTGTTCCCCCTTGGCAAGCTTATGGCCAGTCAGTTGGCCGACCCGGTATTTCTTCAAGGAAGCCGGGCAAGCATCGATCTGGCCGATTGGACCAACTACGGCTGGATTTATCTCTTTGCCGCCTTGATCGGCTTTGCCACCACCATCGCCGAACCGTCGCTGATCGCCATCGCCTTTAAGGCTAACGAGGTGTCGGGCGGCAGCATCAACGCCTGGGGACTACGACTGACGGTGGCCTTCGGCGTTGCCTTCGGCATCAGTCTCGGCACCTTCAGAATAGTCACTGGCACGCCGCTCTATGTCTATATTATAGTAGGGTATATTATCGTCATGATTCAATCCTGCTTCGCCCCCAAAACAATCATGGCAATTGCCTATGATTCCGGAGGAGTAACAACCTCGACGGTGACGGTGCCAATCGTCGCGGCTCTTGGCTTGGGGCTGGCCGCCATGGTTCCCGGCCGTAACCCGGCAATCGATGGCTTCGGCTTGATCGCCTTCGCCAGTCTTTTTCCGATCATCACTGTTCTGGGTTATGGGCAATATGCCCAATGGTTGGTTCAGAAAGCACAAAGAAAAAATAAGGAGCAACGCAATGAAGTTTAAAGTTATTCTCGCCTCTGTTAAGACGGATATCACCGACGCCGTTGTCGACGCCGCAAAGGCGGCCGGAGCGACCGGAGCGACCATCATTCCGGCGCGCGGCACCGGCATGCGTGAGGCCAAAACCTTTTTTGGCCTAAGCCTGGAGGCACCGACCGATATCATCATGTTTCTCCTTGAGGAACATATTGTTCGTCCGGTGCTCGCCGCCATTGCCGCAGCAGGAAAATTCGACAAGCCAGGGACCGGCATTGCCTTCGTTTTGCCGGTGGATTCGGTGGTCGGCCTGGAAAGTCAGCTTGAGCGTTTTAAAGAGGAGGTCAGGGACCAGTATTTTTAAACCGACAGGTCATTGTCGAGATAACAGAGTCACCATGCCACTCAAAACATCACAAGGAAAATATTATGGCAACATCTTCAGACAACATTATTCGGGGCAAGGATGTGATGAGCACCCGCATCATCTCCATCGACGGGATGGCCACCGCCAGGGAGGCCGCCGCACTCATGCGGAAGGAACAGGTGCATAGCCTGTTGGTCGGCAAACGACATGCGGATGACGCCTGGGGGCTTGTCTCGGTGCAGGACATCATTAATGGCGTGCTCATCCCTGGCAAGCAGGCGAACGAAGTGAATGTTTACGAGATCATGACCAAGCCGGTTCTGTCAGTGCCGGCGGATATGGATATTCGATATATAGCCAGACTGCTGCACCGGGTTGGCATGCGGCGGGCTCCGGTGGAGGAAAACGGGAAGTTGATCGGCATGGTCACTCTGAGCTCATTGGTATTGGATCACGACCTTTTTCTGTGATGACCGGAAAACTGCCTCCGGCTTTTCTTCCAACCTGAGGCAGTAGAAACAGATCCCCATGATGGCGAACTGCACCCCGACTCTTTTCCCTGGGCGGGCTCCATCTCCAGCCTGAAACAAGAGGTTCGCCAATCATGCCCGGGATGAAGGCCACCATCTGTTGCTCCATGAGATTCAACCATACTGCCCATGAGCGCCGATACTTTTCCATTATTACAGGCTTCTATTTTGTTCATCCGGCAAACGAGTGTCTTGACATTGTCTGGCAATTTAAGTAAGTTTCAAATATGACTATTCAACGATCAACCAGAACAGAAAAACTTGACCTTCGCCTGAGCAAGTCTGCTAAACAGACATTGCAAGCAGCGGCGACGTTCGCTCGAAAATCCG
>CAYTVF010000321.1:3035-3382 GCA_964441345.1 uncultured Desulfopila sp. | reverse complement strand
AGACGAAATATCCGGACATGCCGCTGCAGATCTTGGCGTTGATGGCGTGCCGCTCTTTCAATGACCGGCCGTCGCGGTCCGTTTGCGTTTCAAGAATCTGCCGGATCATATCCTGGTACTGCACCAGGATGAATTGCACCAGCGACCCCTGTCTGGCGATAATGAAGCCGCCGACCAGGGCGAGAAGCAAGAGAACCACAGCACTATTGATGAGTGCTGTTTTCAAGGATATCGATATCTTTTTCCAGCTCATCATCTCTTCTCCCGTTGTTACTTAGAAGTTCAACGGTATGCACTTTGTCTGCTTGGTTTTTGCCTCCCCTCCCTTGACGGGAGGGGATTGAGGG
>CAYTVF010000321.1:0-3019 GCA_964441345.1 uncultured Desulfopila sp. | reverse complement strand
TTTGGAACGAAGTTGCACGTTGCGGCTTCCCCCTCCCCCTAACCCCCTCCCGGAGGGGGAAGCCTCGCTTTTCTCAGGTGTATCAAAAAGATGGTGCGAATGTCAAAACCGATTCGGCTTTCCCGCCATGCCGACTTCCCTTACCCCCGCGGGCTATGACCGACCCGCTTCAGCGGTGGTGGCGATGATGCGCCGAGGCTCTTGTTTTGACGGCAAAAAACGGCTAAGATTTAGCCAGGCGGATTTCGAGGGTAAACCGGCGAGATGGTTATCAGGCCAAAGTCACAAGTAGAGAGCGATGCACAAACAACCTGCACCAGAGCATATATCGGCCGCCGGCAGTGACGAGGCTGAACTCACAGCGCAAACGACGCGTATCGCTCAGCTCGAAATGGCAGTCGCCCGCGCCGAACAGCAATTGACTATTGAAACCGGCAGACGCAGAACGTCCGAGGCAATCCTGCTCGAAACACGGAATAAAAGCGAAGCCCTCGAACTGATCGTCAACAACAGTCACGCCATAGTCTTTTCCTGGCAGGCGCGAAACGGTCTGACGGTCACATTTGTCACCGACAATGTCCGCCGGTTCGGCTATACCCCGCAGGATTTCTACACCGGCAAAATCCGGCTCAACGACATCGTCCACCCCGACGACCTGCAGGTCGTGACCGATAAGATCGCCCGCCACAGCAGCAATCGCGGGATCATGACCTTTTCCCAGCAATATCGGATTATCACCGCAGGCGGCGAGGTCGTGTGGATCGACGACCGCACCCGGATCATCCGCGACAATACCGGCAAAATAGTCCGTTACGAGGGAATATTCCTCGATATTTCCGAAGCCAAAAAAACCGAGGAAGCGTTGCGCAGATCCCAGGAAATGCTGCAGTCGGTAATCGACAACATCCCCCAGCTGATTTTCTGGAAGGATCGCAACTCGGTCTACCGGGGCTGCAACCGTCCTTTTGCGGCAGCTGCCGGACTGGACCATCCCGGACAAATCGTCGGCAAGATCGATCGGGAACTGCCCTGGGCTCCGGAGGAAACCGAGTGGTACCTCCTGTGCGACCGCCGGGTCATGGACAGCGATACACCGGAGCTGCATATCGCCGAGACCCAGGTTCGGGCGGACGGCAGGAAAACCTGGCTCGATACCTGCAAAATCCCCCTGCACGATGTGGACGGCAAGGTCTGCGGCATCACCGGCACGGTGGAAGACATTACCGATCGCAAAGAGGGCGAAGAGGAGCTTCTGCGACATCGGGATCATCTTGAGGAACTGGTCCAGAAGCGTACCGCCGAACTGGCCAGGGCCAAGGAAAAAGCCGAGGAGGCGGTCCAGGCCTTCCGCCTCCAGCACGATTTTCTTCATACCCTGATCGAGACCATCCCCAATCCGCTCTTCTACAAAAACAGCGAAGGGCGCTACACCGGCTGCAATGCCGCTTTTGAAAGCTACCTGGGAAAACCGCGCAGCGCCATCATCGGCAAAACGGTTTTTGAAATGGCACCGGCGGACATCGCCGCGCGCTACCATCATAACGACCAGGAGCTGTTGGCCAAGCCGGGAACCCAGCATTATACCTGGAAAGTGTTCAGGGCCGACGGCATCCTGCGCGACGTGATCTTCGACAAAGCGACTATCCATGACAGCGGGGGCAAGGTGGTTGGCCTTCTCGGTGTCATTACCGATATCACCGATCTGGTGGAGGCGCGCAAGGAAGCCGAGATCGCCAATGCGGCCAAAGGCGAATTCCTGGCCAATATGAGCCACGAGATCCGCACCCCGCTCAACGGCATCCTCGGCATGGCGGAACTGCTGCTGACTACTCCCCTCACCCCCGATCAGCATCAATATGCGCAAACCGTCGTATCCTGCGGCGAAGCACTGCTCACGGTCATCAACGACATTCTCGATTTTTCCAAAATCGAGGCCGGCAAACTGCGGTTCAATATCGTCGACTTCGATCTCCGTCATACCATGGACGAGCTGTACAAAATCGTCAATTTTCATGCCGCCCGGAAAGGATTGCTGTTCCTGGTGACAGTCGACCCGCGGGTTCCCACGCTGCTGAAAGGCGATCCGGCCCGGCTGAGTCAGGTGCTGTTGAACCTGGCCACCAATGCGGTGAAATTCACCGAATCGGGAAAAGTGTCGATAGCAGTCACCCTGAAAAGCGAGACGCCGACCTGGGCCACTCTCCATTTCGAAGTGAGCGACACCGGCATCGGTATCGCCCCCGAACAAACGTATCGCCTTTTCCAATCCTTTTCCCAGATCGACGGCTCTTTTTCGCGGAAATACGGCGGGACCGGCCTGGGGCTGGCCATTTGCAAAAAACTGGTGGCAATAATGGGGGGAACGATCGACGTAAAAAGCCGCGAAAACCACGGCTCCACCTTCCGGTTCGATGCCATCCTGGCAAAACAGGAGAAAGCCGCGCCGGCTACCGCGGATATGGTGCAGCTTCCTCAGCTGCAGGGCGATGGAACGACTGCACGAGCGATCCGTATTTTACTGGTCGAGGACAACTTCATCAATCAGACGGTGGCCATGCAGATCCTCAAGAACCTCGGCTGCCGGGTTGTTGCCGCCGATAATGGCCGCCAGGCGCTGGACGCGATAAAAGAGCAGAGCTTCGACCTCATTTTCATGGATGTCCAGATGCCGGAAATGGACGGCCTTGAAGCCACCAGAGCCATTCGGCAATGGGAGGCCCGGCGGAATGCCAACCATGCCGGCAGAATAGACGATCCGGCAGACCACAGCCGGGACCGGCGAATCCCGATCATCGCCTTGACCGCCCATGCCATGGTCGGCGACCGGCAGAAATGCCTCGACGCCGGCATGGACGATTACCTTGCCAAGCCGGTGGTTCCGGCAATCCTTGCGGCAAAGATCAAAGAGTGGCTCGGCGAGGGCGGAGGCGATGATTAATCCCGGGGGGGACGAAAAGGGTTCGTAACTATTCACTTTGTCTGCTTCCCCCCTCCCCTCCCTTGACGGGAGGGGATCGAG
>CAYTVF010000320.1:0-3432 GCA_964441345.1 uncultured Desulfopila sp. | reverse complement strand
AAAAGGTAACAATGCAGAACTCAAACAGACTCCAAACGCAAAATAATAAAGTGCTGGTTATTGGCGGAGGTCTCGGTGGGATACGAACGGCTCTGGACTTAGCGGAGGCGGAAAAGGACGTCGTTCTCGTCGACAAGGCCGCCACCATCGGCGGCCTGATGACTCAACTTGACAGGACCTTTCCGACCAATAACTGTGATCTCTGTACCATCGCGCCTCACCTCTCGGAAACCAACCGGCAAGACCATATTGAGCTGATGGAATTGACCAGTGTCGAGAGTGTCAAAGGGGAAAAGGGCAATTTTTCCGTTACCCTTAAAACCGAACCCAGATACATTAATCTCGATAAATGTACCGGTTGCGGAGAATGCTTCAACCATTTTCCGGAATGTGTCCGGTTCAATCCGGGCCTCGACCATCGGGCGCCGACCTGTATGCGCTACCCCCAGGCGACTCCCCAGGCTTTTTCCATCGACCTCGCACAATGCAACGATGTCAAGGCCCTCGTGGGCATCTGTCCGGCCGGAGCGATCAATCCCGACGATATGCCGCGCAACCGGGAGATCCGGTGTGCGTCCATCGTGCTTTCCCCGGGAGCCTCGCTTTTCGATCCGAGCCATCTTGACTATCTGGGCTATGGTAAACTGCCGGATGTGGTCACCAGCCTCGAATATGAAAGAATACTTTCCGCCTCCGGCCCCACCGGCGGAAAACTGCTCTGCCCTTCGACCGGCCGCCAGCCGAAGAAGGTCGCATGGATTCAATGCATCGGCTCGCGCGGTCTGCAGAAAGGGGCCGGTGCCTACTGTTCCCATGCCTGCTGCATGTTTGCCCTGAAAGAGGCGATCGTCACCAAGGAGCGGTTCCAGGAGGATATCGAGACGACTATCTTCTATATGGATATGCGGACCTTCGGCAAGGATTATGAACTCTATCTCGAAAGGGCCAAAAACGAATACGGCGTCCGTTTCCTGCGCAGCCGCCCCCACTCCATCCTGCAACCCGTGGGCAGAGAAGATCTGACCGTCACCTACACCAAAGATGACGCGCCCAAACAGTTTGAAGAGCATTTCGATATGATCGTGCTCTCCACCGGCTTCAAGACCTCGGACGATACCCGGGCCCTCGCCGCAAAAATGGGCATTGGCCTGAACAGTGACTTCTTTCCGGTGACAGAGGGCTTCAACCCGGTGGCCACCACCCGGCCCGGCATTTATGTGGCCGGAACCTTTGAAGGTCCGAAGGATATTCCGGAGACCATGGTTCAGGCCAGCGCCGCGGCCTGTATGGCCGGCATGGACCTGCCGCCCGCCGTCAAGGAGATCGTCGAAGAGGACGATCTGTTGAGAGAAAGGGACATTTCGCTCGAAGAACCGAAGGTCGGCGTATTCATCTGCGACTGCGGCGAAAATATCGGCGGGGTGATCGATGTCGCAAGCCTGGTCGACCATGCCGCCGCCCTGCCCCATGTGGCGGTAGCCCGGACGGAGGGTCATGGCTGCAGTCGTATTTCGATGGACAATATCCGCAGGACCATCGAGGAGGAGCAACTCAACCGGGTGGTCATCGGCGGCTGTTCGCCCCGGACCCATCAAGCCAAATTCCAGGAACTTCTGCGCACGGCCGGGCTCAATAAATACCTGGTGGAGATAGCCAACATCAGGGATCAGGCCACATGGGTCCATGCCGGCGCACCGGCCGAAGCAACCGCCAAGGCCAACGATCTGATCAAGATGGCGGTCGGCGCGGCAATCAAGGCCCAGCCGCTTACCGATCAAAGCCTGCCGATGAACAAGAACGTCCTGGTGGCCGGCGGCGGGGTAACCGGCATGACCGCCGCCCTGCGTCTGGCCGATCAGGGTTTCCAGATCTACCTGATCGAAAAAAGCGATAAACTTGGCGGTGTGGCGAAACAGCTGTATAAAACTCTTGAAGGCAACGATATCCAGGCGTTTGTCGGCGATCTGGTGACCAGAGTGCAGCAGCACGGCAACATCCAGGTCTTCACCCGGGCCCTGATCGTCGATCATTCCGGCATGCCGGGCATGTTCAAGACCGGCATGCAGAGCGGGCCGCAGATGTTCTACCGGCAGCTGGAACATGGCATTACGATTCTGGCAACCGGCGCCAAGCCCAGCCGCCCCGCGCTCTATCTGCTGGGTGAGAATCCGGCGGTGAGGACCCAGCTGGAAACGCAGAAATTCATTATCGAACATCCCGAAGCGGTCAAGAAATGGGACAACGTGGTAATGATCCAATGCGTCGGGTCGCGAATTCCCGAGAATCCCAACTGTTCCCGCATCTGCTGTCAGAATGCGGTGAAAAACGCCCTGGCCATCGTCGCCGTCAACCCCGAGGCCCGCGTCTTTGTGCTCTACCGGGATATGCGCACCTACGGATTCCAGGAAGAGTACTACCAGAAGGCAAGAGAAAAAGGGGTTATTTTTGTCCGCTATGAAATCGACAATCCACCGGTGGTGGAAGCCGTCGGAGCGCAGATCGAAGTCACCTACCTTGATGCCATTCTCGGCCGCAGGGTGACGGTTACGGCCGACAACCTCAGCCTCAGCACCGGCATGGTCAGCGATCTGGATTCCACTGAGGAGCTGGCGATGATCTTCAAGCTGCCGCGCACCAGTGACGGCTATTTCCTCGAAGACCATGTCAAGCTGCGTCCGGTGGACATGGCGGTACCCGGTTTCTTCCTGGCCGGAACGGCCCATTCGCCGAAACTGATCAGGGAGAGTATTTCCCAGGCCAATGCGGTGGCATCACGGGCTCAGACCATGCTGGCGAGGGATGTAATCAATCTCGGCGCGGCAACCGCCAGAGTCGACGGCAAGCTCTGCGCCGCCTGCCTCATCTGCGTCAGATCGTGTCCGTTCAATATTCCGTTCATCAACGCCGACGGGTATTCGGAGATCGATCCGGCCAAGTGTCATGGCTGCGGCGTGTGCGTCGCCGAATGTCCGGCCAAAGCCATCCAGCTGATGCAGTTCGAGGACGACCGGATTCTTGCGAAGGTGGAACAACTTTTTGAAAGGATAAGTGCATAATGGAAAAATTTGAACCGGTAATTGTAGCCTTCTGCTGCCACTACTGCGCCTATACCGCTGCCGACATGGCGGGAAGCCAACGCCTTCCCTACCCTGCCAATGTAAAAATCATCCGGGTTCCCTGTTCCGGGAAAGTGGATGCCCTGCATATCGTCCGCGCCTTTGAAAAGGGTGCGGACGGCGTGTATGTGGCCGGCTGCCTGGAGGGGGACTGCCATTTCAAGAACGGCAATACCCGCGCCGGCCGCAGAGTGGCTTACGTCAAAAAATATCTTGAGGAGATCGGCATCGAAAGTGAACGACTTGAGATGGTCACAATGTCGGCCGGCATGGGATATCGTTTCGCCCAGACGGCCACGGAGATTACCGAAAAGAT
>CAYTVF010000319.1:0-3433 GCA_964441345.1 uncultured Desulfopila sp. | reverse complement strand
CCGAAATAGTGAATGGCCCCAATGACAATCCGGTAGTGGTGTATGAAGATACCCGCAAGCAAATTGTCAACCGGGAGGAGTTCGATCTGGTCATCCTCGCCACTGCCTGTGCCCCGGCCACGGGCATGAAGGAGCTGTCGGAAATTCTTGATATTGAAATCAACAGATTCGGCTTCTTTAAAACGAGTCCCGAAAATCCCCTCGACTCTACCAGGGAGGGTATTTTTGTCTGTGGCTGCGCCCACAGTCCCATGGATATCCCGGAGTCTGTCGCACAGGCAAGCAGCGCCGCCTCCAGGGCAGTTCAGACGGTAACAGTTACTCCAGAAAAATTACTCATGGTCTCTTAAAAAAGGTTTTTAAGAAATGAAGAAAAAGAGTGGGGAAAATACTGAACAATTGAGGGTAGGTGTCTTTATCTGCGACTGCGGTTCCAATATTGCGGGACACCTCGATTGCAAGTCTGTAACGGAATATGCGGCTACGTTGCCGGGGGTGGTGTTCACCAAGGAAAATTTGTATACCTGCTCGGAATCGGGCATCGGTGAGATTCAGAACGCCATAAAAACCAACAATCTCAACAGGGTTGTCGTCGCCTCCTGCTCCCCGCGCACCCATCAGCCCCTTTTCGCCAGTTCATGCGCTGAGGCGGGCATGAATCCGTATCTCTTCGAGATGGTGAATATCAGGGATCAGTGTTCCTGGGTGCATATGGGTAAGCGGGATATTGCCACGGCCAAGGCCAAGGATCTGGTGCGGATGGGTGTGGCAAAAAGCACGACCCTTGAGCCGCAGGACAACATCGAATCATCCCTGGTGCGGAAAATTCTCGTGATCGGCGGCGGCATTGCCGGTCTTTCCGCCGCCGAATCCCTGGCTGGAATGGGGCTTGAAGTGCTGCTGGTCGAGAAAGAACAGCAATTGGGCGGGCTCATGCTCGATCTGAACGTTCTGGAAAACGGCGCCGATGCCAAAGATCGGGTGACGACGCTTGCGGAAAAGGTCCGGGCAACCTCCGGCATCACCGTGTTCACCGGTGCAAAAGTTACTGAAATTACCGGCTATATCGGCAACTTTCAGGTAACAGTGCAGAAGCCGGATGAAAAGATCGAGGAAAAGGTGGGCTGCATTGTGGTGGCCTCCGGCGCGGTTCCTCTCACCCAGGAAGGTCTGTTCGGGTACAACGGCCGGGATGTCATCACCCAGATGGAACTGGAAAGGCGGTTGAAGGACGGATCGTTCAAGGCCTCGAAAGTTGTGATGATCCAGTGCGCCGGTGCCCGGAACTCGACGCGTGAGTACTGCTCGAGAATCTGCTGTGCCACGGCCGTCAAGAACAGCATGATCATCAAGAGAAAGTCGCCGCTCGCCGAAGTGCATGTGCTGTATCGCGACATGCAGATGTATGGCGATGTAAAAGAGCAAATGCTGTGGGATGCCAGAGGCATGGGGGTAAAATTCGATGTCTATGATGCCTTGAAACCGCCCGTAGTCTCCGCCGGGAAGGTGACTTTCCATCACGCGGTGCTGGGGGAGACGAAAGAATTTCCCTGCGATCTCGTAGTCCTGTCCACCCCCCTGGTCGCCCGGCCGGATTCGCCCGAAGTAGCCGCGCTCATGCGGATTCCTTCCGATAAAAACGGCTTCTTCCTGGAAGCCCATGCCAAGCTTCGTCCCCTTGATTTCGCCGCCGATGGCATCTTCGTCTGCGGCAGTGCGCGTTACCCCGTGACCTCGGTTGAGGCGAGGACGCAAGGGATGGGCGTGGCCTCGCGGGTGGGGGCGATCCTGTTCAAGGACAAGCTGGTGAAAAGCGGGATTGTGGCGGAGATCGATGCGGAGACCTGCGTCGGCTGCATGGGGTGTCTAAATGTCTGCCCGTATGACGCCATCTCGTACAACCGGGAGAAAGATGTATGTGAGGTAAAGGAGATTCTTTGTAAAGGCTGCGGAAACTGTGCCTCCACTTGTCCCTCGCACAGCGCAGTATTGAGAGGTTATAAACCGGAACAGCTGCTGGCTCAGATTCGGGCCATATAGTTTTTCTCCTACAGTTTTTCTCTTACCATAAAGGAAAAGATAAATGAGTAACGACATTTTTGAGCCCAAAATTGTTTGTTTTCTGTGCACCTGGTGAGCATACGCAGCTGCTGACCTGGCTGGGGTCAGTCGTTTGCAGTACCCGGCAAATGTTCGTACCGTCCGGGTGATGTGTAGTGGAAGTGTATCGCCGCATCATATTCTTCTCGCCTTTCAACGTGGAGTCGATGGTGTCTTTGTCGGCGGCTGACGTCTGGGTGAATGCAATTACCTGTATGGTAATCTGTCCACCAAGAAACGTGTTACCGTTCTCAAAGAGATGATGGAATTCAGCGGGATCGATCAAGCACGCCTGAAGGCAAGCTGGGTCTCTTCGGCGGAAGCGCCTGAACTGGTCCACGAATTCGGCACCTTTATTGAAGAGCTGCGTAAACTCGGGCCATCGCCCCTGAAGAGCGATTACAGGAAGGAATTGGCATAATCTTGAGCCCTTAAAGGCAGGGTATTCTTATGATTGACGCTATCAAGGAAAAAGTGAAAGTACTCCTGGAAACAGGTGAGATCGAAGGATTTCTCGGACTTGTCCGCCAGAACGGCCATATAGCTCCGCACCTTTTTCAAAAGGGTGAGGCGCTGGACGATATGTCGCTCGGCGATTATAAGGGCGCCGGAGACGCGAGGTATCCTCTCAACAAGTATCTTATAAATATTGCCAAGGCCTATCCGGACTCGACCTTCGGCGTACTGGTCAGAGGTTGTGACGACCGGGGACTCCAGACCTTATACACCTGGAATCAACTTGATCAGGGGAAGGTTATGGCGGTGGGTCTCGCCTGTCCTCAGGAGCTGGCGGATGCGTGTGAATGTTCACAGCCCTATCCGACGGAGATCACGGCAGGTGAGCGCGCCGAACCCGGTCAGGCCAAATCGGTCGCGGCAATCGATGCGCTGGGGCTCCCCGAGAGGTTCTCCTATTGGATGAGCGAATTCGTCAAATGCATCAAATGCTATGGCTGCAGCAATGTCTGCCCCATGTGTTTTTGCAACGAATGCAGCCTGAAGTGCGACGATCTGGTGAAGAGCGGGGAACTTCCTCCGGAAATTCCCGTCTTTCACCATACCCGGGCCATGCACATGGTCGGCAGGTGCGTCGATTGCGGTTTGTGCGAAGAAGCCTGTCCGTCCGGCATTCCTCTCAGAACCTTGTATAAGAAGGTCGGCAGTGTCATGGAGGAGAAGTTCGATTTCAAGACCGGTTATGTCAGAGGTCAAAGATCGCCACTCAATATAATTGATGGGAAGAAATAGGATGGGAGCTACTATGGATTACAGGACAGTACTGACGACGTGTACATACTGTGGCTGTGGCTGCAATTTTTTTCTGGAAGTGCTG
>CAYTVF010000318.1:2955-3490 GCA_964441345.1 uncultured Desulfopila sp. | reverse complement strand
TGTCGGGGAAGACATTGTCGGCAAGGCATGTGGCAAAGAAGGAAACTTTCATATCTTGTTTTTTTAAGAAAGAATTTCGTCAACGTACTTATCCCCCTTGTGGGGGGCTAGTTGATTGTATCGCCTTTTGCGAAAACTGTGAAAGGAAAATAATTGTTCTGATAAAATAGGATAGGGTATGGGGTGGATGCACCCTCGAAATCGCTATCGAAATCGCTATCGAAATCGAAACGGCATAAGAAACGGCGTATGGACAATTGGACTGTTGCTTTCTTTTCAGCAAGGAAAATTTCCCCGACTTTTCGAGATGCGGAATTCGATAGCGATTTCGATAGCGATGTCAAGAAGCTCGGGGTCAGGTCTTGAATTATCAGTTTTTCTGTCGCACAGCGACAAACCAAGGGCAACCGACCGCACCTTCAGCCAAGCTGGCCCGTAGCACTGTGCAATGCCGCATTCGTGTATTGTGTATTCGTATCCATTCAGCTCTATGGACAAAGTTCCCCCTCCCCTGGCGGGAGGGGGGCAGGGGGGG
>CAYTVF010000318.1:0-2908 GCA_964441345.1 uncultured Desulfopila sp. | reverse complement strand
CTCAATCCCCTCCCGTCAAGGGAGGGGAGGCTAATACCAAGCAGACAAAGTGGACACTATTGAAATAACCTGAATAGTTACGTGTAGTTATCCGTTTTTCCGCAGTTCCAGCCCGCGGTGCGAGGCGGTGAAGCCGAACTCCTTGAGATCCCGGAGATATTCCGAGTGGGCAGGGGGCTTGCCGTTTATTTTTTCAACGGCGAGCATTTTCAGCGGGTTGAATTCCCGGGTCAACAGTACCCGGCAGACTTCCAGAAAGTGGCCGAACAGGGGATGGCCGGGTGGCATGAAGATCTCCAGCTCCCGGCAGTTTTTCTTTACAATGACGGTCAGTTGCGGGCCGTGGTAGACCAGAAAGGTCGAGGGGATCCGCGGCGGCAAACCGTGACGGAGCGATTCGGGGGCGATGCCGCAGAGCGAGGCGGGGTCGCACGCGTTCAGCCAGAAAATAACATCCTGAGCCAATCCCTTTTGCAGCATCCGGCAGGCCTCGGGCGAGACGAACTGCGGGCCGTCGATCCCCTCGAAGAAGTACCCCGCGATGATCTCGCCGGAAAGTTCCATCAGCCGCACGGTCTTGTAGATGCTGCGCCACTGCAGCTCGGGTTGTTCTCTTGCGAGCAGGTCACGGAAGACCATGCCGTAACGGGCGAGGAGCTGGCGCACCCGGTCTTTCTTCATCTCCTGCCGGCTCAGGCTGTCCGGCTGTCTGCCTTTATCCGGAGTCGGCAGCAGAAAAAACGGACCGGCCAGGGGCCGGGACGATTCCCAGCGGGCAAAGCCCCGGCGCCGGGAACGCATGGTGATCTCGTCGCCGATCCGTTGCGGTTTGAAATTATTCTCGATGCCCTTCCTCGGCACCCCATACGAATCGTTGCCGATATACCCCTGCCAGACCAGCGACCAGAGTTTTTCCGAAAGCGTCGCACTGTCCAGCCGGGAATTTTCGAGGATATCGAAGAAGCTGTATCTGCCTTTCGGATCGGGAAAAAGACCGGCCGGCCGCAGGTCCGGATCTTCCGCATTGCTTCGGTCGCCGGTGAACAATTCAAGATCCTCGGCAAAGGCAAAACCGGTTTTTTTCTCGCCGCAGCCATACCAGAGAAGGCCGGTCGACTGCAGCAGACTGTCGAGATGACTCGGCTGGTAGTGGTCTATCCTGGCCGGCAGGATGTATTCCTCCCAGGCGGCGCAGGGGGCGGGGTAGCCGAAGAGGGTGTCGAGGCTGTGCTGCAGTGCTTCGCTTGGATCGGTCCCGCCGGTCAGGCCCTGGTGGATGGCGAGAAAGAGCGGCAGCTGGGCGCGGTCGAGGGGCTCGAACCGAGGCTGGCGGGCGCGGCGCAGCATGCGCAGGAGAATTTCGAGATTGGTGGTATCGCAGACTTCCGGCTCGCTGCCGTCCTCGTACATGTATTTGTTGGTCTGTTGCCAGATGACGCCGTCGGCAAAGGGGGTGGGGTGGTGGGTGACGATCTCGCTCACCGCGATTCGTCCCGCCTCCAGCTCGTCCAGCAGCATCTTCAGGCTGGCCAGATCGAAATGGTCGTGGAAACATTCCCGCCAGGTTTCGAGGAGTATCGGGAAATCGTCGTAGCGCTGCACCGCCTCCAGCAGCTTCTTCGAGCGCAGCCGGTTGAGCCAGAGCGGCATCCGCCTCCTGGTCGAGCTTTTCGGCAGGAGCTGCGCGCGGCCGCAGTTCTCCCGGAAATGGGCGCCGAAGTAGCCGGATTCCTCCAGTTTTTTACGGAGAAGCTGTTCGACGTTTGCCGAGTTGATGAGTGCCGGCAGGTCGCTGGCGCCAAAAGCATGGGGCAGCATGAGGAGGATGCAGTCGTTGTCGGCGAACACCTGCAGGGGATAGCCGTGCTTTTCCTGCCAGGCTGCGGTGAGCGCCAGGGAGAAGGGATAATTGACCCGGCCGCCCCACAGGGTGTGGAGGATGACCTGCTTGCTGTCGGCAGTGTTGAGCGGATCGTCGTAATGCTCGATGAGCAGATGATGGCGGTGCGGCAGGTCGGTCCCGCTGGTCTGTCGCTGCAACCGCAGGTAGGATTGCAGATAGTCGGCCGCGGGTGCATCCATGGCAAAGCCCTCCCTCAGCCGTTCGCCAAAGGCCGGATCGTCCAGGGCGTCGTTGCACTCTTCCAGGAAAAGGCCGATCCGCTCCGCCAGATGGAAGCCGCGGTGCATCGGTTCGCCCTTCCAGAAGGGGATGATGTTGTGGCTGCCCGCAACCGGCACCACCAGGACATCGTTATGGGTGATGTTCTGGATTCGCCAGACCTGGGCGCCGAGGGCGAAGGTCTCGCCGAGCCGCCGCTCCCAGACGAATTCCTCGTCCAGCTCGCCGAGCCGCGCTTTGGTCTCCTGATGGCGCATGACGTAGGCGCCCCGGTCGGGGATGGTCCCGCCGGAGGTGTAGAGCAGATAAGCGGTGCCGTCTTTTGCCTCGATGGTGCCGGCCAGCCGGTCGAGGTGGACCCGGCTGCGCAGTTCGCGGATCTTCGAATCGGCATAGCGGCCGGAAAGCATCGCCACGACCGGGTCGAACTGACGACGGGTCAGGTTGCGGAAGGGAAAACTGGTCCGGATGGTGTCGAACAACTCGTCGATGACCCATTTCTCGGCGACGACCATGGCGAGGATCACCTGGGCCAGCACATCGAGGGGATTCTCGACCGGGTGCACCTCCTCGATATCTTTTTCCCGCACCGCGCTGGCCAGCACCGCCGCATTGACGAAGTCCTTGCCGTGCAGGGGAAAGAGCAGGCCGTGGCTCTTTTCGCCCACCGCATGGCCGGACCTGCCTATCCGCTGGATCGCCTGGGCGACGGAGGGCGGCGACTGGATCAGCACCACCCGGTCGAGATCGCCGATATCGATGCCCAGTTCCAGCGAGTTGGTGGCG
>CAYTVF010000317.1:0-3493 GCA_964441345.1 uncultured Desulfopila sp. | reverse complement strand
ATCGTGTCCTTTCGGCAAGCCTGCCTATCTCGCTGGTATGGTATGTGCTATGATGTGGCGGGACTGCTTTGTCCCTGCTTTAACTCAACAGGCTGGTACACTGCCATTCTCTTTATAATTCCAAGGCAGCCAGCGGTGCGGATGAGCAAAGAGGTCGGCGCTGTTTCTCTGTAGTGCGGTGAGATATTCGAAGGGGTTAATGTTGCCGAGAAAGCAGGTGTGGATGAGGCTCATGAACAGGTCGCCGATATACGCCCCATGCTCGGTTTTGTAAAAAAGAGAATTTTTTCGATGTATAATTGACATCTTGAGAGCCCGTTCGCAGATATTGTTGTCCAACGGCGCCTTTTCAACCCGGAGAAAGAGCGTCAACTCCGACCAATGGTTGAGCATATAGTTGATCGCCTTGCCCAGACTGGAATTAGGTTCGACTTTTTTTTCAGCAAACTGCTGTTCCAACCATTGGTGCAGATCTTTCATCAACGGGCCGCTGTTGCCCTGATGAAAATGCAAGCGCTGCTCAGGCGACATGCCTTGCGTGGCGGCAATCGCGTCAAAATGGTAGACCTCCCCCAATGTTTCCACGACGTATTGACATTCATCGGGGAAGTGGTCGGCCACCTCGACAAAATTCCGTCGGCCGTGTGTGAGACAATTTGCCAGCAAGGCCTGGAACTCCTCGGAGGTATTGCGCGACAAGGCGTCACACATCTGGATCGGTGGATCAAGACCATGTTGCCGCTTGTCCAGAACGGTTGCCAGGTTTTCGCCGGCGTGTTTGCGGCCGGTGCGGAATATGGCGATCCTTCGGTCATTAATAATCGAGAGGATGCCGGTGGTGAAGATTCCGGTCCGGGAAAGCTCCGGTGAAGCATTCCGGTTTTCCGCCATCAACTCGAGGATCTTCATGGTGGTGTCATCGTTATGGAAGACATCACCCTGAGCCGCCTGGCGGATGAGCTCGCTGAAGGCCGGATGAATTCGGTCGGCCAGCTTTTCGGTCACCTCCCAGCTGGTCGAGGCGGCCACGGGCACCCCCAGGGTGGCCTGGAGTCCGGCCAGACGATTTAAGGGCAGGCCGCTGCCATAGCGCAAGACGGCCAGCATGGCGGCTGCCGTCGCGTCATATTTTTTCTTTCCGGCCTCAGGCGGCAAATCTGCCGTAAAGATCTTGCCGCAGATGTTGCAGCGCAGCTTCTCCAGCTCGTACACCGTGCCCCACAGGGGGGCGGTCCCCTTGATGCGAACGACTAGCCCCGGACTTGGTTGCCGGTAAATCCGGCCATCTTCGCAGGCCGGACAGGGGTCGCAATGCTGTAGCGTCTGGTGGCTGATCGCCACCGTCTCTGCGCCAGTATAGGTATCGGCGCCGTTTCGGCCATGCCCTTTGGCCTTTTTCTCTTTTTTGCTGGTCTTCTTGCGGCCGGTACTATTTCCTCCGTTCCTGCCCTTTTCCGTTTTGGACCCGAAAATCATCTTCAGCAAGCGTTTGATGGAGGTGCTCTTTTCGCTCACCGCCTGGTTGAGGAGCAGATGGGTGTCAATCAACCCTTTGATGATCCGGTAGTCTTCGTCCGGCAGCACATCTTTTACCCGGGCCAGCAGTGCCTCTGCCGCCTCACCGCTGATTTCAATCCTTTCGGCGGCCGTCATTGCTCCACTCCCACTCCGGTCAGACTGCTGCGGAAGTCCCTGCAGAGAGGATAGAGCCAGACACTCTTGGTCGGCACATCTCCTTCTCTGTTTCCCAGTTTGCCTTTGCCGCAGGTCTCGCCGACGCATTGCCAGTTTGCTGCCTTGTAGCAGGTCCCTCGGAAACGCTGGATCTCGACGAAGGTCTCCAGCAGGACCGGACGATACTGATACCGCTCCTGCCAATCCGCAGCGAGGCGTTTGCCGGCCAGTGACAGGATCCTCGATCCCAGGTTCTTCGAGCGCACCCAAGGCAAAATCAGGAACCTGGCGTTGTTGACCACCAGATGCAGGTTCTTTCTCCTGGTTGCTTTGTCCCAGCCGATATAGGTGTCTCGGGGGGCCGTCTTCCAGGCCGCCGCCCCAAAACCCAAGAGAGCAAGAACCTGCCCTTCCGCTTTGACAAAATACCGCAACTGGGCTCCGGGCAGGGTTTTGTAGCCCAGATAATGGTAGCGATCGATAAACTCGTTCCACAGAGCACTGGTCCGGCTGGTGACCACCTCGAAAACTAGGTCAAAATTACCTGCATTTTTCGTTATCTCGGCCTGTTCCAACGCCCACAGGGTGCGGAGTTTTTTATAGGGCTTGGTGTGTTTTGCCCTGGGCGGGGGGAGGATCAGATGGCCATCCCGCTCCATCCGCAACATGGCAACCCGGCAACTCATGTCTTTCACGCCGCCATCCGGCTTCAGCCAGTTTGCTTCCTGACAGAAAAGGACCGAAAGGTCTTTACGGTTGAGCTCCGGCCGATTGGCCGTCAGCTGCCGGATCCAGATTAACTCTTCTTCGGTAAATTCCCGTCCACAATAGCGCATACAGCTCTCCTTGTTTTCTTGTTCAAGGAGGTATACCCTATTGTTTTCAGTGTGTCCCGCAAAAAACGCCTATACCTCGATTTTTTTCCACATCGCACCGACAACAGCGGCCGCTGGGTTGCCGTTCCAGAGCAGTAGCTGCAGTTCGTGAGCAGCTAACTGCTGGGCCTGGAGGTCGCCGATATCGGGCCACCAGCGAAATCGCCCTTGAGACAACCTTTTCTGACAAAGCCAGAAGCCCTGGCCGTCATACCCCAAAAGTTTCAGGGAAGTACCATTCTTGTTGCGGAAAACAAACAGCGTGCCGGCGAATGGGTCGGCCCGCAACACACGCCGACAGATCCCGGCCAGGCCGTCGATGCCTTTGCGGAAATCTACCGGCTCAACAGCGAGCATAAGCCGCATATGGGGTGTTATCTGCAGCATCTCTTTCACCCCCAGAATGATTTGGCGAAAGCCTGAAGGTCGAGATCGGCCTGGCCTTTGAAATGCATCCTCATTCTGTTGCCGTTCCGGTGCTCCATCTCGATAAGAACCGCCGCCCCATCGTCCATGCGCGGAATAGAAATAGCGATAAAATCCTGCGCCGCCGGCATGGCACTGCAGGTCGAGGATGATCCGCAGGATACCACTCTCTTTTTCAGCTCAGTGTGGTTCAGCCGTAATCCTCTTGAAATCTTATGCACTGAGTTTTCCATGCAGAGCATTACTGCTGCTGACCATAGTTCTTCTGGAATAGCAGATCTACCGTTCTTCCTCTTCTCTCGCCAGGTGGCAAACCTTGATTGAACTTCTGCCAGCGTTATGGCCTTTGTTTGGGAGACTGCTATCGGTGCTGTCATTGATCATCCTCCTTGGTTGAGTTAAATGATCACAACTGTAACAGACCGGCGCTATCTCCGTCATGGCAGGCTTACCGAAAGGACACGGGGATGGAAACGAACAAAAGATATGCGTCGGGTGAAACCATAAAAGATCGACCA
>CAYTVF010000316.1:0-3495 GCA_964441345.1 uncultured Desulfopila sp. | reverse complement strand
TACTTGGTCCAGAAGGTGTTGGCGGGATTGAGATCCTCAAAGCCGGCGACCAGATGGGCGCCATCGAACCGGCCGTTGCCGAGATCGCAGCACAGCGAGGTGAGCCAGATCCCGCCATAAAGACCGCCCCGGTAACGCATGGGATTGCGCCCTTCGCTGCCGCCCCAGTAGGAAAGCGGTGAGCCGTTGAGGATGATCGGACCGGTAAGATCGGGCCGATCCGCGCCGACCAGGGCGGCGGCCCATCCGGCCTGGCAGTTGCCGATCACCGCGGGCCGCGGTGCGCCGGGATGAAGCTCGACCACCTTCTCCAGAAATTTCACCTCCGCCCGCTGCACATCGGCAATGGTCTGGTCTTTTTCCGGGTCGGGGAAAAACAGCACGAAATAGACCGGATGACCGGCCAGAAGGGCGACTCCGATCTGGGAGTCCATCTTCGAGCCGCCGATGCCCGGACCATGACCGGCCCGGGGATCGATAATCACAATCGGCCGGGCAAGCTGGCCACCCGCCGCGACAACTTCCCCGTTTCTGGTGGTCTTCCGTCGTTCGCCGCCATATGGGGCCGGTTCGGCCGGTTCGGCCGGTTCGGCCTCATTCCGCCGCCGCTCGCAGATCCGGACCATGGCATAGTTGACCGGTCTTGCAAATTTTCTCCCGTCGACGACCATTTCGTAAGAAAAAGCCAGGATGGGCGGCATCCCGGCATCGACATGGGCTAAATAATTATTGCCCCGCTTTCTCAGGACATCCCAGAAAAGAATCGTCCTCTGGCACCGATCGACCAGATATTCGTCGAGCCTGAAGAAGGGGGTGAACCCAACCCAATGATTGGGCATATTACCGGCTTCCATTGGTTCTCCTTGCATAAGTAGTGCCGCAATTGCGGATCCGGGGTAGGGGCGGCAACCGTTACCTGGTAAATATATTACTCCTTTGCCGTACAAAAATCCCGGACTATCATGCCGTCCGACACAGTCCCGCTTTTCATCTCCGGCTCTGTTCCAGGGCCATTGACATTCGGGGCGGACAGTGTGATAGTGGGCACATCCCGCAAGGGGAGGGGGAACTTTGTCATTAGAACTGAATGGATACCGGAAGAGAAATATGGAGTTGCAGACATTACGCCTGAAAAGCCAGGAAGAACGGCGCCTGCAGGGCGGCCATCTGTGGATCTACAGCAACGAGGTCAATACCCGCGAGACACCGTTGAAACAGTTCCGGGCCGGCGAGCAGGTCCGGGTCGAGAGCCATGGCGGCAAATTCCTCGGCATTGCCTTGATCAATCCCCAGTCCTTGATCTGTGGCCGCCTGGTCAGCCGCGACCAACGGCTCCTCGACCGGACCCTGCTGGTGCACCGGCTGCAGCAGGCCCTGCAGCTCCGCACCCGGTTGTTCGATGCGCCTTTCTACCGCCTCGTCTACGGCGAAAGCGACCTGCTGCCGGGGTTGGTGGTCGACCGCTACGGCAACCATCTCTCGGTCCAGCTGAACAGTGCCGGGATGGCGGCGGTCAAAGGCGAGATCATCGACGCCCTGAGAGAAGCGGTCGCCCCCGAATCGATTCTCCTGCGCAACGACAGCAGTATCAGAACCCTGGAAGGACTGGAACGGGAAATAGAGGTAGCCTGGGGTACGGTGCCGCGTGAGGTCGAACTGGTCGAAAACGGCGTGAGGATGCTGGCCCCGCTCCACGACGGCCAGAAAACCGGCTGGTTCTACGATCAGCGGCTGAACCGGGCCTGGCTCAGGCAATTCGTCCGGGGTCAAAGAGTGCTGGATGTCTTCAGTTATGTCGGCAGCTTCGGCATCCAGGCGGCAGCTTTCGGCGCCCGCGATGTGATGGCCATCGACGCCTCCCGCCCGGCCCTGGAAATGGCCGAGAAAAACGCGGCGCTGAACGGGGTCGGCAGGATCTTCAACGCCATTCTGGGCGATGCCTTTGCCGTCCTCAAGGGGCTGAAGGCGGAAGGAGAACGGTTTGACGTCATCGTTGTCGACCCACCGGCGTTCATCAAACGGAAAAAAGACCATAAAGAAGGGCTGCAGGCCTATCACCGTATCAACGAACTGGCCATGCAGCTGCTCGGCCCGGACGGTATCCTGCTGTCGGCATCGTGCTCGATGCATCTGCAGCGGGAGGAACTGATCGATGTCCTGCGCACTGGTGGCCGCCGTCTCGACCGGCATGTCCAGATTTTGCTGGAGGGGATGCAGGGGCCGGATCACCCGGTTCATCCGGCCATCCCCGAGACCCGCTACCTGAAGGCCTTCCTGGCCCGGGTCTCAGCGGGATAAGGCGCGGACTTCAGGCAACCGCCCCCGGACCACAACCATTACATTTTCGTTTAATTGCCTGATTGAAAATTACATAATTGTTGTCTTCTGCGCAATTGTTCCTTCACCTTTTTCAACAAGAAACTGAGGACATTGCTTATCTCTGCAGAAACAAACAATAATTTTTCGCAAATAGTATCATGGCACTAAAAATGCATCCCCACCCGCAAATTTACCCGTCGGGACCTTCAACGCAACCTGATGCAGGAGGTATCGGCTAACTTTCGGAGATGATTAGTCAGATTATGTGGTTGTAACGGTTTTTTCAATTTTTTTACCAGGAGAGAGAGTATGAAACGATTTGTATCCATGGCTGCCCTTGCCACCCTTGTCACCGGCGGTGTTGTTACCCAGGCGGCAGCAGCCGACGTTACCGCGGCGCTTGACACCAATACCGCCTATGTCTGGCGGGGTTTGACCTTTAATGACGGCTTCGTGCTGCAACCGAGCATAGACGTGGCCGCCAACGGATTTGCCGTCAATGTCTGGAGCAACTTCGATCTTGACGATTACGATGGCGCAGTTGAGAGCGGTGAGTTTTCCGAGGTCGACCTGGCCGGTTCATATTCCCACAAAATCGGCCCCGTCAATGCCAGCGTCGGCATTGTCGAGTATCTCTTTCCGGCTGGGGCCGACAGCACCGGTGAGATTTTTGCCGGTCTCGGCATGGATGTCGGGGCGGGCTTTTCAGTCTCCTCGAAGCTGTACTATGACTACGATCAGGTCGACGACTTTTATGTGACCGCCGGTGTCGGATACAGCTACACCATCAACGAGCCGACCACTCTCGGACTTTCCGGCACGATCAGCTATGCCGGCGAAGATTTTGCGGAGATTTACGCAGGCGGCACGGACAGTGGTTTCTTCAACTATCTCCTCACCGCTTCAGTGAAATACATGGTGACTGATGCCTTGGGAGTGAGCGCCAACATCAACTATACCGACTCGATGGATAAGGATGTCCTGCCCGATGACGCCGTCGACACTACGGTCTTCGGCGGGATAAGCCTGACCTACGCTTTCTGATACAACGAGGTGACGGTGGTTCCTGATATTGTTAATCGGATTTTTATCCATTCAGCTCTATGGACAAAGCTCCCCCCTTCCCCTTCCGGGACGGGGGTTTGTGCAGTCATTCCCCCTCCCCTTGCGGGAGGG
>CAYTVF010000315.1:0-3501 GCA_964441345.1 uncultured Desulfopila sp. | reverse complement strand
TTTCGTATTGTTTTTACGGGCATGGCAGAGACCACCGGTGGAAGTCGTCTGAACGATCATAATGTCTCCTGATAAGAGTATGAACGATAAGCCGTGGATAATCAATATGCTGGTTGGAACTTATGATGGTCACCTGAGCCATCTCCCCGGCACCGGTCAGGTGAGGGGCAGGCATTCCACGGCCATCGGGTCAAAATGGGTACCTGCCAGCGAATGAATATATTCAAGGACCTTTTTCTCGCTCCATGCCTTGCGATACGGACGATCGGAGCGGAGGGCGTCCCACACGTCCGCGACTGCAAACAGGCGCGCCGCAAGCGGGATCTGTTCGCCTTTCAATCCATGGGGATATCCTGTTCCGTCCCATGCTAGATCTCCCGCGGTCTGCAAACGACAAGAAAACATCCGGTCGTACCCGCCGTCAACCCTCTCATCTTTGTATCCCAAAATGAATTCAATAGTCAAGGCAATACCAGGCCGGAAATATCTCAGGATGATGCCCCGATATTTTGCCCGATCCACGCCGCTGCCGTTTTGTCGCCGGACGTACGAGCAGCATCAAAATTGACAATACGAAGCATCTAACACGTTGCACAATGCGGATAAACTGTTTTATATGCAGTTTTGATGGCATAACGTGGGACAATGGAGCAAAACAGGAAAAAGGAAGCAATGGGAACTTCAGCAACAATCGCAATCGAAAATGAGCATATGCCGCCGTTCTTCACCAAGATCCCCATATCCATCGCCCGGGGTGAGGGAGTCCATGTCTGGGACGAGGAAGGAAACAGGTATCTGGATTTGACCGCCGGCTGGGGCGTCACCTCCATCGGTCATGCCCATCCGGTCATCCGGGCCGCCCTGGCCGAGCAGGGGGCACTGATTATCCAGAATCCCAATTCCGGGCTGACTTACTCTCCCGCCCGCGCCCGTCTGCTGGCGCTTCTTGCCGGTCTCCTGCCGGTAAATCTCACCCGGGTCTTTTTCACGAACAGCGGGGCGGAGGCAAACGACGCGGTTATCAAGCTTGCCCGCAAGATTACGGGCCGCCGCGAGGTTGTTTCAACGGTCGGCAGTTTCCACGGCCGGACAATCAGCACCGCCTCTGCTACCGGTCAGGCGAAACACCGTGAAAAGTTCAGTCCTTTGATGCCCGGGTATCGGTTTGTGCCCTTCGATGACCTCGGGGCAATCGAGGGCATTCTCGATCGCGACGTTGCCGCCGTCATCGTGGAGCCGATTCAGGGAGAAGGTGGTGTTCGTATCCCGTCCAAGGGGTACCTGGAGAATGTCTCCCGGTTATGCAGGAAAAACGATACACTCCTGATCGTCGATGAAGTCCAGACCGGTTTCTGTCGCACCGGCCCCATGTTTGCTCTCGCCGAGACGGCGGCCCAAGCCGATTTCATGACGATGGCCAAAGGAATTGCCGGGGGATTTCCCCTGGGCGCCTTCGCGGTCTCGGAAAAAGTCTCGGCCAGGCTTGCGGCGGGCGACCATGGCGGCACGTACTGCGGCAATCCTCTAGCCTGTGCCGTGGCCTACGCTGTTATCCGGTATCTGGTCGACAACAATATCAGTGCTCATGTCGCGGAATCAGGGCAATCCGTACTGGACGAAATGGCGCGCTGGAAAGAGGCGTATCCCGGCGTTGTTACCGAAGTCCGGGGCAAGGGTCTCCTGCTTTTGCTGGAATTCCGCGATGAAGCGACCGCCGCGAGAGTCACGGATGAATGCTTGTGCCAAAAAGTTTTCGTCCGCCAGACCCAGGGCAATTGTATCCGCGTCTTTCCCGCATTGAACATCGAACGCGGACAACTGATGGAGGGGCTATCGACGCTCCGGCAGGCTATCGAGATCACGGCCCGGGCAAAGCGCTGACCAGAGTGAAAAGATGGCGCGCCTTGGGCTGCGCGGAATGTTTATATGACAAACCAGTAGATATGTCTCTGCAAACATAATGGATAACTATAAAGATTTCGATGAATTGGCACAAAATGAGAGAGAGGGCGAAGATTACCGGATCGTATATCGGGAACTTGATTCCGAAGTTGCCGTCATGGCCCCCCATGGAGGAGGCATAGAGCCCGGGACGATAGACATCGCGGATGCTTTGGCCGGAAGCGATTATACGTTTTATGCCTTCAAAGGGATTAAAAAATCGGGTAATAAAATATTACACATCACCAGCAACGGGTTTGATGAACCGATAGGATCGAAAATTTCGAAAAATGCATCCATCGTCATTTCAGTCCACGGCAATCGGGATAAAGGCGAAATCGTTTTCATCGGAGGCAAAAACCAGGAGCTGAAACAAAAAATACTGATTGCATTACGGCGTGCCGGATTCAGCGCCGTGATCTGCGATGTACCGGGGCTTTGCGGAATTCATCCCGAGAATATCTGCAACCGATGCAAAAGCGGCGAAGGCGTGCAATTGGAAATTTCACGGGGACTCAGGGAAAAAATGTTTGAAGGTATCGATCGCTGCTCAGTGCGAAAGAAAATGAGCATTTTTTATGATTTCGTTAATACTGTTAAAAGGTCTTTACTGTTTATTTGATGAAAAACATAATTGTAGCCATAATTGTAGCTCTGCAGGATTGTACAAAGGAGAAGTTAATGAACCACATCGTGCTCTTCGCCGTCGCTTTAATCGTTTTTGCATTTGTACCGCCACCGGCACATGGCGAAGATCCGGTCATAGCAAACCTTTTCAAGGAGAAAAATCTTAACGGTACAATCGTGATATCCTCCCTGGATGGTGTCATAACGTATACGCACAATGACGAACGGGCCCGTACTCGTTTTGTTCCCGCATCGACTTTCAAGATACCGAACACCCTTATTGTCCTTGAGGAAGCGGCAGTGGGCGATGAAAAGGAAATCGTCGTATGGGACGGAATGCAAAAAGGTCTGCCGGACTGGAACAAAGATCAAACTCTGGCGACAGCCTATCAGACTTCATGTATCTGGTTCTACCAGGAGATGGCCAAACGGATCGGGAAGGATAAGTATGCGTCGTATTTGGGGAAGATGAAGTATGGGAATGAGCAGGTCGGTCCGGAGATAACGAAATTCTGGCTGGAAGGGGACCTCAGGATCAGTGCCGTTGGCCAGATTGCTTTCCTGAAAAATCTCTATACAAGAGCGTATCCGTTTAAATCTTCCTCCTATGATCTGCTCAGAAAACTGATGATTGTCGAGGAGACGCCCGACTGCACCATACGGGCGAAGACTGGCTGGGCACAGGGCATCAATCCGCAGGTCGCCTGGTATGCAGGCTACGTCGAGTCCGGTAATAAGGTGTGGTTCTTTGCGACGAACATGGAGGTCGTCAACCCCGAGGACAGCCGTTTGCGGCAGGAGATTACCATCGAGGCCTTGAAGCTGAAGGGTATTATTTAGTATCCGCCCGCCCACATCTTCGGCACTTTTCAACCGGGGCAACTGCTCCGCCATGGAGCAGCTGTACAAATTTTTACAATTCGTTACAAAAAG
>CAYTVF010000314.1:0-3518 GCA_964441345.1 uncultured Desulfopila sp. | reverse complement strand
TGCTTGACTGTTGCATTTTTATTTTGGCATACTAAGGGAGAATACATTGGCGGAAGTTCGATCAGGCATTTGGAGAGGAGCAGCCCTTGCAGACGAATGAGCAAAGAAAGATGATCCTCATCATGGATGATGAGGATATGGTCGGGGAGATAGCCTGTCAGATGCTTGAGTATCTTGGTTTTGCATCCACCTGGGTGACCAACGGTGCCGATGCGGTCAAGGAGTATCGGAAGCAGAAAGAAGCAGGGCAAGGGTACGCCGCGGTCATTATGGATCTCACCGTTCCCGGCGGCATGGGGGGGAAAGAGGCCATTACCGAAATTCTCGCCATCGACAGGGAAGCGAAGGTTTTTGTCTCAAGCGGCTATTCGAGCGATCCGGTCATGGTCAATTACCAGGATTACGGTTTTGCCGGGGTCATCGCCAAACCCTTCGATCTGGCGGCCATGCAACGAATCCTGACGGCACTCAACTAAGGTTCTTTTTCAGGTTCTCTTTCCTCTGCGGGCGACACCCTCCGGTTTTACTCCGTGACCGATTCCACCATCAAATACCTCTACTTCGCCACCATTGTAACCTTCTGCTCGCTCTATGCGGCGCAGCCGATACAGCCGGTGTTCAAGAGCGAATTCCAGCTGAGCAATTTTCAGGCGCTTCTCTTCACCACCCTGATGATGGCCCCCCTCGGCATTGCCCCGCTGGTCTACGGCTATCTCCTCGAATCCTTTTCCGCCAAGGTGATGCTCCGCTGGGCGCTGTTTTTTCTCGGCATCCTCGAACTGTTCTTCGCCCTGGCCGGCAGCTACCTCAGCCTGCTCACCATCCGGGGGATCCAGGGGCTGATGATCCCGGCCATTCTCACCTCGCTGATGTGCTATATCAGCTATACCTCGCCCAAGGAGAAGGTGCAGCATGCCATCGCCGCCTATATTGCCGCAACCATTCTCGGCGGCTTTCTCGGCCGCTTTCTGTCGGGCGTGTTTACCGATCTGTACGGCTGGCGTTTTTTCTTTTTTGTGCTCGGCCTGCTGCTGCTGTTGAACTGCTATCTGTTGAAGGGCATGGCAAGGGACGCCAAACTCAAATACGCCCGGCCGAAACCCGGCGAAATCCTGGCCTTATTGAAAGACAGGGAATTCCTCTGGCTCTACGCCGCCATCTTCTGCCTGTTCTTTGTTTTTGCCGCGCTGATGAATTTTCTCCCCTTCGAACTGAAACGGATCAATCCGGCATCGAGGGAAGCGGGGGTGGGTTTGCTCTATCTCGGCTACAGCATGGGGATTCTGGTTTGCCTCAATAGCGCGCGTATTATCCGGAGTTTCGGCAATGAGGTCGATGCCATCGGCGCGGGCATCCTGGTTTTTGCCCTGGGGACCCTTGCCTTCATGGTCGAAACCTATACGGTGATGTTTCTCGCCATGTTCGTATTCTGCGCCGGGCTGTTCACCGCCCATTCGCTGCTGTCCGGTTTGGTCAACAGGCTGGCCCGGGACAACAAGGCGATCGCCAACGGGCTCTATATTTCCTTCTACTATACCGGCGGGACCCTCGGTTCGGTTCTGCCGGGCGCGGTATTCCAGCGCTACGGCTGGCAGGCCTTCCTGGTGCAGCTGCTCGTCATGATCGCTCTTGCCTTCTTTTTTACCCGCCGCCTGAAATGTGCGGTGGCCCGGTCAACTGCTTGAAAGGGTTCAGACCGCCTTCTCATCCTCGATGACCAGCATCCTTTTCCAGGCTCCCCGCCGAAAGCGCAGAGCGGCCAGAATGAACAGCACGGTGACGAAAAAGAGCACCCACAGCCAGGCGGTGGCGACGGTAATCCGCAGGTACTGCACCCCGACATAGACCGGCAGCACCAGGCAAAACGGCGCGGCCAGGGCGAGGGCCAGCATCATGAACCGGGTATCGCCCGCCCCTCGCAGTGCGCCGCTGAAAACCATGTACAAGGCGTCGAAAAACAGATAGGCGGCGACGATATGCAGGAGGCTTCGGCTGAAGGCGGTCACCGCCAGACGGTCGGCTGTCCCTTCGCTTGAGGCGAGAAAAGGCGTAAGGACCAGGTCCGGGGCAAAAATAAACACCAGATCGATGGCCAGGATGTAGAGCAGCAGCAGGTGGCAGCCGCCGCGCACATATTCGGCGGCAATCGTCGGACGGCGCCGGCCGAGAGCCTGGCCCACCAGAACGCTTATGCCCTGGGAGACGCCCATCGACGGCATGAAGGCCAGGGCATTGATGGACAGCACGATATTCGTTGCCGCGAGCTCGGCCTTGCCGATCCGGCCGACCAGCAGAATAAAAAGGGTAAATGCCAGAATATCCATGGTGAACTGCAGCGAGCCGGGGACGCCGAAACGCATCAGTCTCGCGAAGATCTCCCGGTCGAAGCGGATATGGCTGAAGACTCCGAAGCGGCGGTTGTTGGCCCTGGTGAAGATCAGTGCCGCGAGGCAGACGACATTTACCCCCCAGGCGGTCACCGTGGCGATGGCGGCGCCTGCTATGCCCAGTTCCGGCATGCCCCAGCGGCCGAAGATAAGGGCGTAATCGAGGGGAATGTTGATGAAGACGCCGAGCAGGGTGATGACCATCACCGGCCTGGTAATTCCCCGGCCGGTGAAAAATGTGGAAAGGGTGATCATCGCCACATGGAGCACGGCGCCCCGGCAGAGTATGGAAAAATAGATCTCTTCGAGCACCCGTACTTCCGGCGGATGACCGGCGAGAAGAAAGAGGGGTCCGGTGGCGAAAACCGCCACCAGCCAGAGAATGAAGCCGGATCCGAGGGTGAAATGAATCCCCTGCCACAGCACGCTGCCGATCTTCTGTTCATCGCCCCGGCCGGTATACTGGGCGATGAAGACCCCGGCATAGCCGCCGACGCCGCCGAAAAAGGCAATGGGCAGGTAGGAGGTGATGCCGGCCGGCAGGGCCGCGGAGATGGCGTCGATACTGTAGTTGGCGAGGAAAATCCGGTCGGTGAACTCCATCAGGGTCGTCGCCGACAGGCTGAGGACCAGCGGCAGACAGACTCTCAGTACTTCCCGGTAGTGGTACTTTTGCCACATTTTTTTAAGGAAAACGGTCATTTTTAGGGTGTTGCTTCCGGTTAAAAGAGGATATCATCACAACTGATTTGCGGATCTTGTTCATACACCAGCGGCGGATGAAAGGGCAGCTGAAAAAATGTTGATGGAACAGGTAATCATTGATCACAAAAAACGACAATGGAGACAACCGGCATGGACAGGCAGCGGCAGTTGCGGGTGGTACTTTTTTCATTCGGCTTTAAGTACGGTCCGCCGGTTGACATCAATTACCTGTGGGATGTGCGAATTCTGCCTAATCCCTACTGGGTGCCGGAACTGCGGCCGGGAACCGGCAAAGAGGCGGATGTCGCCGGATATGTTCTGGCGAGCGAGGCGGGCCGGATGTTTTGGCAGCATCTCGCGCCCCTGCTCGATTTTCTCGTCGACCGGAACCTCGCCGCCGACAAGAAGACGCTGCGTATCGCCGTC
>CAYTVF010000313.1:0-3554 GCA_964441345.1 uncultured Desulfopila sp. | reverse complement strand
AAAGAAAATCGTCATTGGTTATAATGCCGTTTCCGGATGAAAGACATTCACATCCCTGAGATCGTCACCTAAATACGCCCGTTCATTCGGCCCGAGTATGCCAAGAGAGAGGGCGAGAATGGTCCAGAAATGAACGACATTATAATGCCCGCCATAATGGTGGGAGAGCTCATGGATCTGGGCATGGCAGTTGTGACAGCCGGCAATGCAGTAGGTCGCGCCGGTGGTTTTGATCTGTTCATCCTTCAACTTGCCGTACGCCAGCCGCTGCTCCTTGAACCCTGACTGTAAAAATCCGCCGCCGCCGCCGCAGCAGTAATTGTTCGACTTATTCGGCCACATCTCAACCACATTTTCTTCGCCGACGGCCTGTTTGATAGCGTATCGAAATTCCTCGGCTATGTGATCGCCAAAAGTTTTTCGCACGATCTGGCAGGGATCCTGGACGGTAAATTTGACTTTCAGATCCTTGTTCCAGTCCGAATTCGGTTTCAGCTTACCTTCCCGAATCCACTTGGCATAATACTCGTAGATATTCTTTACTTCGAAGTTGTGAGCTATGTTGAATTTCTTCAGTCCGGCCCGGACTGCAAAAGTGATATGGCCTCACTCCGTGTTAAGATATGTCTTACATTTCAAGGCGTCCGCTTGTGCCGCCTTCCTCCTCACCAACTCTTCCCAGTTCTTGTTATCGGCTAAAAACAGACAGTAGTTTTCGGCTGCCCATGCTTTGCTGCCATAAGTCCAATCGACGCCGGCAAGATGGAGAATCTTCCACAGGGGAACCATCTCATCCGGTTCGGTCATCGGTTCACGGGAGTTTTGATTCAGGTAAAATTCGGCACCTTCCTTGTCGATCGGTGCCACCATATCGGCGAATTCAGGCTGTGACGCTCTGTACTCGTCGAGCACATCGTTGACGAGGAATTTCCAATCCTCAACCGGCGTGCCCATGGCGCTGCAGGTTTCGCTGTTGATGGCCACATCGCAGGAACCGCGAATACCCTTCGGCCGTTCGTCTCTCGGCCGGGCGGCCCGAACGTTGAATACAAGTTGAGGAATATCTATTTTCATGGGACAGACATAGACACAACGCTGGCACATCGTACACATCCATGGCCAGTTGGATTTCATCACTTCTTCATCCATGCCCAGAACGAGCATACGGAGAAACTTCCGGGGATCCATGTCTTCAAGACCTGTTGCGGGACACCCTGAAGAACAGAGCCCACAGGTAAGACAAAGGCTGAGATTGCCAGCCGGCACTATGTCTTTCAGATCATCCAAAAACGATCTTCCGGACTTTGCTTCAAGCGTTATTGCCACTTCAGCCATAATCATTTTTCCTTTTAAAAAAGTAAATGTATACGGTGATATGCCGCTTAACGGTAATAAACGAATGGTTTCAAGGGACTTCTAACAATAAACCACAACAGGTCATTGCCGATAATCCGGATATCATTCTGTTTAAAGCCTTGTAAACCTAACCCATGTCGACATTGTTATCAAGATTAATCGTAATCCCAACCAATCCTACACAATCACGCAATGAATCGCCACTATATCTTTATCGTCACGACCGAAATTCCTACTCAAAAAAACAACAAGAACAGACATTCAGGGTTCAATGCAGCATGTTGTGCAAAGGTTGCATTCATTGATATGCTAAATAAATATTCTCGATTGCAAAAAATGATACTTATTAGTGTCAGGCAAAGACGTCGAATCCACTCGATTCAGAGGTCACCGAGAGCAGGTTCTCTCCTGGCGAAAGAAAATGAAACGGCGGCATGAAATTCATCATGCCGCCATAGGTTGCACAAGGTATGTTGAACAAAGGAAATGGTCATGCACTGAGGCGGAGGGTAGAAAAAAATCCTTAAATCTTAAAACTTCCCACCGCCTTCTGCAGTTCCTGAGCGAGGTTCCGCAGATCGCTGCCGCTGGTGTCCACCTGGGAACTGCTGGCCGAAACATCCCCCGATGCCCGGTTGACCAGGGTGATCTCCTCGGTAATGGTCGAGGCGACCACCGATATCTGGCTGACATTCTCGTTTACCTCGCCGAGTCCTTCCGCCGCCTGGTTGATATTCATGGCAATTTCTTCCGTCGCCTTCGACTGCTCGCCCACCGCGGTGGTAATGGTCGCGACGATCTCGTTGACGTTATTGATGACCGTGGTGATCTCCTCGATGTCCTTAACCGTGCCGATAGTCGTTTTCTGGACATCATCGATTTTCGACTTGATGTCGACGGTCGCCATGGCCGTCTGTTTGGCCAGCTCCTTGATTTCGTTGGCGACCACGGCAAACCCCTTGCCCGCCTCGCCCGCCCTGGCCGCCTCGATGGTGGCGTTTAAGGCCAGCAGGTTGGTCTGTTCGGAAATCTCGGTAATGGTTTCGGTAACCTTGCTGATGGCATCGGCCGATGCCCCGAGCTGCGCCATTCGCCCGGAGGTGGCCTCCGCCTGCTTGACCGCCTTCTCCGATATTTCATGGGCCCGGGAGGAATTCCGGGCGATTTCATTGATGGTTGCGGTCATTTGTTCGGCGGCACTCGCCACCATGCCGGTATTGGTGGTCGACTCCTCCATGGCGGCCGCGACGTTGTTCAGATTGGCGCTCATCTCCTCGGCGGCGGTGGCGACGGTTTTGGACCGATTCGAGGTATCCTGGGCATTTTTAGCCAGACTCGACGCGATACTCGACAGATTCACCGCCTCGCTGCCGAGCAGCTGGGTGTTTTTCGAGATGGTACCGACAACGCCCTGAAGTTTTTCGATAAAGATATTAAACCACTTGGCCAGCTCGCCGATTTCATCCTGGGATTTGATGGCGATGCGTTTGGTCAGATCCCCTTCCCCTTCGGCGATATCCCGGAAGTTGCCGATCATCACCTTCAACGCACTGACCAGGCCGAAGACGATAAAGAGACAGAGGGTAATGATTCAGGCAAAGATCGCCCCGGCGATAACCAGCATAGCAATGATATTGGTCGTCACCTGGGCATTGATATCCTTTTCCATGGAACCTTTGTAAGCATCGATATTGTCGAGATAAACGCCGGTTCCCAGCCACATCTGGGTGCCAGGGACCATCTCGGCGTAGCTGAGCTTCGGAGTATCCTCGGATCCGGGCTTGGGCCAGATATATTCGACAAAACCGCCCCCGGCCTGAGCTTTGTCGCGCAATTCGCGGATCAGGAAAACGCCGTTCTTGTCCTTTGTCTCTCCCATATCTTTCCCTTGCGCCTCCTTCTTGGGCGGCAAAGCTACGCATGTTGTTCCCTGATAGACAAAATAGTATCCCGATTTATCACTTTCAAAGCGAATGTCGTCGACCAGTGTCCGAACAAGTTCAATCTTTTTTTCCATATCGTCGATCTTGCCGATCGCATGGCCAACTGTCAGGGCCATGGAATGGCTGGCGACCTGCAGTTTGGCCTTCTGGTCGGCGAGCATTACCTCGCCGGTCTTGCTCAAGCCGAGGTCCCTCACTTTATAGCCATTTTGCACGGCAAAAAAGACCATCACCGCAAAAAGCGTCATAATTGCA
>CAYTVF010000312.1:0-3555 GCA_964441345.1 uncultured Desulfopila sp. | reverse complement strand
TTTCCGGCAGTTCATCGTCCAGGCGAACCTTCATTGCCTCGGCTATCTCACTATTGTTCCACATGATGCGCTCCTTGGTGGGATTATATATGTTCTCTATTTCCAGTTATATACATTTTCCGGTCATTTTACCATCCGCTATTTGTATATACAAGTTCTTTTACAAAGGACGATTTCGGTTGATTTCTGCTTCTTTTGTATATACATTTGGTCGAATAGAAAATGGCGCCCGGGAGTTTCAGGCGAATAGAAAAATAAAAAATTCTAAGCAGGAGGAACCATGGCTACCGCGATACTCATCCACCCCGGCAAACTCACCCTGGCACAGTTGCGCACAATAGCCAAGGAGCCGGTGACGGTAAGGTTGGCGGAAAGCTGCAAGGCGGATATCCAGGCCTCGGTGCAGACGGTCAGGAATCTCATCGATCAGGGACGGGTAATCTACGGCATCAACACCGGTTTCGGCCTGCTGGCCAAGACTATCATTCCGGAGGGCGAACTGGAACATCTGCAGCGCTCGATCGTGCTCTCCCATGCCGCCGGAGTCGGCGCGTTCATGAAGGAATCGACGGTCCGGCTGATGATGGTCCTGAAAATCAACAGCCTGGCCCGAGGCTATTCCGGCATTCGCCTTGAGGTTATCGAGGCCCTGATTCGGCTGGTGAATGCCGGAGTCTATCCATGCATTCCGCAAAAAGGTTCGGTCGGGGCCTCCGGCGATCTTGCTCCGCTTGCCCATATGAGTACCGTGCTGCTCGGCGAAGGCGAGGTGATGTACCGGGGAAAAGTGCTGTCGGGTGCGGAAGGATTGCACTGCGCCGGCCTTAGCCCGGTAACCCTTGGCCCCAAGGAAGGACTGGCCCTGCTGAACGGCACCCAGGCCTCCACCGCCTTTGCCCTGGAAGGGCTCTTTGCCGCCGAAGACCTGTTCGCCGCCGCTCTGGTTTCCGGCAGCCTCAGCGTTGAGGCGGCGCTCGGCAGCCGCCGGCCGTTCGATCCGCTTATTCACGAGGTTCGGGGCCACCGGGCCCAGATCGATGTGGCGGCGGTCTATCGCCTGCTCCTTGCCCACAGTGAAATCGAGATTTCCCACAAGGACTGCGAGGCGGTTCAGGACCCCTACTCCCTCCGCTGCCAGCCCCAGGTGATGGGCGCCTGCCTCAACCAGATCCGCGATGCGGCGGCGGTGATCGGGACGGAAGCCAATGCCGTCTCCGACAACCCGCTGGTCTTCGCCAAAGAAAACGACATCCTGTCGGGCGGCAATTTCCACGCCGAACCGGTAGCCTTCGCCGCCGACAATCTCGCCCTGGCGATCGCTGAAATCGGGGCGCTGTCGGAGAGGCGGATGGCGCTGCTGATCGACTCCCATATGTCCAAGCTGCCGCCCTTTCTCGTCGAAAAAGGCGGCCTCAATTCCGGCTTCATGATCGCCCAGGTAACCGCCGCGGCCCTGGCCAGCGAGAACAAGTCCCTTGCCCATCCGGCATCGGTCGACAGCCTGCCGACCTCGGCCAACCAGGAAGACCATGTCTCCATGGCCACCTTCGCCGCCAGGCGTCTGCTGGAGATGGCCGACAACACCGCCGGAGTTCTGGCTATTGAACTGCTGGCCGCCTGCCAGGGCATCGATTTCCGCGCCCCCCTCAAATCCTCGCCGCTGCTCGAAGCGGCCAAGGCCAAGGTCAGGGAAGTCGTGACGTTTTACGATCAGGATCGCTATTTTGCTCCGGACATCCGGAAGTCTCAGGAGCTTATCCAGGCGGGGACCTTCAACCATCTGATCGGCACCGATCTTTTGCCGAGCTTTGCGGGATGACGGCAATGCCGGGACCAGCCCATGGCTCAGTGGATCTCCCCCTTTATCAGCAGGTTAAAGACCATATCCTCGACCTGATCAACAGCGGTACGCTGCGCCCCGGGATGCGGATCGAATCGGAGGCCGAACTGGTCGCCGCCCTGAACGTCTCGCGGATGACCGTCAACCGCGCCCTTCGCGAACTCACCGCCGAAGGAAGGCTCCACCGCAGGCAGGGGCAAGGCACCTTCGTCGCCGCCCGAAAACCGCAGGCGGCTTTGTTTACGATCCAGTCGATTGCCGAGGAGATCCGGGCCAGAGGCGGCTCCTATTCATGCACCGTGCACCTTCTCCAGGAGGAAAAGGCCAGGCCGTCGCTTGCGGCAGCCATGGACCTTGCCCCCTATGCCGCGGTCTTCCATGCCATCATCGTCCATAAGGAAAACAATGTGCCGATCCAGCTCGCCTGCCGATACATCCGGCCCGAGATCGCCCCGCACTTTCTCAGGCAGGATTTCACCCGGATGACGGTCAGCGAATACCTGCTCGCCATCGCCCCGGTAACCGCCATCGAGCATATTGTCGAGGCCCTCATCCCCGAACCCTGGATCAGGGACCTGCTGGAAATCAATAGTGCGGAACCCTGCCTGGCCCTCCATCGCAAGACCTGGGCGGGTGAGAAAATCGCCACCTCAAGTACCTTTTATTCGCCGGGCTCCCGCTATACCCTGGGCGGTACATTCACTCCGACATCGCCGGGCAGCATCGGCGTGATGTAGGCAGAGGATCGGCGTCGCTCGCTGGGATTACTGTTTCTCCTGGAAACCCGGCTGTTCGATATGACGGTAGGTGTATCGGGCCAGCAGGTAGCTGCAGCCGAGCGTCGCGAGAAAGAGCGGGAGGTTATTGAAACAGGATCACAAAACCGGCTGATGAAGCCAAGGGGCCGATAATTCTTGTAACCTGGCCATCGCCGGCAACCGCAGCCGAATAGGCGGAATAGACGAACGAGAAGAAAACGCCAACCAGAAACGCCCCAAAAAACAGCGGCAGCCTGACATGATCCATCCCCAGCAGCAGCAGCCAGATGAAATCGATTCCGGCAAAGCGATTCCATGCCGCCAGGGCGAGGAGGGGACCCAGCATGGTTATTCCGGGAAAACGTCTGAGCGGCAAAACCAGCAGAACAACCACACATTCCGCATGAAGCGACGCCTGAAATAGCCGGCCATATAGGCAAACGAGAGAACACGCCGCGGATTATCGATAAAGGGACGGGCCAGCAGGAATCCGCTCAAGGCAAAAAATATCCACACCCCGCTTGCCCCAACCCCTCGAAACCATCCCCAGGTGTGATCGGCGACAACCATCAGCGCCGCAACCCCTCTGAGGCCGTCCAGGGCATCGAGCCGTCCGGAGTTTTCGGCTGCGGAAGGCGGCCGTTCCGGCAGTTCATGGCCGGTTCCCGGCAGAGACCTCTGCGACGACACCAAGATGCCGGCCAACACTGCAAATACCAGGGCGAAGGCAAACGACTGCAGGTATCGCGGTTCGAACAGCCGCTCCCTGCAAAAGAGGTATGGATCGTTGCCCGAGGAGGTCACTGCAACGTGATCGGAAAACACCTGGATCGATGCGTCGGAACTCGCCATAAACAATCCGCCGATTTCCTTTGGTCCGAGCCTAAGCGGTGCTTGGAAATAACAAAAAATTCCAGCATAAGCGAATGCGGCTGCGAGATGTCTCTCCTGCCCTTA
>CAYTVF010000311.1:0-3592 GCA_964441345.1 uncultured Desulfopila sp. | reverse complement strand
AAAACATATTTAGCAGCACCGGTGAAGGGGGTATACTCCATTTTCATACCTCAAATATTGTTTTCTAAGGAACTGAGAAACAGCTGTAACTTTCAATAAGAAACCGATGGGACAAAAAAAATCCATAACTTCCTTCGTTCGCTCTCCTTTTTTTTCATCGTTTTGGATTCCTGCGCCGCACCGAAATACACCTGCCCGAACCGACCGGCGAGCAGACCTGCGTTGGGCGTCGCACCGCACAAGTTATTAAAGTGGTCGGCAGCGGCTCTTCAAATTTTCTAGCTCTCTCTCCAACTATTATTGATAAACCGAACACCGCTCCATCCCAAAGTTATACCGCAATCAATTTCTCCGAGCTATCTATCTGTTATTTATAAACTAATATCGCCATGCAATTCATATCAATAGAAACCCTCATTACCTCGATTCATCGTGCCGGGTTTTCTCCCTTCCCATAACGGTTGACTTTTAAAATTCGTATCGGTAGATTCGTTTCGTGTTGAAGTGAGCAGGTTGGGATTAAGCGGCGAATGACCGGTTAAGACAGGCCGTACATTTGCTATCGCGTTTCGTTTAGCTAACTTTGGGAGCAAAAGGAAAATGCAGCAATTGATTTCACCCAGATGTACTTTGCTTGCGCCGGGTGGAACATATCCCTTTGATTTCATCCCTGACTTCGCCGGACTCTTGGCCCCACTCGCTTCTTTCCTCCCCAGATCTTACCCCTGTTTATTTTTTTCTTCGGAAAATGTAGTCGCTTCAGCTGCAGTGTTGCCGATTCCCGCGGTCCCGTCGCCCCCGCCGGGAACCGGCAAATGGACATTTGATTTATCCGTCGGCTGCCTCTTGGCAAAAACAAGAATTCCATCCGGCTTAACCTGTTATGCAACAGGTTAACCGGGAGTTCCGCACCCAAGACGTTCCGACATGAGCGTGATTCTTCGCAAGCACTGGAGAATGCAGTGAAACTTTGTATTGAACGACCAGTATTCAGACACCGCCAGACATTAAACAGCCAATAAGGAGGATACCCGCAGGCGGAAACCCGCATTTAACCTGGCACATTTTTCATTTTCAACCCACAAGCGAATAGTGTTGACGCGCCCCCTGCGCAGCGCCGACAATATGCAATTGGATAGGAAAAAAGGAATAACATCAATGTCAGAAAGCACCATCAAAATTCAAGGAAAAAAGAAAAGCTCCTTCCTCGACAAGGTGAAGGAGATCCTCCCGGAGGGTGGCAACCTGAATCTCTGCCTTACCTGCGGCGCCTGTGCCGCGGGCTGCCCGGCAACAGGGCTGGCAGATATGGATCCGCGAAAATTCCTTCGCATGTGCGCCATGGGAATGGATGAAGAGGTGACCAAGACACCATGGGTATGGATGTGTACCATGTGTCAGCGTTGCATCTATGTCTGTCCTATGAAAATCGACATTCCCCAGCTTGTCTTCAATACCCGGGCGGAATGGCCGCGCGAGGAACGTCCCAAAGGGATCAGAAACTCCTGTGACATGGCCCTCAGAAACGACTCCAACAGCGCCATGGGTACCGCGCCCGACGATTTTGTCTTCGTCGTTGGCGACGTGTTGGCCGAATACCAGGAATCGCAGCCGGAATTCAAAGATATGCAAGCCCCGGTAGACAAGGAGGGCGCTTTCTTCTTCCTCAACCAGAACTCGCGCGAACCGGTAACCGAGCCCGATGAAATGGTGCCGCTGTGGAAAATCCTCCATCTCGCCGGCGTCGACTGGACCTATGGCAGCAAAGGCTGGGCCGCCGAAAACTATTGCCTGTTCCTCGCCGATAACGAATGCTGGGAGCGCGTCACGAGGGTCTCGGCCAAGCAGGCCGATTCGCTCGGGTGCAAGGTCTTTCTCAATACGGAGTGAGGACACATTACTTTCTCAGTCCGGGCCGGACTGAAAAAATTTGGTATCGATCACAAGTTTGAAGTCGCTTCCATCTATAGTTATTACGCGAAATGGATCAGGGAAGGCCGCCTCAAGGTCAACTCCGACTGGAATCGCGAGCGAAAAATTAAATTCACCATTCAGGATCCCTGCCAGATCGTCAGGAAAGGATTCGGCGATGAGATTGCCGACGATCTGCGCTATGTCATTCAATCGGTGGTCGGGGCAGAAAACGTAATCGAGATGACCCCGAACAAGTCCAACAACTACTGCTGCGGCGGCGGCGGCGGCTTCCTGCAGTCAGGTTTCACGGAAGAGCGCAGGGCGTACGGCAAGGTCAAATTCGACCAGATCATGACCACCGGTGCCGACTACTGCATCACCGGCTGCCACAACTGCCATGCTCAGGTCCACGATATCGGTCATCATTTCGGCGGAACATACGGCACCGTTCATATCTGGACGCTTATCTGCCTGTCGCTCGGTGTCCTCGGACCCAATGAGCGGTCCTATCTGGGCGACGACCTGAAGGATGTTAACGTTTTTCACCCTGAAACCGCCCTTTAAGAAGAGACCGAAGAGACAGAAGACGTAACCAGGAAACACTACTCAAATGGCATGCTCTGACTGCATGCTCTGATTGCATGCTCTGATTAGGAGGATAAAGAAACCTATGAGTTTTCAAAAAAGATTGGCAGCAAAAGAATTCGCGGTACTGGCCGAAATGCATACCCCGAAAGGAATCAATATTTCCAGGCTGGTCAACGATGCACGACGTCTGAAAGGCAGGGTTGATGCGGTAGTCATTCCGGATATGGACAACGGCATCATGCGCATGAGTGCCCTGGCGGGGGGTGTCCTCCTGCAGCAGCAAGGCATTGAAACAATCATGCACACCTACTGCCGCGACCGAAACAGGATGGCGCTGCAGGGAGACGCTCTGGCCGCCTATGTCCTCGGCATCCAGAACCTCATTGTGGCCGGCAGCGAGGATATGAGTGAAAGCGACCACAGCGATGCCAAAGTTGTCAACGATGTCGATGAAGTACGGCTGATCGAGACCCTCATAACGCTGCAGAAAGGCAAGGACATGAGCGGTTTCGATCTGGATGGCGCCCCGTCATTTTCGATCGGCTGCACAATGGCCCCCTGCGCCGACAGCAAGGCATGCGATGCGGCCCTGTCCGCTGCGGCAATGAAAATTGCCGCGGGAGCGGAATATATTATCACTCCTCCCGTTTTCGATTTGGCGGCTCAAACGGATCTTATCAAAAAGGTAAAACACCTCGGAGTCCCGGTTATTGCATCGGTATTTCTCATCAAATCCCTGGCCATCGCCCAATATATCGCCAACAGCGATCCCAGTGCCCGCATTAGCGACGACCTGATTCGGCGTATTCGTAAATCCTCCGATAGAGAGTTGGAAGGAATCAAAATCGCCGGGGAAACGGTTATGGCAATGAAAGAACTCACCCGGGGTGTTCTGATCCAGACTCTGGGATGGGAACATAAGCTCCCGGAAATACTCGATGTCGCCAAAGTTTGACGGTTGTTTCGATAGGCATGTACAATCAACTCCAAGGATTGACCGAATATTTCGTTTAACCCTGCTAAACCTGTGAAAAGAAAAGGTAACAATGCAGAACTCAAACAGACTCCAAACGCAAAATAATAAAGTGCT
>CAYTVF010000310.1:0-3603 GCA_964441345.1 uncultured Desulfopila sp. | reverse complement strand
GCAAAAAAGCCCCGCGGTGCTAAGCCGCAGAGAGCAAGTAATCTAATATAAACAATTTGTTCTGTCAATATTTATTTGCTCTTTCTTGTTTTCCCGCAAACTCGTCAATTAACCGGCCAACCTTGCAGTCGGCCGCTCATTGCCTCATCGTCAGGAGGCGGCAAAATACTTGAGTGGGAATGTATTGTCAACAGGAAAAGTGTTGTTCTAAAATTATATTGAAAATCATCCCTCATGTAAAGAAGGAAAATCCCGTTCGTCCTGGAATAAGCTTAGCCGTTGCTGCGCGTCCTCGGGAAAATCGCGATAATCGGGATGGCGAGCAGGGGAATGCAGGCGACAACGGTAAGAACGGGGCGGATGGCAAAGGTGTCCGCCAGTTTGCCGATAATCGGGGTAATGGCGCCGCCGAGACCGTAGGCGAAACCCATCATCAGGCTTGCCACCATGGACCGGCCCTTTGGCGCCAGGGTCTGGGCCATGGTTACGCCAAGGGGAAGCGGCGCCAGGACGAAGCTGCCGGCAAGTGCGGCACCGAAATAGATCCAGTTGCCGTCGAGCTGCATCAGCAGCCAGAGGGCCGGGGCCATGAACAGATACGAGAACAGAAAAACCGGCTTGAAGCCGATCCGGTCGGAAATGTGGCCGGAAAGCAGGCCGCTGATGGTGCCCGACACCGTGAAGAGTGAATATATCACTCCGGCGGAAACCACGCTGAAACCCTCCTGAACGTAGAGCACAGGCATAAAGGTCAGGAAGGACTGGCCGACTATCGCCCGCAGGAACATGACCAGCCAAATCAGGGCTATGGATTTCCAGGCGCTCCCCAGACTCTCCTTGAGCGCCCCTAGAAAACCGTTGCGTTTCAGCCCTTCGCTTTGCGGTTTCGGGATCACTCTCAGCAGATAAACCAGGACCAGCAGACCGGCAATCATGGTGAGGGGCATAGCCGTCAAACCGAAATGAGCGACGTAATAGGTAATAAAAAGGGGACCAAGACCGAAGGCCAGCGTGCCGCCGGTATTGAACACCGACATGGAAAAGCCAGCCTTGGACCCGGCGTAAAGGGGCACCATCCCGGTGACGGAAGGATGGAACATCGAGGATCCGACGGAGCCGAGCGCGACACACAGCAGCAGCACCCAGAAATTGGGGGCAATGCCCGCCAGCGGGATAAACACGATGGTCAGCGACAGACCGGTGAAGATGAAGGCCCGGGTCGGATGACGGTCGGCCAGGTAGCCGACGGTCGGCTGGATGATGAAGGCCAGCAGGCGCATGGTGCCGGCGATGATCCCGACCTGGGTCAGACTGAGACCGAGCTTGTCGACAAAAACCGGGAAGAGCGGACTGATAAAGGCGGAGTAAAAATCGCCGGTGAAATGGATGAGGGTCAGGGCGAAAAGGATTTTCAGATTGGCGGACATAATATATATAGTTTGGCAAATCCCGGAAAGCAGGACAGGTTGGGCTGGCCCGCTTGCCGGTGGTTATTTATCGCTTACGGCATGGACAATCGGCAGGTGACATCTATAAACACTAAAATTGCAAATGCACGTTAAAATCTCCCCTGTTTGCCTGAGTTTTTTTTTGGAGTGGAGACGGTGGTCAGGGTTGATTAGTTTTGTCCTTGTGGCTATTATGCTGGGCTACTTTTGCTATATTAAAAAAGGAATTAAAAAATTAAAAATGTCTGAATTGTAAATTTTTTCTTTGTTGAGGGTCTCATGAATGTAACGGTGTTTGGGGTCGGCTACGTCGGTCTGGTGCAGGCGGCGGTGCTGGCCGATGTGGGGCATAACGTGTGTTGTGTCGATGTTGATGAAAAGAAGATCGAAGGTTTGAAAAACGGGGTTATCCCCATTTACGAACCAGGGTTGGCCGAACTGGTGTCGACCAATTACGAGAAGAAGCGGCTGGAATTCACCACCGACGCGCAAAAGGGCGTCAAGCATGCCGAGCTGCTGTTCATCGCCGTCGGGACGCCGCCGGATGACGACGGCAGTGCCGATCTGCGGTATGTGCTGGCGGTGGCGGGGATTATCGCCAAACATATGACCGAGGGCAAGATCATCATCGACAAATCCACCGTGCCGGTCGGTACCGCCGACAAGGTTCGCGCCCATATGACCGCCATCCTCCGGGAAAGAAAACTCGATGTTCCCCTCCATGTCGCCTCCAATCCAGAATTTTTGAAAGAGGGCTCGGCCCTTGACGACTGCCAGCGGCCGGAAAGAATCATCATCGGCAGCGACTCCGACGTAGTCGAAGAGAGGATGCGCGAGCTTTACGAGCCCTTCAGCCGCAGCCATGACAAGATCATGATCATGGATGTGCGCAGTGCGGAATTCACTAAATATGCGGCCAACTGCCTGCTGGCCACCAAGATTTCCTTCATGAACGAGATGTCCAATCTGGCTGAGCGGATGGGAGTGGATATCGAACAGGTCAGACGGGGGATCGGCTCCGATTCCCGGATCGGCTACCAGTTCATCTATCCCGGTTGCGGTTATGGCGGTTCCTGTTTTCCCAAGGATGTCCAGGCGCTCGAACGATCGGCCCGGGAGATCGGCTATGAGGCGCAGATCCTGCGGGCGGTGGAAAGCGTCAACTACCAGCAGAAGGAGAAGCTGTTTGAACATATCTGTTCCTTCTACCCGGAAGGTGTTGCCGGCAAGACCTTTGCCGTCTGGGGACTTTCCTTCAAACCCAATACCGACGATATGCGGGAAGCCTCCAGCCGGGTCCTGATCGAGTCCCTGTGGAAGGCCGGCGCAAAAGTCCAGGCCTACGATCCGGAGGCAATGGAGGAGGCCCAGCGCATCTACGGCAATCACCGTGACGACTTCACCCTGATGGGCACCAAAGAGGCCGCCCTGCACGGCGCTTCCGCCCTGGCCATCGTCACCGAGTGGAAGAGTTTCCGCGTGCCCGATTTCAAGAACCTGCTGGCTGAACTGAAGGACAAAGTCATCTTCGATGGCCGCAATCTGTACGATCCAGCCAGGGTCGAGGCCATGGGCCTGGCTTACTACGGCATCGGCCGCGGCCGCTCGATCAGGAAAAACGGCAATAATAATCATCTATAAAGAGAGTATCGGAAAATGAAAAAAGCTTTAATCACCGGGATAACCGGGCAGGATGGCGCCTATCTGGCAGAGTTTTTGCTGAACAAGGGCTACGAGGTCCACGGGATCAAGCGGCGCGCCTCGCTGTTCAACACCGACCGGATCGACCATCTCTACCAGGATCCCCATGTCGGCAACCGCAAATTCATCCTGCACCATGGCGATCTGACCGACTCCTCCAGCCTCATCCACATCATCGGCAAGGTCCGGCCGGATGAGATCTACAATCTCGCCGCCCAGTCCCATGTTGCCGTCTCGTTTGAAGAGCCCGAATATACCGCCAATTCCGATGCGCTGGGGACGCTCCGGGTACTCGAGGCCATCCGAATTCTCGGATTGACCGAGACAACCCGTTTTTACCAGGCCTCCACCTCCGAACTGTACGGCAAGGTGCAGGAAATCCCGCAGACCGAAAAGACTCCGTTTTATCCCCGTTCGCCCTATGCGGTGGCCAAGATGTACGCCTACTGGATTG
>CAYTVF010000309.1:0-3623 GCA_964441345.1 uncultured Desulfopila sp. | reverse complement strand
TCATGGATGATCGCACATCACCATTTTCCACTTCAAGGCGTGCGGCAACCATCCCGCAAAGTTCCGCGTTCTTTCTTCAGATACTTGCGATTCAAGCCCTCTTGATATAGATTGGGGGATGTCTTACGCTGTGTCTCAAAGCCCTGATGCCCGGCAACAACAACCTTAAGAGGATTGCGGGAGTGCGAACCTTCCGGTATCCGCCACATTTTATTGCCCATGAAACTCCTTTTTGAATTTTTTCCGGTACTGGCCTTTTTCATCGCCTACAAGTTTTTCGATATCTATGTCGCAACCGGCGTTGCCATCGCCGCCACCCTGGTGCAGGTCGCCATCTCCTGGTTCCGTACGCGCAAGGTGGTCACGATGCAGCTCGTCACCCTGGTAATCATTATCGTCTTTGGCGGTCTGACCCTTTATCTTCAGGACGAACAGTTCATCAAGTGGAAGCCTACCGTCATCAACTGGCTCTTCGGCGCGGCGTTTCTGGCCAGCCAGCTCTTTGGCAAACAGACCGCCATCGAACGGCTGATGGGCGCCAACCTGACCCTGCCGAAGCAGATCTGGCGGCGGCTGAACCTCGGCTGGGTCCTGTTCTTTCTCGGCATGGGCGCGGCCAACCTCTATATCATGAGCCACTTCGACCGCGACACCTGGGTCAACTTCAAGCTCTTCGGCATGCTTGGCATGACCATGGTGTTCGTCGTCATCCAGGCGCTCTACCTCTCCCGCTATATGACGGAGCCGGGCACCAAGCAATAGCAGCAGCTGGTGGCAGCAACGACTTCGACAGCCGCTTACCGTTCCGGCAGATTCCACAGCCGGGGAAATCGATCTCGATCTCAAAGAAACCGGCTGCGGCCGGTCATCACTTGCAACAAGGAAAACGAACGTTTTGGAAAAAGTTACCAGAGATATTTCAACGAAGGCCTTCTGGCTCACCTGCCTTCTGCTGTTCTGCCTGAAATTGTGGCTGACCCGGGCCTACCACGTCATGGTGACCGTTACCCCCCATGACGATCTGCTTTTCATCCGCCATGCCCACGCCATTTTGAGCGGTGAATGGCTGGGCGATTACAACCAGCTGACCCTGATCAAGGAACCGTTCTATCCGATCTTTATCGCCCTGAGCAACTGGTTGGCGTTGCCTCTGCTGGCCTCTCAACAGCTCCTGCAGGCGCTTTCATGCTGTGTCGTTATCTTGGCCATCCGGCCGATTGTCAGGAATAGATACCTTTTGCTGGCGGCGTTTGCGATTTTGCTCTGCAATCCCGGTTCGTTCAGTTATCCGGCTGTCGGCCGGATCTTTCAACTGGCGATCTACCCGCCGCTGGCGACGATGGTGCTCGGCTGTCTGATCGGCATGGCCATCCGCTCAACTGAGTCTTTCAGGCAGGTGCTGCCGTGGTCGATTGGGCTGGGGGTGGCTTTAAGTCTTTTCTGGATCACCAGGGATGAGTCCATTTTCATCGCGCCTTCCATTGCCGTTGTCCTGCTCTTTGCCCTCGTTACCGCCGCGATGGCGGGCAAGAAGCAATTCGGCCGGATCCTGCTGCTGTGTTTGCTGCCCTTCGTCTTCCTGCAGGGGACGATCCTGGTCCTGCAGCAGGTCAACATGATGAAGTACGGGGTTCCGGATGTTATCGAGCTCACCAGCGATGAATTCAAATCTGCCTACGGCGGTCTGCTGCGGATCAAGTCGGCGGAAGAACGCCAGTTTTTTCCCGTGGTCCGGGATGCGCGGCAAAAGGCCTATGCGGTCAGCCCAGCCTTCCGGGAAGTGGAAAAGCACCTCGAAGGGCGAATCGGCGAAGGCTGGCAGAGTTTAAGCGGCAACAATGACATTCCGGCGGCATTTTTCATCTGGGCGTTTCGCGATGCCGTTGCCGCGGCCGGATATCATACCTCCGGCGTGGCGGCCTTGCAATTTTACCGGCAGATGGGGGCCGAGATCGACGCCGCCTGCGACGCCGGGCAACTCGATTGCCGACAGCGTTTTACCTCGCTTGTGCCCACCTGGCATATGGAATTCAATAAGCTCATCCTGCCGACAATGTATTCGGTTCTTAAAAAGACGGTCGTATTCGAGGGCTTCAACGCCTCCGCCGCACCGTTCAGGAGTACCGCGCCGTCGGAGATAATAGACCTCTTCAGCGTGGTCACCGGGGAAACCATCCTCCAGGCCAAGAACGTCCCCTTGCCCGATTCCGCGCGATTTTTAACGCACCTGAACAAAGAGAAAACCCGGATTCTCGGACAGATCGGCTGGGTATATCAACTCCTTGTCCCGTATCTCTCCGTAATCGCCATCCTTGTTTTCATTCGCAATCTCTGGTGCGGCATCAGGAGGAAACGCCTGGCGCCGATGACGGTTTTCAGTATCTCGACCCTGGCCGGGGTCTTTTCGATCACCGCCGTGATGACGCTCCTGACCATCACCTCCTATAGCGAGATCGCGCGGGTAATGACTGTCAGTTATCCCATTTTGCTGCTCTTCATTATCAGTGTTTTCCTCGATCTGGCGGGCATGCCCCGGGCGGTGAACGCCGAACCGCGGGCTGGGACGGGGAGCCGCCGGTAAAGAGCAGCATTCAACTTCAACCCGAGCATGCGATGGACCATAACCGATTAAAAGGCCGACTGCCTTACCCGTTCGAGACCATAGCGGTGGCGGTCGCTTTTTCCCCGAGACTGCAGGCGGTGCTGAGCGAGGCACGGCAACTGGCCCATACGTTCAACGCGGCGCTGCTGCTGATCCATGTCGGCAAGCGGACCGCCGGCAAGGAAGCGGCGCTGAGCGAGATGTGTGGCAGGGCGGGAATCGGCCGGGAGGCCGGGATAATCTGGCAGAATGGCGATCCGGTGTCCGCACTGCTGAAAACCTGCAAGGAGAACATGGTCGATCTTCTGGTTCTCGGGGCGTTGCGGCAGGAAACGATGTTCCGTTATTATCTCGGCTCGGTGGCGAGAGGGCTCAGCCGAAGGGCTAAATGCTCCCTCCTGCTGCTGACCGACCCGCGGGTGGCCGGCAGCACCTTTCATAACATCATGGTCGACTGTGTCGACCACCCGAAAACAATCCATACCCTCGATACCGCATTCTATTTCGGTAGCCATCTGGCTGCCCGGGAGATCTGTATCGTCAAGGAGGTCGATCCGGCCGGTCTGGCCATGGCTCTGTCGGATGACAGCACGACCAACGAGCGGGATCTGGTGAAGGAACAGCTTTTAGATGAAGCGCAGGAAAATATCCGGAAGAAAGCCGCCTGCTGCAACTCCGGAGGAATGCATGTGGTCAACTCGGTCCTTTTCGGCCGGCCGGGGTTCATGATCCGCAAATTTGCCGAAGACCGCGGGACCAATCTTTTGGCGATAAATTCGCCGGACAGCAGGTACGGGCTGATGGATCGTATTTTTACCCATGATATGGAGTATATCCTCGAGCATCTGCCTTGCAATATCCTCATCGTCCATTCACGTTTCCATTGACGATCCCGGCTCGATCATACGCGATTATACGCGATTTACTTGCGGAAGCCAATGACTCCAACTGATCCTTTGATTGAACGTATCCATTCAGCTCTATGGACAAAGTTCCCCCTCCCCTTGCGGGAGGGGGGTAG
>CAYTVF010000308.1:0-3633 GCA_964441345.1 uncultured Desulfopila sp. | reverse complement strand
TCATTTTATTATCGTCACGGATTTAAAAAATATCAAGGAATTCTCATCGATAATTAAATATGAGTAATAAGATTCATTCTCTGTTCAAGGTCTTATCGATCCCTCTTCCCTGCGCCAATTCAACAATATTTGAATATTTCAAAATTATTTCATTGACACGTGCTCGATCAACGGTCAGAATAAGTGCATATTCACATAACCACCGCCGAAAACCCCAAGCAACCGCAGACAGCCATGACCGACCAAGAATGCCTTCTCCACAACCTGCAACGTATGGCCGACGCAATTGTCGCCATGTTCGGGAGAAACTGTGAAGCATGCGTGCACGATCTGACCGAGTTGTCCCATTCCCTGGTGTATATCCGGGGCGATGTCACCCATCGAAAGCCCGGCGCTCCCGCCACCGATCTGCTGATTAAAATGATCAGGAAAAACTCCGGCAGGGGCGAAGACACCCACAACTATAAAACGACCAGCAGGGACGGCAAAGCCCTCAAATCGACCACAACCCTGTTCCGGGACACCGCCGGCAGGCCCGTGGCCGCTTTGTGCATCAATTTCGATACGACCGAATTCTATAATGCCAGCCAGGCCCTGACGCCTTTCATCAACCTGCCGGAAAACGGCTCGCCCCCCTCCGCCGAAACCTTCGCCCATTCGCCCGGCGAGACGGTTGAGGCGCTTCTGCACCACGCGGCAAAGGAGATAGGCAAACATCCCTCGACCATGAATGTCGAGGAACGATGCCAATGTATTACCATTCTTGAGGATAACTCCATTTTCCAGTTCAAAGGAGCAGTCGAACAGGTCGCCCGGATGATGGGTGTTACCAGATTTACCGTCTATAATTACTTAAAAAAAATCAGAACAACCACCCCATCTCTACAGGAAGAGGCTTAACATGATCCGCAATATCATCGCCGTAAGCGACGCCCCAGCCGCCATCGGCCCCTACTCCCAGGCCATCGGTACCGGCGACCTGCTGTTTATTTCCGGTCAACTGCCGATCGATCCGCAAAGCGGCAGGATGGTCGAGGGGGATATCGGCGCAAAAACCCATCAGATTCTGAAAAACGCCGCCGCCATCGCCAAAGAGGCGGGAACCGAGCTGAGCCGGGCCGTCAAGACGACGATCTTTCTCACCGATCTCGCCGACTTCCAGGAAGTCAACAAGGCCTACGGCAGTCATTTCCCCGAAGCCCCTCCGGCGCGAAGCACCGTGCAGGTTGCCGCCCTGCCGCTCGGCTCGCCCATCGAGATCGAATTCATCCTGGCCCGGTAAAAACAGATGACGGAACCAAGGAGCAAATGAGAAAAATATGCAATTTACGGTAAAAGACATCCTGGAGATGGAGGTCACCCTGGCACTCGGCTGCACCGAACCGGTGGCTATTGCCTTGGGCGCGGCGGCGGCAGCCACCCTCCTGCCGGCAAAGGAGTTCGATGCCATCGAGATTTGGATCGACCCCAATATCTATAAAAACGGTTTGGCGGTGATCATCCCGGGGACCAGCGGCATGATCGGCCTCGATACCGCCGCGGCCCTCGGCGCCTGTGGCGGCAACCCGGACCGGGGACTCGAGGTCCTGGAAAGCCTCACCGATGAAACCATTGCCAAGGCCAAAACCTTGCTGGCGGAAAACCGGGTAAAGGTCAACCTCAGGGATGAGGTCGGTCTCTATGTGCGGACCAGACTCGTCGCGGGGGAAAACGTTGCCGAGTCGCTGATCGTCGACCTCCATAACAATATCGTCGGTCTGAGGCTGAATGGCGAGGAGATTACCGACTCCCCTCTCCTCGACCGGGCGCAGAAGAAAGGCGGGAAGCGCACTTTGGCCGAGCTCGAGGCCTGGCTGCGCGAGCTGACCCTGGAACAGATCCTCGACCTGACGGCGGAGCTTGACGACAGCGATCTCGACTTCCTGGAGGTCGGGGTGAATCATAACCTGGCGCTAGCCGAATACGGGTTGAAACACGGCAGCGGTCTCGGGATCGGCAAGGCCATCGACCGACTGATTAAACAGAAACTGATGGTGAAGGATATGTCCTCTTCGGCGCGCCGGCTCACCTCGGCCGCAGCGGATGCCCGGATGGGCGGAGCGAAGCTGCCGGCCATGAGTTCCGCCGGCAGCGGCAACCACGGCCTGACCGCCATCTTGCCGATCTGGGCCATGAAGGACTTCATCGACCATGACCGGGAGACGGTGCTGCGGGCCATCGGCCTCAGCCATATCATCACCGCCTACGTCAAGGCCCATACCGGACGCCTCTCGGCGGTGTGCGGCTGCTCGGTTGCGGCGGGGGCGGGTGCCACGGCGGGCATCACCTATCTGGTCGGCGGCGATGTGCACCACATGGAGGGGGCAATCAAGAACATTCTCGAGGACCTGGCCGGGGTGATCTGCGACGGCGCCAAGGCCGGCTGCGCCATCAAGCTGAATACCGCGGCAGGGGCGGCGGTGCAGGCCGCCCTCTTCTCCCTGCACGGGGTGAATGTCAAGGATACCGATGGAATTATTGGCAATTCAACCCGGAAGACCATCCAGAACATGGGGGCGCTGAGCCATGACGGCATGGCTCATGCGGATAAAACGATTTTAAAGATCATGCTGGAAAAACAAATGACCAGGAAACCGCAGGGCAAATCCTGACTGGCAATGCCGCACCGGGAGAACCGACACGACACGCCATGTACCGCTAAACCGCCTTCGTCTGGCACCACTCATAACCATTTCTGAACATCTGCATCCAGGGGCTGACCTGCAGCCCCTTCAGCTCTTCCGGCAGGTAGTGGGCCTGCCAGGGCAGAAAGACCCGCTCCGCGTGGGGCATCAGCGCCAGATGGCGGCCGTCGGCGGAACAAAGCCCGGCCAGACCTGCCGGTGAACCGTTGGGATTAAACGGATATTTTTCCGTCGGCTGGCCATCGTCGTCGACATAAACGAGCGGGGTCATGCCGCCGGCTTTGACTTTGTCGAAAATTGCCCGGTCGGGGAAATGAAGAAAACCTTCGCCATGGTCGACATGGATCCCGAAGACCAGTCCTTCCATGCCCTTCAGCATCATGGCCTGACTTTTTTCGACCCTGACGGTGGTCCAGCGGGACTCGAAGCGTCCCGAGACATTGCGGATAAACCGCGGCTGACGCTCGGCGGCGAGCCCCGGCTCGGGCACCCAGCCGAGCAGGCCGAAAAGCTGGCAGCCGTTGCAGCTTCCCAGGGAAAAGGTGTCGGGCCGATGGTAGAACTCCTCAAACATCTTCCGCAACCGGGGGTTGAACAGGATGGTCGCCGCCCAGCCCTTGGCCGAGTCGGGGACGTCGGCGTAGGAGAAGCCGCCGACCGCCGCCAGGCCGCGGAAATCGTCGAGATTTACGGTCCCGGCGAGAAGATCGTTCATGCAGACATCCCAGGGCTCAAAACCGGCGAGATAGAAGGCCGAGGTCATTTCCCGGTCCGAATTGGACCCCTCGTCCCGCAGAATCGCCACCTTCGGTTTGTCGGTTCGGGTAAGCAGCTCGGCCGGCGCCGGTTCGGGCCTGAAAGGAATATGGTAGGTCGGCCCTTTGCGGTCATAGATCTGCTCTTTTTCCTGATCGGCACAGACCGGATTGATCTGCAGCCGTTCCAGCTG
>CAYTVF010000307.1:0-3636 GCA_964441345.1 uncultured Desulfopila sp. | reverse complement strand
ATCGCCAGGATTCTGCTCGACATGAAGCTGCTGAAGACCGAAATCGGCGCGGTGATCATCGCTTCGGCAGTGTTGAACGACGTGGTCGGCTGGATCGTCTTTTCCTTTATTTTGTCCCTGGTGAGCCAGAACAACGGCAGCGGCAGCATCAGTGCGGTGAACAGTATGGTCTCCATTGCCGCTTTTGCCGTTTTCATGCTTGTCGTCGGGCGGTTTGTCCTCAATCGCATCCTGCCCTGGATTCAGACCAAGCTGAGCTGGCCGGGCGGGGTCCTGGCCTTCAGTCTCAGCCTCTGCCTGCTCTGCGCGGCGTTTACCGAATATATCCATATCCACGCCATCCTCGGCGCCTTTATCGCGGGACTTGCCATCGGCGATTCCGTCTATTTTCGCGAGCAGGCCCGGGAGATCATGCATCAGTTCGTCACCAGTTTCTTTGCCCCGCTCTTTTTTGTCTCCATCGGCTTGAAGGTGAATTTCGTCGAGCATTTCGACCTGACGGTGGTGGCCCTGATCCTGCTCATCGCGTTCGTCGGCAAGGTTGCCGGGGCGGGGCTCGGCGCTCGTCTGGGCGGGATGTCGACGCGGAGGTCGCTGGCGGTCGGTTTCGGTCTCAATGCCAGAGGGGCCATGGAAATGATCCTCGGCACGCTGGCCTACGACGCCGGGCTGATAAATCAATCGGTCTTTGTCGCCATCATTATCATGGCACTGGTGACGAGTATCACCAGTGCGCCGCTCATGCGCCTGTTTCTGGAAAAAAAGGGCAAATGATGTGGTGCACCGTCAGCCGGCCTGAAAGCCCGCCACGATTGCCGGCACCTTTTCGGCCCGGGCCGGGGGGGAAAACAAATAACCCTGCACGGCGTCGCACTCCATCGATTCCAGGCAGGCGAGCTGCTCGGGTTTCTCCACGCCTTCCGCCACAAGGCCCATGCCGAGCGTCCGGGCCAGGGCGATGATCGTCCGGACGATGGCCTTGCTCTGGTCGCACTTATCGAGCCTGTCGACAAAGGAACGGTCGATCTTCAGTTCATCGATGGGCAGTTGCTGCAACGAGGAAAGCGATGAGTAGCCGGTGCCGAAATCGTCGATCGCCAGTTTCACTCCGGTATCTTTCAGCCGATTGAACCGTTCGACCGAATGGTGCCCGCTCTCCATGATGGTGCTTTCCGTCAGTTCGAGTTTCAGGCAATGGGGGTCGAGTCCGGTCTGCTTAAGATGGTGCAGCACGGTCGCCACCAGGTCGTTCTGGAGGAATTGTCTGGCGGAGATGTTGACATTGATTTTCAAGAGACCTGCTCCGGGCAGCGTTGTCTGCCAGCTCTTCAGCTGCCGGCAGGCCTCCGCCAGGACCCACTCGCCCAAGGGGATGATCAGCCCCGTTTCTTCCGCTATCGGAATGAATTTATCCGGGCCGATTATACCCTTGTCGGGATGCAGCCAGCGGACCAGTGCCTCGAAACCGATCAGTTTTTTGCCGGGAATGGCAATGATCGGCTGATAGCAGAGCCGAAGGTGGCCTCCGGTTATGGCCTCCCGCAGGTCGTTTTCCAGCTGGAGCGCCTCCGACGCCTGCTGATGAAGCTTGCGGTTGAATAACTGGAACCGCGCCTTGCCAAGATCCTTGGCCCGGTACATGGCGATGTCGGCATCGCGCAGAATGGCTTCGGTCGAGTCGTAGGCGGCGGTGTTGAGGACAATGCCGATACTTGCACTGATGTGGACCTCGGTGCTGCCGATGAAAAAAACCGTTTGCGCCTCTTTCTGCAGGCGGTTGGCAATTTCGATGATCTGCGACGATTTGTCGAATTCCTCGATCAGGATGGCAAATTCATCGCCGCCGAGCCGGGCGACGGTATCGCCCGATCGAACACAGGAAAGGAAGCGCCGGGAAACCTGCTGCAGCAATTCGTCGCCGGTCAGATGGCCGAGGCTGTCGTTTACCCATTTGAAACGGTCGAGATCGATAAGAAGCACGGCAAAACAGAACTCCGCCCGCCGTTTTTTTCGTTCGAGCGCTCGATTGAGCCGCTCCATGAACAGGATTCTGTTGGGAACTTCGGTAAGACCGTCGAAAAAAGCCTGCTTGTAGAGTTGTTCCTCAAAGGCCTTCCGCTCGGAGATATCTTCATAAATGTAAAAAAGTCCTTCCAGGGCATCGTCGACCTTGATCGGAAAGCCAAGCAAGGAAACAGGGATCAGCCTGCCGTCCCTGTGCTGTCTCTCCGTTTCCTTTTTGATGAGATTTCCGCCAAGCACGGCCTTGCTGATCACCTCAACTTCTTCTATCCGGTCCTTGGGTACGATTACTTCCCGGGCGATCCTTCCCTGGATGTCTTCCTCCCGAAAGCCGAACAGCTGCTCAAAGGCTTTGTTGACATTCATTATTCGCCGCTCCTTATTCAGGGCGACAATGGCCTGCGATGAACCATCGAAGAGCTGGAGAAAGAAAGCCCGTTCCCTGGTCAGGGAGTTCTGGGTGAGGCGAAGCTCGGTCAAATCGATAATGGTCGCCACCGTCCGGTCCGTGCCGGGAATTGCCGAGACATTGACATACACCGGTTTGATGCGGCCGTGGCGGTCCTGCAGCTTGCTCTCATATGAATTTGCTACAGCTTGCGGATCTGTCCGGCGCAGGGTGTGATACTGCAGCAGCCGCGCTGTTTCGGACTCCGGAAGAAGTTCCAGAAAGCTCATTTTCCGTTCCATCTCCTCTTTGGAATAACCGGAGAGGAGTTCGGTTTCGTGATTGACCATGGCGAGAATGGTATCGGCCTCGATCATGATGGTGGCTATCCCGATATTTTCAAACAGGTCGCGGTATCGCAACTCCGATTCCCGCAGCGATCTCTCCCGTTCCCGCAATTCGGTGATATCCCTGAAGGTGCCGATGCAAAAGGTGTTTTCTCCCCGGCCGGCTTCGGTGATCACGGCCTGCATGGGAAAAGAGGTGCCGCTCATTCTGCGGCCCAGGGTTTCGATGGTTTCGCCGCGCCACAGCCTGAGCTGTTCCTGCTGGTGATCGTATCGCGCAAAGAGATCGGAGAGATGAAGCCTGGCGCCGGGTGGAGAGTGGACCAGACCGAACATCAGTCTGCCGCTAGGGTTGATATTGATGACCTCAAGACTGTCCCGGGCAAAGGTGACGATGGCATCCTTGGCCAGTTTGACCACGGCCTCGGTATGGGATAAAGCGGTTTCGAGGGAGTCCATGATCTGGTTGTGGCGGGTAGCGATCAGACCCACCTCGGTAAAAGGTTCAACCGGCATCCGCATCGACAGATCGCGCGACTCCACCTGCCGGTCCATCGCCTGGCAGAGTTCGACGAGCTCAGTCGTTGCCCCGTGTTCGGAATAGTTAAGGCCGTTATGTTCGTCCTCGGCTGCGACCCGGAAGGGGAAAAATCTGTTTATCTGCCGAAAGACCAGATACGGCAGGAGAAAGGCCATGAAAAAGGCGGCGACGATACCCTTCAGCTGCGCCAGGAGCTGGCCCGTCAGGCTCAGCCCGGTGCCGATCAGTTCCGGGTCGCCGAACAGGGCCACGGCCAGCGTTCCCCAGATGCCGCAGGCGAGGTGGACCGGTACTGCACCTACGGCATCGTCGATTTTGCAACGAATAAGGAGGATCTC
>CAYTVF010000306.1:0-3637 GCA_964441345.1 uncultured Desulfopila sp. | reverse complement strand
CCCATGCTCTTGTGCATTTTTACCGCGGTGCCGTTCGATGTTACAATTCCGGCACTCTCCTGGCCCCGATGCTGCAGGGCGTAGAGTCCGAAATAGGTCAGTTTGGCGGAATCATGGTGATTATAAATGCCACAAACCCCGCATTCGTGGGTGGGGCGTCCGTCTGACGATTTCCTGCTGTGTTCTTGTAACATCTGAAGTGTGTCCTGAAGTGTGTCCTTGGTTATCTGTAAACAGGTAAAGGCACAAAGAAATAATCTCTGTGCCTTTCTTGGATGACCCAAAACCCGAAATCTATAACAAGTATTGCCTAAATTCAACAAGAAAGATGGAGTTGCCCGGGAAAACTCGCCCCGACCCGGCCAAAAACTCAGGTAAGAGCCAAGGCATGGAGCAATTCGGTCAAGCTGACCAGATCACTCAGATCCAGTTGTTCGTCGACGGTATGTACTTTGCTCATCCCGGTGGCTATGATCGCCGTTGGCAATCCGAAGCCATTGAAAATATTGGCATCGCTGCCGCCGCCGGCGACGATATAGCGCAGATCCTTGCCGCAGTCGCCGGCCGCCTTTTTAATCCTTTTGACGACCGGGGCATCTTCGGTGAGCGATAAGGGCGGGTAGTCGTCGACGATGCTGATTGCAACCGAAGGGCGATGGTCGCCGGTCGCCGGCCCACCCTGCCAGTCGTTCACCGTCTTCTGGAAGGTTGCGAATATCTCCTCGGTATAATGGCTGAGCTTTTCTTTCGAATGGCTGCGAACCTCCCCCTTCAGGGTGATTTTTTCCGGGACGATATTGGTTGCCATGCCGCCCTGGATGATGCCGAAATTGCAGGTCGATTCATCGTCCAACCGGCCCAGCCGGATGTTGGTCAGGGCTGACGCGGCAAGGGCTAAGGCGTTTATTCCTGCTTCCGGGCAAAGGCCGGCGTGGGCGGCAAGCCCTTTCACCTCGATCATGATTTTATTGGCGGCAGGCGCACCGATGACCACGTGGTTTATGCCGGTAGAGTCCAGGGCGTAGCCATAGGGGGTTTCAAGCCTTTTGTAATCGAGGTTCTTGGCGCCAAGAAGGCCGATCTCCTCGCACGTGGTAATCACCACCTCAATCTTCGGATGAGGGGTGTTGTTTTCGTTGAGCATGGCAAGCAGTTCAAGAACGGCGGCGATGCCGGTTTTGTCGTCACCGCCGAGAACGGTTTCGCCCTTGCTGGTAAAAATGTCGCCTTTCCTGACAACCTGGACGCCCATGGCCGGCTCGACCACGTCCATGTGGCAGGAAAAAAACAAGCCTTCGCGGTCCGGCTGGTTTCCGGCAAAGCGGGCGATGAGATTGCCCGATTCGGAGCCGGTTCGGGTGGCGGAATCGTCCTCGTGGATGGAATCGGCGCCAAGTTCGGCCAGAGCCTTTTTCAGATATGCGGCAATCGCCCCTTCTTTGCGGGAGGGGCTGCTGATTTCGCACAGTTCGGTAAATGTTGCGGCGAGTCGTTCGCGGTTAATGGGTACGGTCATGGGTGGTCCTTTATGATATCATGCCTGAAGGAGGACGACGGCATGGCAGCCGATGCCTTCTTTTCTGCCGGTAAAGCCCATTCCTTCAGTTGTGGTTGCTTTGATGTTGATGACAGCGGGATCGACCTGGCAGGTGCGGCCAAGTAATGCTTTCATGTCTTCAAGATAGGGGGCGAGCCGGGGGGCCTGGCAGACCAGGGTGATGTCGGCATTGGCCAGAACATAGCCTTTTTCGGCGGTAAGCCGGACAACCTGTTCCAGCAGGGTGATGGAGAAAATTCCGGCAAATTTTTCGTCCGAGTCGGGGAAATGTTTGCCGATATCGCCGGCGCCAAGGGCGCCGAGCAAAGCATCGCAGAGGGCATGGGTCAGAACATCGGCATCGGAATGACCGGCGAGACCCTGGCTATGCGGGACGGTGACGCCGCCGAGCACGAGTTTTCTGTTATCGGCAAAACGATGGGCATCGTAGCCATGGCCGATACGCATGGCCGGCACGCTCTTTTGCCGGAGGATTTTCTCGGCCAGGATGAGATCCTCGGGGCGGGTTATCTTTATGTTTGTTTCGGAACCTTCCACCAGGGTTACCGGGATGCCGGCCTTTTCCAGAAGGGACGATTCGTCGGTAACATCCGCGTCGCCATTGATCATATATGCCCGTTCAAGCAGATCTCTTCTTGCCCCCTGGGGTGTCTGGGCCTGCCAGAGGGATGTCCGGTCGATAGTCCCCGCTGCGCGGCCGTCGGCCGTTCCCTTTTTCAGGGTGTCCTTGACCGGAATGGCAGCAATTGCCGCGCCGTCGCGCAGGACGGCCGCGGAGATTCCGGCAATGATCTCAGCACCGACCAGCGGCCGCGCCCCGTCATGGACCAGGACGATTGCATCTCCCCGGTCGAGCGTATCGAGGCCGGCCTTGACCGAGTCCTGGCGCCTGCGTCCGCCGGCGATGATTTTCATCCTGGCGGAAATGAGTCCGTACCGGCCGAACATCATCTCCGTCTGCTCGATCCGATCGGCGGGAACAGCCACCACAATGTGGTCGATATGGGGGTTGTCGGCAAAGGCCAGGGCGGTACGAACCAGAATCGGGATGCCGGCCAGCAGGTGGTACTGTTTCGGATGATCGAGATTCATCCGGGTGCCGAATCCGGCGGCGGGAATGATGACGGCGACTGAAGGTGCCATGGGAATACGATTGGAATACGATTGATTTTGCAGGAAATTATCGAGCCATTACGATGATTGTTCGGTGATCGTCCGGTGAGTGTCGTCACCTGTGGCGTTTGTTGCTCGTGTGTCAGAAAAAAGGAGCGGGCTATAAGCCGAATTCTGTACCCCGCAAAGGGCCACGATCATTTAACTGGGATGTTGATCGCTCAACACCTCTTGCAACCTACCCGGAGATCTCGGACGGGCCGCCCTCAAACATCTCCCTATTTGGTCTTGCTCTGGGTGGGGTTTGCCGTGCCTTCCATGTCGCCATGGAAGCGGTGAGCTCTTACCTCGCCGTTTCACCCTTACCTGATAAATCAGGCGGTCTGTTTTCTGTGGCACTTTCCCCCGGTCGCCCGGCGTTCGTGTTACGAACCACCCTGCCCTGTAGAGTTCGGACTTTCCTCTCCGGTGTAAACCGGAGCGATCATGCACCCGCTCCGATTGACAGTGTAGTTGCAAACTGCAAAAGAAGAAAGGGGAAAAATTATCCTCGCCGCGGGTCAGTTTATTTCTTCAACCGGTCTAACATAATGAATCATCCGCTGACAGGTGGGACAATCGAAAAGTTCGTCGCCTCTCAGCAGCCTGTTGAAAAGCTGCGGCGGAATCGCCATGAAACAGCCCTGGCATACGCCATCGACCACGTTGATGACGGCAAGTCCATTGCGCCGCTGGCGAAGTGTATCGTATTTGCGCAGGGTTCCCGCTTTAATCTTGCCGGCCTGATCGTTGCGCTCTATGTCCTTTTCTTTTTTCCCCTTGTTGATGACTTCGATATTGGCCCGAACCTTTTCCGTTTCTTCGGCAACAAGTTCCTTCTCACCTTTCAGGAGATTTTTTTCCTCGGTGACCTGGGTTGTCAGTTTTTCGATGGACAGCATGATCGCCATGATTCTTTCTTCGTTT
>CAYTVF010000305.1:0-3647 GCA_964441345.1 uncultured Desulfopila sp. | reverse complement strand
CCCCCCCCCACCCCCCCCCGGAAAGGGGGGGGGAAGCTGAAACCAATCAAACAAAGTGTATACTGTTGAAATAAACTAAATAGTTAAAAACCATTTACAATGACCGGATGTTGCAGCCGGCATGGCGCACTGCCGGGACTCCGTTCAATATCGACACAGGAGGTGGGGAAATGGGCAAGAAAGTGGTGATAGTCGGGGCGGTTGCTCTGGGCCCGAAGGTGGCCTGCAGATTGAGGCGGCTTGATCCGGAGGCGGAGATCACTCTTATCGATCGCGACAGCATCATCTCCTACGGCGGCTGCGGCATTCCCTATTACGTCGGCGGGGATATCAACGATATCGAAGACCTCTGTAAAACCACCGCCCATGCTCTTCGCGATGAAGCTTTTTTTTCGAACTGCAAGGGGGTGAAGGTCCTTACCCGGGTCGAGGCGCGGGAGATCCGGCGGCGGGAAAAACGGATCAGGATCTGCCACCTGGAAACGGGGGCGGAGGAGTATCTCGACTACGACAAACTGGTCCTGGCGACCGGCGCCCGGGCCGTTCGCCCGCCTTTTGCCGGTGCGGATCTGCCCCGGGTGTTTACCGTATCCGATCTGCACGATGCCGAAACCATCAAAGGCCTCATGGCCACCGGCAAGATCGGCCGGGCCGCGGTTATCGGCGCCGGGGCAATAGGGCTCGAGATAACCGAAGCGCTGACCGACCTGTGGGGCATCGAGACCACACTGATCGAGATGGAGGACCAGGTGCTGCCGACCCTGCTCGGTAAATGCATCGCCCGCATCGCGGCAAAAGAGCTGGAGCGGCATGGCGTGGGTCTTCTGCTCGAGACCAAGGTCATGGCAATCGCCGAAAACCACCTGAGCGGTCAACTCACTGTAACTACGTCGCGAAAGACCATCGACGTCGATATCGTGGTGCTCGCCGCAGGCGTCAGGCCCAATACCGCGCTGGCCAGGGAAGCGGGGCTGGCCCTGGGGACGTCCGGGGGAATCAGCGTCGACCGGCGGATGCGGACCAGCGATCCGGATATCTACGCCGGCGGCGACTGTGTCGAGGTGCGTAATCTGGTCAGCGGCGAGAACACCCTGATGGCCCTGGGGTCGCTCGCCAACCGCCAGGGGCGGATCATCGCCACCAATATCAGCGGCGGCCAGAGTCACTTCAAGGGTACGGTCGGCACCTTCTGCCTGAAGCTCTTCGCCCTGGGGATCAGCAAGGCCGGGCTCACCTATCGGCAGGCCAGGGAAACCGGTTTCGATCCGGTGTATGCGGTGGTGGCTCAGGCCGATCATGCCCATTTTTATCCGAGTGCGGAACTGCTCTATATCTCTCTTCTTGCCGATCGGAACTCGCGGAAAATACTTGGGATCGAAGCGGCCGGGAAAAACGGCGACGCGGTGAAGTCGCGGGTGGACACCATCGCCGTCCTCCTTCGCCACGGGGTGGATGTCGATGAGGTCTGCAGCCTGGAGACCGGATACGCACCCCCCTTCGCCTCGGCGATGGATGTGATCAACAATGCCGGCAATGCCTTGGACAATGTTCTGGCGGGCAGCAATCGCCCCGTCGATGCCGCCGACTTTCTGTACGAGTTTGCCCATAAAGGAACGAGGGTTCTCGATATCCGCGGCGAGAAGGAGGCGGCACCGTTCAAAGAGAAGTACGCCGCCAGGTGGGTGAATATTCCCCAGGACCAGCTGCGCCGGAGGGTCGCGGAGATTCCCGGCGACGAACAGTTCTTCCTGCTCTGTGACACCGGGCCGCGTTCGTACGAGGCCCAGGTTTTCTTGAATGGCCGGGGGCTCACCAATACCCGGAACATCCAGGGCGGCTTGGCGATGATTAAGGTAACCGATCCGGAGTTTATTTAACGGGCATTGAACCTGTCGAGTATTCGGATCTCCGGTATGCTGTCAATGGATGGGCGACGGGGCAGGCTTGTCCGCGACAACCATCTGCGAAAACTGTTTCAGCTCGCCGTCCAGGGTGATGACCGTCCAATCGCCGTTGTCGTCGCAGGCCTTGATCAAACATTCCACGGTTGAGCCGTCATAGAAGGTCAGGACGCATTGCTCGTTGATGTTCCTGCCGGTGATCGAGGTGAATTTTTTTGTGGCTGCCAGTTGCTTGAATTCGGCTATGGTCTTTTCAAGGGCGACTATCCTCGCATGCTCCTCGGGGTCCGACTCCTGGATCTGTTGCCGCAAGGTCTCGATTTCTTGTTTTTTGGCGGCGATGAGAGCGATTGTTTTTTCCATTTCGGCCGTTTGTTCGGAAGGGATCGAATAAAGGATCTGTTTCTGGATATCGATATCGGCCTCGATGTAGTTGATTCTCTTCAGCAGATCCTGAGTGGTGGGTTTGGTCATTGCGTCTTCCTCGATTGATGAATGCTTAGCTGGAACTGGCATGCTGGCTTATTATTTTTTCAAGTTTTTGATTTTGCTGTTCGGAATCGTTATGAAATTGAATCCCGACACCGCTGGAATCGATCCTGACGACCTGGCCTGACACGGAAAATGTATCGGTTTCGAGACCCTCGCCGACAGTGATGGTCAGATGACACTCTTCGCCCACTGTAAATTCTCCGTCAAGAGGGAGAAAGCACCCCCCGGTACTGATATTGGCCAACCAGCCGGTGCGGTATGTTTCAATCTGGTAAAGATATATGGAAACGAACAAATTTATTTCGACACGGGTGAATCGTCTTTTCTCTCTTAACACGTAGAGGGTTCTCCACTTATGACAAAGTCAGTTGGGGTAGAGCGTTTTCCTGATAGCACTATTCAAGTTGGCCAAGGATACCGGTTTTTCCAAGAATTGCGAAATTCCCAGGGTTTTGGCTTTCAAGAGATGCTCGGTTGTGGAATACCCGGTTATAATTATCGCTTTCTGGCCGGGTCGGATTTGCAGAATTTTTTCATACGTCTCCCAGCCGTTAAGACCGGTACTCATGATCATATCCAGCAGAACCAGGTCCACCTCCTGGGATTGTAAAAATGCAATTCCTTTTTCGCCGCCTATTACCGAATGCACCGTATATCCCAGACGAGTGAGCATTCTTTCTACCGTTTCAATTTGCTCAAGCTGGTCGTCGATCAACAGTATTTTCTCGCCATTGCCCAGTGCTGTGAGTTTTATGGCTTGATGCTTTTTTCGGCTCAGTTTTTCCTCGGTTGCCGGCAGATAGATCTCGAAAATGATCCCCGGATGAAGATTTTTTACCTCAATCCAACCCTTGTGCTCCTGAATTGAGTTCCAAACGATGGATAAGCCAAGACCCGTGCCGCTTTTCCCCATGGTCTTTGTCGTAAAGAATGGCTCGAAGATATGATCCAGATTATTTTGGGAGATACCCGGCCCGTTGTCGGCAATGCTTATTTTGATGTAGTCGTCGCCGCCTGCTGTGGGAGCGTCTTTTGTTTTCGGATGAGTGAATTTACAGTTTTCGGTGGTAATCCGAATGAGACCATCCTCGCGAACCGCTTCAAGGGCGTTGCCAATCAGATTGAGAAATACTTTATTGATCTGTTGCTGGGAACAGGGAGTATTGTGCAGGTTTTTCTGAAGCTTGGTTTGAATGACGACGTCGGGGTAATCAGCCAGTCGCGAGCAATGCTCTATCGAATTGAGGTGGTTCA
>CAYTVF010000304.1:0-3665 GCA_964441345.1 uncultured Desulfopila sp. | reverse complement strand
GAAAGCTACAAGGCGGAAGACCTGAACTACAAGGCAGTAAGCGATCTCATCACCATCTCCCGGCAATTCCGCAGCAACCAGACCGAGCTCAAGTCATCCTTCGGCCGCAGCTGGTTTTTCAATTACGACACCAATATCGTTGCCGGCCGCAAGCCGCTGATCAAAGAACGGGAGATTCTGACCGAGGATCTGCGGCAGCAGGCCGAACAACTGGCGGGTCTCGCGGCGAGTGCCGCAACCGCAGCCCTCGATGCCCTGGAAACCGCCAGGATCGCAGCGGCCGCCGCCCAGGCTCAGGCAAACGAGATTGCCGGGGTGAGCGGCAGCATCAATTCGCTCTCTTCGTCGATCTCGAATCTGGCCGCAAGCGCCGGATCGGCGGCCCAGGCAGCAGCCCAGCAGGCGGCGGTGGGCGGCAGCGAGTCAGAGGCCCAGGCCGCGGCGGCCCAGAGCGCGGCAAGCTCCGCCCAGAGTGCGGCGGCAGAGGCCTCGGCCAAGGCCGGGGAGGCGGCAGCCATTGCCGCAAGCAGCATCGCAACCGCAGAAGCGGCGGCAGCCGACGTGGTCCGGGGTGAACAAACGACCATCGTCATCAACCGGAATAAAGATGCCGTCGAGGCAATTTTCGCCGAGCGAACCACCGACGCCGCCGCGGCAGCCGCCGAGGCCCGTCAGGAAGAGGCAATGTATCCGCTCGATCCCTATCCGCTCGACAGAAGCGTCTATTTCGGCCCCGGTTATGTCAAAGTCTTTACCGAAGAGGGCGCCCCGATCCTTTATAAGGAGCAGGATGCGGGCCATTACCTGCCGGTGACCGACAAGGGCAGTTATACAAGCGAAATCAAAGAGATGGAAGGCGGTTTGAAGTTGGTCACAAAGCATGGCCGAGTCCGCGAGTTTGTCCATAACGGCCGGGGCATCTTCCCGCTCTCCAGGAATATCGACACCAACGGCAATATCACTCAATTTGTCCGCAGCGGCGACCGGCTGACCGAGATCGTCGACCCGGTCGGGCGGAAAACCACGCTGACCTACAACGCCGATGGCTTTATCAATCAGATAACCGATCCCCAGGGCAATACCCATCGCTACACCTATGACGGCGACAAGCTGACCGGCTATACCGACCCGATGGGCTACAACTGGGGCTACACCTACGACGAGCAGGCCAGGATGATCGGCCGCAGCGACCCGCAGCAGGGCGTCTACCGGTATTTCTACGACGACAAGGACCGGATCGTCCGCGAGACCGACAAGGAAGGCTTCGAGTTCCGCTACAGTTACGATCCGGCAAACCGGGTGACCCATGTCATTGATCGGCTGGGCCTTACCACCCATCATTTCTATAATGAGAACCACCGACTGGAGCGCACCCTCTATCCGGACGGCTCGGAGATCGCTTACGCCTACGACGGCCACAATAACGTGGTGACGGTCCGGGACGAGAATGGCAATATCAGCGCCTTCAACTATAACGATAAAAACGACGTCACCGCCGCGATCAACGCGCTGGGGGAACGAACCGAGCTCACCTACGAGCCGACCTTCAATAAGGTGGCCTCGATCACCGACCCGCTGGGCCGGACCCGCTCTTTCTCCTACGACAGCCGCGGCAATCTAACCACCATCACCCACCCGGACGGCAACCGCCGGACCATCGGCTATAACGAACTGGGCTTGCCGGCCTCGGTCACCGACGAAAACGGCAAGACCACGACACTTTCCTATACCGAATACGGCCAGCTCGCCGCCGTCACCAATCCGGACGGCACCAGGCGCAGCCTGACCTCTGATATCCTGGGCCGGATCACCTCGGTCACCGACGAACTGGGCGCCACCACCGGCTTTGCCTACAACCCCCTGGGCCGCATGGTGCGCACCGTCGATCCGCTCGGGGCGGAGACCACATTCGTCTACGACGAGCTGCAGCAGAAGATCCAGGCAATCAACGCCTTGGGCCATGCCACCAGCTACGAGTACAGCCGCCGCGGCAACCTCCTGAAGGAGACCGACCCGCTTGGCAACGCGATCGCCTATGGTTACGACGGCAACGAAAACCTGGTGGAAAAAACCTTCCCCAACCAGACCGGGATCGCTTTCAGTTACGACCAGCGCAACCGGCCGGTGCGGGAACTGACCGTCCCCGGCAACCTTGAGACCCTCATCACCTATGACCTAAAAGGGCAGAAGATCGCCGTGCGCGATGCGAACGGCAACACCACCTCCTTCAGCTATGACGCGGTCGGCCGGCCCATATCCAAAACCGACGCCACCGGCGCGGTAACCGGCAGCGTCTACGATGCGGCGGGCAACCTGATCCGGATAGCCGACGGCAACGGCAACCCGATCGACTATGTCTACGACGCCCGCAACCGCATCATCAGCCAGAGCAATGCCCTGGGCAATGTTACCGCCTACGACTATGACCCGGTCGGCAACCTGCTCGCCAAGCATAAGCCGGACGGCACGGTCGTCAGTTTTCTCTACGACAGCCGCAACCGGCTGACCACGGTCCGTTATCCGGATAACACCACAAAGAGTTTCACTTTCGACGCGGCGGGCCGAATGACCCGCATGGCCAACGCGGCCACCACCGAAACCCGCGAATACGACGCCCGCGGCCGGATCCTGGCCACCGATGACACTATTACCGGCCGAATCGACTATCAATACGATCTGCTCGGCAACCGCATCGGCATGGTCGACCCGGACAACGGCACCTTCACCTACGCCTACGACGCCAAGAACCGGTTGACCGACTTCACCGACCCGGAGGGCAAGGTCACCGCTTACGACTATGACACCATGGGCCGGGTGATCTCCACCGCTTTGCCCAACAGTACCGAGACGGTGAACGAATATGACGACGACAACCGGCTGGTCAAAATGGCCACCACCAGCGCCAAAGACGGCGTGCTCGCCTCCTTTGCCTACACCTACGATGCGGTGGGCAACAAACTGACCATGACCGAGGAGGACGGCGGCACCACCAGCTACCAGTACGACGCCGCCTACCACCTCACCCATGTCGAGTATCCGCCGCGGGTCGGCAAGGTTATCACGACCCAAAAAAACAATGGCACCGATAAAGGCAAGGGCAAGAAAAACGGCCACCATAAAACCGAAGAACCCTTGCCGACCTCAGTCAGTTACGTCTACGATGCAGCCGGCAACCGGATCAACGAAAGCGACGACAACCGCACCATCGATTACCATTACAATGCGGCAAACCAGTTGCTGCAGGCGGGCGATATCCGCTATACCTACGACAAGAACGGCAACCGGATCAGCAAACAGGACAAAGAAGGGTTAAGCAGCTACCGCTACAATCCCGATAACTTCCTCGCCGGCTTCGCCAATCCAGGCGGCGAGACCACCGCCTACGGCTACGATGCCATGAACCGCCGGGTCTACAAAGCGGCGGGGGAAAAGGAGATCACCAGCTATCTCTACGACGGCCTGGAAGTCCTGCAGGAGATCGGCGGCGAGAACGCCCAGAAAATAGTCTCCTACTACCGGTCAAACGGACGCATCGTCACCCGCCAAGAGTACAACGTCTCCCAGGGCAACGACACCTACCAGCACCGCCCCGAAGGCCGTGAACTCTTCTACGCCTACGACGGCCTCGGCAGCGTCGTCGCCCTCAGCAACCACCAGGGCAAAGA
>CAYTVF010000303.1:0-3683 GCA_964441345.1 uncultured Desulfopila sp. | reverse complement strand
CGACCTCATGAAACAACTGCATCACCATATACATAAGAGCTGAGCATGGATATCTTCATCAACGATTTAGCCTCCTTTCTCCCCAATGCACCGGTCGACAACGATCATATCGAAGAGGTCCTCGGGCGGATAGGCGGCATCCCGTCCCGGACCAAACGGCGGATCCTGAACAACAACAAGATCGATACCCGCTACTATGCCCTCGATCCGGCAACCGGCCGGGCGACCCATACCAATGCCCAGCTGACCGCCGAGGCGGTGCGACGGCTGAAGCCCTCGGTGGATTTTACCACCGCCGACATCGAATGCCTCTGCTGCGGCTCGGCAAGTCCCGATCTCTTGATGCCGGGCCACGGGGTGATGGTTGCCGGCGAACTGGGGCTTGCGCCCTGCGATGTGGCGACCACGGCGGGCATCTGCGTGGCGGGAGTGACCGCCCTGAAATATGCTTGTCTGAATGTCGCCTCCGGCTGCGTGAAAAATGCGGTGGCAACCGGCTCGGAAATCGCCTCGTCCTATATGAATGCCGGGTTTTTCACCGCCGAGTCGGAGCCTGCGGCCGATCTGAAAAAAAAGCCGATTTTAGGCTTTGATGCCGATTTCCTCCGCTGGATGCTCTCCGACGGCGCCGGTGCCGCTTATGTCTCGGGCAAGAAAAACGCCGCCGGGCTCTGCTATCGGGTGGAATGGATCGAAAACCGCTCCTATGCCGGTGAGCTCGCGACCTGCATGTACGCCGGCGGCAGGAAGCTCTCCGATGGCCGGATGCAGGGCTGGCGGCAGGATGCGGGCAGCCTTGCCGCCGCCGCGGAAAATTCGTTTGCCGTGCGCCAGGACGTCAAACTCCTCGACGAACATATCGTCAACACCGCCATGGCCAGGGCTCTGCCGGAAATCGCCGGCAAACGCGGCCTGCGCCCCGAAACCATCGACTGGTATCTGCCCCACTACTCCTCCGATTACTTCCGCGACAGGTTTTATCAGGGCATGAAGCAGTCCGGGTTCGAGATTCCCTATGAGAAGTGGTTTACCAACCTGGCCGAGGTGGGCAATATCGGCAGCGCCTCGATCTATCTGCTGATGGAGGGATTGATGAAATCGGGGCGGCTCAAGGCCGGCGACCGGGTGCTCTGTTTCATCCCGGAATCCGGGCGGTTCTCCCACTGTTTCATGCTGCTCACCGTGGTGGGGTCAAATCTTTAATCTTGACATACGAATATGTCACGGTTAAAGATTTGACCCCATATCTCCTCTTGCAACGATCCTGTTTGCAATTATGGTGTGAAAATTGTTGAGTAGAGAGCAAATACCGGCTAGGGTGAACCACGGTTTCGGGAAGAGGGCAAAGAGAGACCGATCCCCGATACGGGCGGCTTTTTTCAATGAAACGAAGTGGATCTGACCAGGTGAAGGAGAGAGTATGAAGAAGATTGTTGGCGGTATTGTAGTGATTCTTATTCTTGCAGGGCTCGGTTCGCCATTTATCTGCGGGCTGGTCATGGAGCGGATTGTCCGCGAAACGTTTAACAATCTCAACCAGGTGTATGTCGAATCCGGTCACGATGTCAGCGTTGAGATAGTGCGGTACGACCGGGGGTTCAGTTCGTCGGAAATCGAGTGGCGGATCAAGTTCGGCAGATTAAAGGCCCTGTACGATATCGATGAGGTTGTTTTTGTCGACCGCGCGGAGCACGGACTCTCCGGAATTGTAACAAAAACAAGCCTTGAGAAAAATAAATGGTATTCCGATTTTGTCGCCGGCAAGCTTGCCGGCAAAGACCCACTGCATATCACCACGACATATAAAATGACCGGGGGAATTGCAACGACAACGGCGGTCGATGCCTTTGCAATCGAGGCGGAGCAGGAGACTTTTACCATCAAGCCGGGAAGTTTTACCCTCGTCTGCGACAAGGAATTCAGAAAATTCGCTTCCGAGGCGTCCTGGGAGGGGATGGCGGTTGCCGACAAACTTACCATGAACGGTATTTCCCTGAAGTCGGACCTGACCAGGATATCCTCCTATATCTGGGACGGCCAGGCCCATTTTGTCATGCAGAGCGTCAAGGCGAAAGGGGAAGGCGATATCGATCAGATGGAACTGGCTAACCTGAAGGTAGATTATCTCCTCAGCTATAACAAGGAGCGGAATACTCTGTCGGCGAAGGCGGAATATGGGGCGGACAGCATTACGGCCGGACCGGAGAAGATCGGCAACATCTTTGCCCGGCTTGGTGTCAGCGGCCTCGACGCCGGCCGTTTTGAAGAGTTCATGAAGCTGTACACGGCGACCATGAATGGTTTTCTGGCCGAGATGGCCAATGCCAAGGACGATCCTGAAAAAATGAAAGTGCTCATGGAAAAACAGATGGCCACAATCGGCTTTCAGCTGGTCGCGGCCGGGGAGAAATTACTGACCAAGGGATTGGAATTTCAGATCTCCGATCTGCACCTGCAGTTGCCTGAGGGTGAGATTAAAGGCGATGTAACGCTAAGCCTGAAAAAAGACATGACCTTGGCCGAATTCATGCCGGTGGTCAATCAACCGGAGTTGGCGCTCGACATCCTTTTTCTGAAGTCGGCGGCCAGCCTGCCGGAAAAACTGGTTGGCGACGCGCCGATGCTGTTCGCGCCGCTCTATCCGGGAATGCAGACCGGTCTTTTTATCAAAAGTGGCGACAACGTTCAGCACTCGGCGGAGACCAGGGACGGCAAGTTGTTTTTGAACGACAAAGAGGTGGTGTTGAAATAATGCAGCAAGCCGGCACCCCTGTCGAGATAATCGCCGGGGGTGCTTTTGTCAGGGTGTTACGGACAACACCAAAGCGAGGCTTTTTCGATCTTGCTGATCAATTTTTCGGTAGTACTGCCCGCCAGTTTCAGGTTTTTCGCCAGCCCCTGCTTCTCGCCATGCAGTCCAACGGCGACTGCAGCATAACCGCCTTTTTCAATCTCGCCGAGGATCGCTCCGGCCACAGTCAAGCCCCAGGTTGAATGGTGGCCGATCCGTTCGCCGGCGACCCCATGTTCGTGGAGTATCGCATCGGCCCTGGCGAAAATCTCCGCCGATTTCCCGTCACCACCGGTCGCCACATGCAGCAGGGCGATCTGCTGATGATCCTGCTCGGCAACAATGAAGCCGACATGGTCGACCGTTCGATAGGAGTTTTCCGACCCGTCGACGCAGAGCAGCACGTTTTTCCGGCCGGGCAGCGGCTCGGGACAGATCCACAGGGGGGTGGCGCAGCAGCTGTCCCTGATGATGGCATGGGCCGTTTCCTCGGCCGGCCGTTCAAACATCCACTGCAGGGAGTAGGAGGCCCGCCGGCCGAGGACGATCGCATCGTAACCCTTGGCGCCTTCCATCAGAATATCCTTGACCTTGCCGTACCGTTCGGCACAGGTCTTGGTCATCACCTGGTCGATCGACATCCTGTGCAGGCTGAGAAGCTCTTTGGCCTTGTCGATCGATTTTCTGGCCTTGATGGTCAGTTTAGCCTCGATGGCGCCGCCGGGTGCATTCCACATCTGACCAAGAGTTTGTGCCATATCTTTGTTGTCCCGGATGCAGATATGCAGAAGGGTAATCTGATGGTCGGAAATCTCGTTGAAAAACGAGCATAAAAACCGAACCCCATAGAGGATTTCGGCATCGTTGCTGATGGTTACCAGGAAGTTTTTTT